>CAYSCH010000200.1:0-16974 GCA_964429355.1 uncultured Planctomycetaceae bacterium | reverse complement strand
GCGATTGTACGGGCCGATCCCCGTTGGAAACGCCCCCTTTTCTGCTGGGATCCTGCATCGGCAGCGAGGTCTTCTCGCAACATGGATGCGTGGACGGCCCATGTCCCCTTGCACGGAGACTCTGGCGCATCTACCGTGTATTCCACGCACACTTGTCGCTGGTGCAGCGCGGCAAGTATCTGCCTCAACCGTTTCCTGCTCACATGGTCGACGCTGGGCATGCTTTGTCGACCCGCGCCGCTTGTTCTGGAAGAAGATCCGCAGGTCTCGATGTCCGAATGCCATTCCGTTCACGTCCCAGTTCTCCTCGGCGAAGTCCTCCATTGGCTCGACCCGCACGAGGGTGAAGTCTTCGTCGATGGCACGCTTGGCGGTGGGGGGCATACACAGGCTCTGGTCGAACGAGTTGGAGCCGGTGGGCGGGTAATCTCGCTCGACCGCGATGCCGATGCCATACTGCGGAGCCGGAGGGCGCTCCGTGACCTCCCCGTGACCGTCGTTCAGGCGAACTTCTGCAATCTGCCGGAAGTGCTCGAAGAGCTCGAGATCCAGAAGGTCAATGGCGTGATCCTTGATTTGGGACTCTCGAGCGATCAACTTGCCGACGACACTCGCGGTTTCAGCTTCGCTGCCGACGGACCGCTCGATCTGCGGTTCGATCCCGAGCGGGGTGAACCCGCCGCCCGGCTGGTGAATCGTCTGAAGCCAGAGCATCTGGCCGACCTGATTTACGCCTACGGGGAAGAGCGGCATAGCCGAAGGATCGCCCGTGCGATTGCCGAACGACGGCGGCAAGAGCCGATCGAAACAGCCGGCCAGTTAGCCGAGATCGTGCGACGGGCAATTCCTGGTCCCCGAAAGAGGGGACAAATCGATCCCGCCACGCGAACCTTCCAGGCCTTGCGAATTGCCGTGAATGACGAGCTGAAATCGCTGGAAATTGCCCTGCGAAGGATACCTGATTGCCTCCAAGTGGGGGGCTGCTTGGGTATCATCAGTTTCCATTCTCTTGAAGACCGACGGGTCAAGGAGGCCTTTCGCGACGATCCACGTCTCGAAGTTGCGACCAAGAAGCCGGTTCGACCGGGGGATCTGGAGTGCCAGGACAACCCGCGGAGTCGAAGCGCAAAATTCCGTGTTGCCCGAAGGACACAAACTGAGGATGATACCCGCTCTTCAAATTCGTGAAATTGGGGTTCTGCGCAGGAAATGAGCGACTGACGGGCGCGAAGGCGCCTCGGCCGAGCCGCGACTTGGCTGGCCACCCCCGCCCCTCCCTCAGCAAGGAGGCTGAGAGTATCATGGCCCGAAAACGCGATCAGGAAGACGTTTTCCAACCACTGAATGAATCGCCTGCCGAGGCGGACGAGCCCCAGTTTCTGCCGGATAGCTCGGGCCGAGGGTGGGAGATCAAACTCGGCCTGCTGGTCCTTGTGCTCCTCGTTGGGGCGACCGGCTACTTCGTTTACCGTCACCTGACATCGGGTAGCGACGTTGAAGAAACGGCCGACGCCTCCAGCCATTTGAAGCGTCAGGCCACCGGCGATCTCGTCCAGGAGCGACCTGTCACGGCCGAAGCTGGGGTGGTTGCAGAACCGCAGCCTCTGAGTAGCGATTCCCGTGCGCTGGTCATGACCCAGTGGAACGATGCTTCGGACGCCGGGAAGGCTCAGGCGAGCGTCTGGACTCCCTCGGAATCGGCGGTGGATCCGGCTGCTGCGCCGCTTGGGGCTGTGCCGAGCCAATCCTATGCAGCGAACTACGGTAGTGATCCGCAACCCCAAGCGACACCATCCCCCGAAACGACATTTGCTCCCATGCCGAATCCGAACGACTTCATGGCAGGAGTCGGGGCACCCGTGCCCGCCGAAAAGCCTGTGGGTACCCAGGTAGCGATCCCAAACAATGGGGACGGCGAGGCAATGACACCGTCGACTGGGAGCACGGCTCTCAGCGATGGGACGCCTCGCGCGGAAACGGCCTATTCCGCTCCCAGTACTCTCCAACAGGAAGAACCGTTGGGGTCCGGGCAGATGGCAATTGCCCAGGATATCGGGCCAGCACCTCAGCCTGACTACAGTTCGACAGCCTGGAAAACGCAACCGGGCCCCCCTGCCTCGCCGGCTTACTCTCCGCCTGCCCAGCCTCAGCCGTCACAAGACTACAGCGCACCCACTCCAGGTTCCTACGCGGGAACTGCGACAACACCACCGTATGCCCCCCCGTCGACAACGCCGCCTCCGGCGCAAGACACCTACCCATCCTATGCGCCCGCGACTTCCTCGAAAACTCAGGCCGATTTCGCCGGGTTGTCGGCTAACCGCGGACCCGACGAGGCGTCGACCACCGAGACCTGGCAACAGCCGGTCGTGACTCCGATTGACGGAAGGTACACGGCGCAACCGAACGATAATTTCTATACGATCTCGAAGAAAGTCTACGGATCCGGTGCCTATTTCGAGGCCCTCGCCGAATACAACAAAGACAAATATCCCAGGGCGGATCAAATCCGCATTGGTGATTCCGTGCAGACACCCTCAGTCGACACCCTCGAAAGCCGCTACCCCGAGCTCTGTCCCAAACCCGAGCATCGGGAGGCAGCCAGGCGGCGCGGTACGGTAACCGCGAGCCGGGCCCTGGCTGGCCGCCGGGTATACGTCGTCCAGCAGGGGGACAACCTGTTCGATATTGCCCGCTTTGAACTGGGGGCTCGCTCGAAAGTGGCCGAACTGATCGAGTTGAACCGCGACGTCCTTGGCGATCACATCAACTACCTCACGCCCGGCATGCAACTCCTGTTACCCGAAACGGATGCGCGAGGTCCGGCGATCACTCAAGCGCCGACCAACAGTCTGAGGTGAACTTGTCGAAGGAGCCAAGCGACCAACCGGCGTCGACGATCGTCGACAAGATCGTCTCCGGCGGGCAGACCGGCGTCGACCGTGCCGGGCTCGACGTGGCCATCGAACTGGGAATTCAGCACGGTGGCTGGTGCCCGAAAGGCCGCCGGGCCGAGAATGGCCGGATTCCCGCCTGTTACCTGCTTCAGGAAACCGATTCCGAAGACTATGCCGACCGGACGGAACGAAACGTCCTTGAATCCGACGGCACATTGATCCTCTATTTCGCCACGCTTCGAGGCGGTACAGAGCTCACGTACCGACTGACGCAGAAGCACCGAAGGCCGCACTGTCTGGTTAATATGCGCGATCCCCAGACCGCCGACACGGTTCAGCAATGGATTCGTGAAAACGCGATCCGGGTCCTCAACATCGCCGGGCCTCGGGCCAGCCAGAACGAAGCGGTCTATGAATTGGCCCGTGCCTATCTCGAATCCGTCTTGGCGCCCGGCTGAATCGGCGGCCAGGCGGTCCGGTAAGCGTTTGCCAGCAGCCGTGTGATGGCACCGTGTTGCTCGCGGCGACCGAGGTCGACCGGGCAGCGTTCGGTCGATACGTGGATACGGGTTTCCCTGGATCAGGTGGGGCGGCCCGACTCGGCTCCACGCCAGCGGCTGAGCCTGTCGCTGACGAATTCGATGATCCGCTGGTGCTCTTCGGCTCCCCGGCCCCGGATCTCCAGAGGATCGCCGAATTCGAAGCAGACCCTGTTGTTTGGATCGATCGCGCCCAGATCCTTGACCCATTTGCCGTTGCACCAGGCGTCGGTGAGCAGGGCGATCGGTACCGCCGGCACCTTGGCACGAGCCGCGAGTTTCACGCCGATCGTGTTGAACTGCTCCGGATCGAAGGTATTGCTGCGAGTGGTCTGCGGGAAGACGATGATCGAAATTCCTCTTCCCAGGCGTTCAATACCCCCCTCCATGACCGCTTTGAAGTCTTCTCGCGGATTGTCGCGTGTGACGGCGATCGGGTCCCGCGAACGCATCACGTGGCGGAAGACGGGGTAGTCGAGGAGGCTTTGCTTGACCACGAACGTGACGTTGCGGATCGGCTGGATGATAGCTGGCAGTACCGTCGTCTCGAGCATGCTCATGTGATTGGCAATGAACACGCACGGGGATTGCAGCCGGCGAATGTGCTCGGTGCCGCAGACCTCCACCTGGACGCCGACAGATTCCAGGGCTGCGAGGACGTCGCGACTGCTTTCGGCCCACTCGTTATAACCGTATTTTCCGCGACGAGCCTTGACGCTGGCCCGATACACGATTCCGAAGAACCGCCGATAGAAAGCTTGAGTCGGGAAGGACCTCGCAAACCAGGACACTCGCCTGGGAGCCGTCCGGTATGCGCCGTCTGTGTAGGTGAGTAGTTCTTGTGAGGGCATGATCCAAAAGCGTTTATTCGTGCACGTATCGGACGGCAGGCTTGAGAACGAAGACCAAACAGGTGGCGTTGTTCAGTCCGCGAACCGACGTCTTTCCGGAAATCGCGAGGCGTCTGTCAACGCCAACCATCTTCCGGTGGATCGCTATGCGGTGCGGATGACACAGGCCCCCTGGGCCGGGCGGGAAACAAAAGCGGTCGGTTCGATTCCGGTTCTCTCGCGATACTGCCTGCAAAGGGAGTCGCGAACCAGGCCAGCTTTGTCGGTCTCCACCAACGTTACCGTACAACCACCGAATCCGCCACCCGTCATCCGCGAACCGATCACGCCACCCTCACGTCCGATAGACGAGGCTATTTCCACCAGGAGATCCAGTTCCGGACAACTCACTTCGTAGTCGTCGCGGAGAGAATTGTGGCTGGCGTACATCAAATCGCCCAAACGGACCCAATCACCCCTTTCCAGGGCGCCGGCCGCTTCCACGGTCCTGGCGATCTCACCAATGACGTGTCGCGCGCGGCGATAGTATTCATCCGACAACACACCCTTGGCGTCTTCGAGCATTCTCGTGGATGCGTCACGCAACGCGCCAACTCCAAGTATCCCTGCCGACTTCTCGCACGCCGCCCGGCGCTGAGGATACTCGCTGCCGGTCAGCTCGTGCTTCACATTGCTGTTGGTAATCAGCACCGTTACGGCCGGATCGTCGAGCGGCACCATCTTGGCCTCTTGGGTCCGGCAGTCGAGCAACATCAGATGGTCGGCCTTTCCCATCACGGAGATGAACTGGTCCATGATCCCGCACGGCATGCGGGCGTACTCGTGCTCTGCCTTCTGGCAGAGGAGCGCCTTGTCGACGAGATCCAGCGTCCGGCCGGTGATTGTCTCGATGAGCGTTGCCGTGGCCACTTCGAGAGCCGCACTGCTCGACAGTCCTCCGCCGAGCGGCACATCGCTGTGAACGACCGCCTCAAACGGCCCGGCCTTGAGGCCTTTGCCCAGGCAGCCGGCCACCACACCTTGCAGATAGCTCGACCAGTGGACTTCCCCCGGGCAGATTTCGCCGTCCACCGCGATCGAAGCGGCAACTCCCTCGGCTGAACTGAAGACGCACGCATGTCCGTCCGGCGAAAGCTCGGCAGGCCGGTCAGCCGCAATCACCACGCGTCGCTCGATCGCCATGGGAAGCACGAAACCGGCGTTGTAGTCGGTATGCTCTCCGATCAGGTTGACGCGGCCCGGAGCCGCCACGATCCAGCGGGGACTCCGACCAAAGCGTTTGCCGAACAGGTCAACCGCTTCCTGAACAAGGACGTTCTCTAAAGCATCGACGCTCATGACATGGACTCTGTTGGACGCTTTCGGACCCCATAGGTTTCCCCACGACGCAGAACTCGATTCTATCTCATCAAGGCCCCTCGTCCATCCAAGATCAGCGCAAGAATTGCAGATTTTGGGTCATTCGGCTAGAATCGTGCTTGATTCGAAAATGGGGCGATGAAACGGTCTCGCCGGTGCCGGTTGCGAGGCCTCAAAAGTTCCGCATGTTGCCGAATTTGGAGCAGACTGCCTGAAAGGCAGTTCGTAGCGTGCCAAAACCTGAGAAGCGAACCCAAACCCGGCGCCCCCGGGTTGCCCTGATTGTTGAAACCTCGCTGGCTTCCGGACGGGACATCCTCCGGGGCATTGCCCGTTATCTCCGCGCCCATGGGCCGTGGTCGATCTACCATGAGCCTCGAGCCCTCGAGGAATCGGTCCCTCCGTGGCTGCTCGAGTGGCAAGGCGACGGAATCATCGCCCGCATCCAGAATCAGCCAATTGCCGAGGCCGTCGTTGCTGCGGGGCTGCCGGTCGTGGACGTGCTGGGGCTGGTTCCCGGCCTGTCGGTGCCGCTGGTGCATGTAGACGATCGTGCCATCGCGCAACTTGGCGCCGAACACCTCCTGGAGCGAGGATTTCGCCACTTTGGTTTCTGCGCGGTGGAAGGGGCCAATTGGTCCAGCACTCGGCAGGCGGAGTTCACCGCCATCGTATGCAGGGCGGGGTACGACTGCTCCGTCTGCCGGCTCCCTCCAGACACTCGGGGACTGACCAACTGGGAGGCGCAGCAAGAGCTTCTAACCGACTGGGTACGTTCCTTGGCCAAGCCGGTGGGAGTCATGGTCTGCAATGATCCACGGGGGCAACTGGTCCTGGAGGCGGCCAGGCGAGCCGGAGCGGCCGTGCCCGAGCAGGTGGCCGTCATCGGTGTCGATAACGACGAGCCGCTGTGCGAGATCTCCTGTCCGCCTCTTTCCAGCATCCAGCCCAATCACGACCAGGTGGGTTACGAAGGGGCCGCGCTCCTGGACCGCATGTTACGGGGCGAGCCAGTGCCCCGGACACCTCTGTTCATACCGCCAGCCGGTCTGGTGACTCGCCTTTCCACCGAAGTGCTTGCCATCGACGATCCCCATGTAGCGACCGCTGTGCGCTTTATCCGTGAATATGCTTGCGACGGGATCGGCATCGACGACATCGTCTCGCACGTTCCCCTCTCTCGAAGCACCTTGCAGCGGCATTTCCGGAAGGTCCTTGGGCGTACGGTTCACGACGAGATTCTCCGTGTTCGCCTTCGCCGCGTCCATGAGTTATTGGTCGACAGCGAGCTGCCACTGGAATCCGTTGCCGACAAAGCCGGCTTCGCCCACCGCCAGTACCTGGGCGAGATTTTCAAGGCCCGAACCGGGTACACGCTCGCCGAATACCGGGCGAGGTCGCGGGGTTAGGGCGGCATTTCCACGGCCGGCCGTGGAAGTACTGAAGTTCCGCGGACGACGGTACAGAGGTCCCGCACGCACCGAGGAAAAAACGCCCAAAACCCTGGCATCACGGTTCAATAATTGCAGCGAAAATGCGTAGAATGGTGTGGACCACCAGCCAGAAAGAATCGACATGACTCCGCTCGCCGCTGGTCTGGGAATTGGAGCTCCTCGAAGCTTGCTTGCGATCGATCCCCGAATTCGTCAGGCAATCGGAGATCGAACTGGTCCGGACCGTTCGTGTTGCCAGTGGCGAAGCGGTTGTGAAGTTGTCAAGGATTCAGCACTGATGCCCCGCACGGCCGTGAACCGATGACATGCTAAACGCGTCGTGAACCTGGCTGATTGGTGCCGAACGCATCTATCGCCTGACGATCAGGCTCAGCGTTTCCCGGCCAGACGGTCGGCAAATCGCCCAAAGACCTCCATCTTGGCCTCCGGCCACTCAAACGAGGCGGCCTCATGAACGTCGATCCCGTCGAAGCCGTTCAAACGGACTCGCTCGGCGAAGAACGTCATCCGGTTCTCCAACTCCGTGATATCACCCGGCAGCCATTCCGAGAACAGCAGCAGCTTCGTCTTTCCTCGACAATAGGGCTGATAGGTGCGTGCAGCCCATGCGTAGAGGTCCTCATCCGGCTTGAGGACGATATCCTTCTTGACAGACCAATAGGCTTGGCCGGGAGCCGACATGGCCTCATAGTCGCCGAGAACAAACACGTCGGCGATTTTCTCGTCGACGAGCGTTTTCCAGTGGTTCGTGTATCGCATCACGACGTTGGTGCCGAAGTGGGGATCCGCGGAAAACTGGGTGTACCGGCCCAGTTGAAGCCCAATCCACAACTCTTTGCCCTGCCCGTGGCAAAGTTCGGCCAGCTCGCGATACAGTTGAACCATGGCCTGGCCCTTGACGTCGTGCCAGGCTTGCTTGTCGAAGTCGGTTGCGGTTCGGATATCGGCGCCGTACTTCGACCGGTAGGCCTCCACGATGGGCTGCTCGAATCCGTAGAAGTCTTCCTCGTGGACATTGGGCATGTGGCGGCAATGGGATCTCGTCGAACAGTGGATGCCGTCGGCTCCACACGCGAGAAGTTCTCGAGCTTGCGCCACCCGAAACGCCCGGGCTTCGGGCCAGGCATAACTGGTCACTCCCTGGAAATACGTCTTTCCATCTCTCGCGGTCCACTGGCAATGAGGGTTCTCGTCGAGAAACTTGGAACGATAGCCGGGATAGCCGTCATCGAAAATGTCGAGCCAGATGATGACCTTCATTCCGCGCTTGCGCCCCGCCGTGACGAAGGCCTCCGGCGGATTGAAATCGGCAATGACACGGGCATATTTCTCGTTCCATGCGGAACGCTGCGTCACATACTCCTCCATGTCCGGCACCTGGGGCGTCGGGTTCGCCCGGGCATGATCCGCGTCAAACCCCATTGAGTACGTGAGCTGCGTTCGATAGGGGAGCAGGCCGAGGCATCCGGCTCGGACGATCAGCGTCCGGCACCCTCGTGCGTGAAACCCGGCCACCAGACTGTCGACATCTGACTCTGTCATGGGAGCCTCGCGAAGCCAGACTTCGTCGTTGACATCCACATCGACAGCCAGTTCGAGCTCCGCGGCACCGGCCACGATACTCCAGGCCAACACAACACAAGACGCAATCACACGGAAGAGTCGCGTATTCATGGGGTTTCTCCCGCACAATATGGGCCACTGTGCCACTAACCTCAAAGTCTTTCACAAAGATTCGCGCGACCATCGGGAGCAGGCCACTCGAGCCGAGCGGTAGCTCGTATTGGCTCACCGGCCCTGTCGCCCTGGGATCGGCCGATCGATCCTGATCCGAGAATACCGAGACCCACTGTCGTTTTCAAGCTGCGAGGTAACGTTGTTCACCTCTTTTGTCCGGCCCATCCACCTTCCTCAGCGAATCACTTTTCGGCTGAAAGCCACAATAAACAGGCCCCAGAGCAGCGTGCCGAGGAGGGCCTCGATGCCGAGCGGCACGAGCATCCAACCCTGTGCAGAGTTGAGATGTTCGCCAGTGAAACCCGCGGTGAAGACGGAGATGCTGGTCATCAAGGCGAAAATCGCTCGATTGGCCAGACACGCCGGCTGTTGGGCCAGCAAGGGTGACTGGCCAACGAAACACTCGATGCCGGCCATGTAGATCAGGGCAAACAGGAAAACCAGCACCAGGGCACTGCGGACCGCTCGAAATGGATTCGTGCCGTAGCCGCAGCCCAGGTCGAGAAAGACCCAGTCGGCCAGCCGCATCAGCGCCCGCCAGGGACGCAGGAAAGAGAAAGGCCGGGTGCGCCGCTGGTTGACCTTGAAACGATAGAAAGCCCAGTCGTCGTCCTCGTAGCGATTGAGAGTCTCGAAATTCCGTTTCAACAGGCCGAATTCCTGCATGGCACGGCAATAGTCCTTTTCCTCTTCGCTTTGGAGACGCCCTTCGAGCTGATCCGGGCGGACAAGGATCCGATCGGCCACGGCGTTCGCGAAAGCAAAACGCTGCCTCTCTCCCTGCTCGATCTGTTCCAGGTAGACGAAGTCGGGGAGTTTTGCTTTCGAGAGGTCCAGGAGCCCGTCAAATCGCGAACCGCCGAAATCGAGCTTCTTGGAAACGGTCGTACCACGCAGAAGCATGTCTGCCCCGAAGCGACAATCGGTGAAGCTGCAACCCTCGTTGGCGTGGAAGTTGCGGAAATCGGCCTGGGCCGCGAATTCACAGGCTATAAACTCCGCCCAGTCCTCGAAATGGGCTCCCCAGAACCGCACCAAACCCCCAAACCGGCACTTCTCGATCCGCACTTGACCTACGAAACGGACGTTGTCGCAACGGAAAGTCTCGCCGAGAGTGGTACCCTTGATCGTAGCCTGTTTCACTGTGGAAGCACGAATGTTCAGCCCGCACCTGAACTCCGTCCCATGGCCGAACGACGGCCGCACAAGCGTGCAGCGAAACAGAGTGACCGGCTTGTGAAACTTGGCCCCGACGAATTGCGGGCGAACGAGCGTGACATTCTCCATCTTCATCTCAAGGGGGAACTCGCCACGAACTACCAGTCCCGCAACCCGGACGTTCGCGAGCGGATGGCCTTCCTGGATCAGCCGGAGGGCCTCCGCCGCCGACAGTTCCGTAAGCCCTTTCGCGTTGTCAAAGGAGGCATCGAAAGAACCCACATCTGCATCGCCGGGAGTTGTCATCGTTGGCTCTCGAATCTGCTTGACTACTTGGGCGGAGGCACGTCCGCCGACACGTTGGGAAAGATCGCCGACGCCTCGTCGACCAACTGTTGGTAGCGTCCTGCATAGCGCCCAGCGAAATGGATCAGGATCAACTCGTCGATCCTCGCCTCAAGCGCGAACTGAGCCGCCCGGGTGGCCGTCATGTGGCGATACCTCTCGGCCTGCTTTGCCTGGGCTGCGGAATAGAACGAGTCACAATACAGCCGCTGAGCTCGATGGGCTAGCCTGAGGAGCCCTGGCCTGACCGATTCGGTCCAGGCAGTATCCGTGACGTAGGCGACCCGGGCCCCTCGCGACTTCCGAAAATACTGTTGCGCGAGCGTCCCCAACCGGAACTGCCCCCCTTGGATCTCCACGATTTCGTCGGCCGGCGCACCGGCCTTCAGCCGCGACAACACGTGGGCTGTCCAATCGCCCTGCCACAGTAACCCGCTCTGGAGCTTGCCGGCGTTGAGCTGGTATCCCGGCTTCTCCAGCAGCGCGTAGGCAATGCACGGCACGGTGTGATCCACGTGAACCGCCTCCACTTCCACCTCGTCGTTGCCGAACACGGCTCCACCATCCCACGGGTATTCTTGGACTTCCGGCTCCGGAAACTGGCGGCTGCATTCAAGAATCGCCCAGCGGATGCGATCGCCAAGAATCTCGTGGACCCGCACAACGATCTTCATGAAAGGAAAGTACTGGTATTCGTAGCTCTTGATCCGATCGTAAACCTTCTGAATCGTGCCGCACGGCCCGAATAGGGAGAGGGTCTTGTCCGAATCGATGTTCATCCGCACGATCCGGTCCAGACCGATGAAGTGATCCACATGGTGGTGCGTGATGAACACGGCTTCCAGATCGGCCAGTTTCTCCTGGGCCAGCGCGGAATTGTCGCCGGCATCGAAGAGCAACGCGTTATTGCGATCCGGGTAGTCCACATACAGAACCGGATCGCCGACGGAACCGTTGATCAACTCGATCTCCGAATAGACACGGTCCGACGACATGGGGTGTTCCTTGACGGTTCCCTGATTGCAGAATCTGGCTTGGCACGAGAAAGTTGCAGGAAGGCCACGCAGGGCCTATTGTGCCGCAAAGGAATGCGATCTGCAAGTCGCCAGGCTAACGCGGACGCCTGATTCCCAGTGCCCGCATCCGTGAGTTCAGCGTCGACGCGTTCATGCCCAGAAGCCTGGCGGCACCACTTTCGCCTGCGACCCGCCAACTCGCCGACTCGAGAGCAAGCAGGATATTCCTGCGTTCTTCTTCTTGCAGCTCCGAGACGGTGCGAACGCGAACGCACGGCTGCGGATCCTCCCAATGAACACAAGGCACGTGGGTTGCCGCAGTTTCCGGGAGGGCACGGGCGAGATTCAGTCGCCCGTCCTGGGAGGTAATCACAGCTCGTTCGATGACGTTCTGCAACTCTCTGACATTCCCCGGCCAGTTGTACGATCGCAGCCGCCGAAAGACCTCCTCGTCAGGTGCGATTACCGTGCGTACGATCTCCCGAGCGTAGCCGGTGGCGAACGCCATTGCCAGCAGCGGGATGTCATCCAACCGTTCGCGGAGCGGCGGAACGATGATCGGAAACACGTTGAGTCGATAGAAGAGATCATCACGAAAGCCCCCAACTCGAACAGATTCCTCCAGATGGCGATTGGTCGCAGCAAGAACACGGATGTCCACCTTTCGCGTATGCGAACTCCCAACCGGTTCGAATTCTCCCTCCTGGAGGACACGGAGGAGTTTTGCCTGTAGATCGATCGAAAGATCGCCGATTTCGTCGAGGAAGATCGTGCCTCCGTCAGCCAGAGCAAAACGCCCCTCGCGTTTCTGGGTGGCCCCAGTAAAAGCGCCCTTCTCGTGGCCGAAGAACTCGCTTTCCATCAGGTGTGCCGGAACCGCGGCACAGTTCACCCGCACGAATGCCTGTTGGCACCGCCGACTGGCGGCATGGATGGCCCGCGCGATCAGCTCCTTGCCGGTCCCCGTTTCACCCAGAATCAACACGGTGGCATCGGTCGGTGCAACCTGCTCGACGTCGCGGAGTACGGCACGGAGTGGTTCGCTCTGCCCGACGATCTCGAAGTGGCGAAGCTGCTTGATTTCGGCCTTGAGGTACTCTGCTTCATCGGTAAGGAACTGAATTTTGCGCTCGGCTTCGAGGCGATCGTTCACATTGCGAAGGATCAACGTGAAGTAGCTTTTACGGCGGGATTCGAACCGCGATAGCGTCGCCTCGGCCGCGAAAGGCTCACCCTCGCTCGGGCATATCGTTAGTCCGCCGGCAATCCACAGATACTGCCGGTCCTGCGGCCCAGACTCCAATTTCTCGATGAGACTTGCCAACTTCACGCGGCTCTCCTCCGTCAGGAAACGGCTGAATTCGCGACCGACGACATCGTTGGCCCGACAACGGAAAGCTTTCTCGGCTGCCGAGTTCATGCGGCCAGCCCGAAACCCCAAGTCCAATTCGACAATGGCGTCCATCGCGCTGTCGACGAGGCGGCTCAACTTGTCCTCGCGCTCGCGGAGTTCTGCTTCGCAACAAAGCCGCTGCAGTTCGGCTGCCGCCCTCGCAGCAAAGATGCGAAAGATCGCTACGATTCGCGGCTCCGCGGGGAGGGGCCGGCGGTCGACCACCGCCATGTGCCCGAGGATCCTTCCGTCAACATCTTGGAGAGGCATTCCCAGGTAACTCACCAAGTCCGAATCCATGGTCTCCGAATTGCTTGGGAACAACTCGAGCAGCCGGTCCGGGAAGTGGATCAGACAGCACTTGTCGATCACCTGCTCGCAGGGTGTCCCCGCGATTTCCAGCTTGTAGTCCTCGACATATTCCCCATCCATCCAGAAGGCGAGCGCATTCAGGTCTCGTTTGTCGACCCCGCACCGGGTCACCATCGCCCCGTGAACGTCAAGAGCCTTCGCCAGATTCTCGACCAGCGCACGAAAGAACCGTTCGCCCGTCTCCTGGGCAGTACCTTCGAAGATGGTCCGCAGCGCGACGTCCTCGTCCAGGTCGAAAAGTGGTGTGCGGTCTAGCTGAGTGATACGGCACCCCCCCCATCTGGTATCGCGGAAACCGGTCCATAGACGAGCACGTAACAAATCGTTCTGAATTCGGTGCATCAGTCAACCGGGAACATGGGGTTTCCGCGACGGATTGCATGCCGGGCTGACGCCCGGAACCGGCACATCCGGGGAGAATCAAAACAACTCCGATTGCCAAAAGAACGAGAGCCAGTATGTGGACACATCCTTCCATCCCCCTCGGCACCAATCCAATCGTCCATGGTGAAAGAAAGGACCGAAACGCTCCAGTACAAACCACGCCCGCCACTCCAGGACGTGTCACTCCCTCACTTGGCGAGGGTCTGCGAATGCGGGCGCCCCGCGCTCTGCGTTCCGAGTGCCGGAGGCATCTGCACCTGCGGTTCACCCCCCCGCTTTCGCAGTCTTGGAATCAGCATCGGTACGGCCCGGCGGTAGGCCGCGTAACGCTTTCCGTGAAAGGTAACCAGGTCTCGTTCTTCCCACGGGATGGCCATGAGAATATAAGTCGTCATGCCCATCGCGAAGACCAGGTGCGTCAGCGTCATCGTGGGCGTGGCCCAGAAGGCCGTGATCCAACCCACATAGAGCGGGTGCCGTACGAATCGATAGGGCCCCGGGGTCCGAAAACTGAGGTGGGAGTAGGGCTTGCCGCGAAAGTAGAGCCAGACCTGGCGCAATCCGAACAGATCGAAGTGGTTGATCAGGAAAGTCGTGAGCAGCACGATCAGCCACCCCAAGGCAAATAGCGTCCACAGAGCAGCCCGAGCCGTCGGGTTCTGAACGTCCCACACCGTGCCCCCCACCGGTCGCCAGAAGATGAAAAGCACGATCAGGGCTGCATTGGTGAACATCACGTACGTACTGCGTTCGATCGGCTTGGGAACGTATTTCGTCCACCACTGCTTGAAAGCCGGCCGAGCCATCACGCTGTGTTGAATGCCAAACAATCCGACCAGCAGCATGTCGACCAAGAGCGCCTGCCAGACCGGCCCGACGGGCGCGGAGTCCATCGATCGCGGTACCCACAGGTTTCCGATGAAACCCGCGAGATACAAAAAAACCCCTAGAAAGACCGCATAATTGGCCAAGCCATAACTCAGTACGAGAAATCGTTTCATCTTCCTGTCTCCTTGGAACAGTCTCTTGTGCCGTTTTCACACGGCCGCGAATCTGAGTGTCAGACGATTGGGCTGACGTTGCTTGCTCGCTTCTCGACTGCGTGACTGCCACAACGAAACTGCTTGCGACGGCCTCCAACGGTTGGCAGTCGCGCAGTTGTCAATTGGTCTGTCCTATACGCATCGTCGGTGACAGATGCATATCCCGTGCCATCAGCAACAAGAGATCGCAACCTCCTCTCAGAAAGGGAATTGCGACACACAACTGCCGAAAATGAGAATCGCGAAATCTCGCGAGTTGTGAAATATCGCGAGACTCCGCTGCGAGAACTCGGCATGGAACAGCACCCCGGTCTTTCCGCCGAGTGACGGACCTTGATTTGGATCTCGCCAAATCGTGATCCGGCGCTAGAATTTCCGTTGGCTCCAAACGAGCCGACCGTTGCCTCTGCCACACCGCGAACTCTCGACGACATTTAAGGATAATGATGTCGAATCCACACCGGCCAGACGACAACGACCCGGTGGTGCCGTCGACACACGATCACAGACCGGCAGCCAACCGGGTGGGAGTGGCCCCTTCCGGTCTCATGCAGCGCCTGGGCGACTTTCGCCTCATCCGCGAGGTGGGCCGTGGGGGGATGGGGATAGTCTATGAGGCCGAACAGGTTTCGCTCGGCCGCAGGGTTGCCGTGAAAGTACTTCGTTTCGGCTCCGGCCCCAATCTCGAAGCGGTCGACCGATTCCGCCGCGAAGCCGAAACCATCGCCCGTCTGCACCACACGAATATCGTGCCGATCTTTTTCGTTGGCGGCGAAGAGGGTGTGGACTACTACGCAATGCAGTTCATCGACGGGCAGAGCCTGGCCTCTGTGCTTGCCGAAGAGGGTGGCTCGGTCGAGCCCCGAAAGGCTATCGCCTGGGGGCTGCAGGTTGCAGAAGCCCTGCATCACGCCCACCAACGCGGTGTGATCCATCGGGACATCAAGCCCTCCAATCTTCTGCTCGGCGGCGACGACCGCATCTGGCTGACCGATTTCGGTCTCGCCAAGCGGGCCGACGACGTAACGCTCAGCATGACCGGCACCATTCTCGGAACTCCCCGTTACATGAGCCCCGAACAGGCGTCCGCAGCGCGGCACCAATTGGATCACCGAACGGATATCTACAGCCTCGGCGCGACCCTCTATGAACTGATCACCGGCCGCCCTGTGTTTTCGGCTGAGACCCCGCACCAGGTGGTCGCCAAGATTCTCCATGAAGATCCGACGCCTCCCAGGCAGTTGGTTTCGTCATTGCCCAGGGATGTAGAAACGATTCTGTTGAAGTGTCTGCAGAAGGAGCCGGAAAACCGTTACGAGTCGGCACAAGCCTTGGCCGACGATCTTAGGGCCGTCCTCGATGATCGCCCTGTTCGGGCCCGCCGTTCCAACCCTGCCGAACGGATAAGGAAGTGGCTCCGGCGTCACCACCTCGCTCTGAGACTGAGCGCAGCCTCGGTGGCCATAACCATTTCCTTGGTCGGTCTGCTATTGATCGCGATCTTCTGGTTCCGCCAGCGGCAATTGGCATACGTCACCCTGGAGACGGATCAGCCTCCTCTCGTGGCCGAGATTCGAAAAGCGGCCGGCACGATCGTCACACGGCAGACTGTGCCCACCGAACAACCACTGCAGATCTTCGCCGGCCGGTACACGATGCGGGTCTCGGGGGAGCGGCGACTCAGCGAGACCTACGACGTACGGCTAGATCGGCAAGATTCGCGCTTGTTCGAAGTCGACCTCGATACCTCGCTCCTCATGGCTCCGATTGAAACGGAGAAGTCCTATCAACTGGTCAGCGCAGACGCTCGAACCCTCGCCATCGTTCTCGACCGCGACGGTCTCCGATGTTGGGATTTGCGGCACGCCCAATTGCGGTGGACAAAATCGCTCCGTGACCCGAACGACCGGGCATTCGCCGAGGCGCCTGGCTGGTCCTGGCCCTGGTATCCGCTGGTCGGTTCTTACCAAGGCTGGGGAGTACACGATCTGCGGCCCTTCCTGGTCAGCCCAGCCGCCGACCTCAATGGCGACGATATCGGCGACATCGTCCTCGCGGCGCGACATCAGGCCTGCCTGGTGGCCCTTTCCGGCGCCGACGGTCACGTGCTCTGGGTGGCACCTCGGGGCCATGATCTGTTGCGGCCGATCGAAAACGCCCAGGCGAGACTTCAGGAAGGTGTCGTGAGCGCCATCGTCGCCACACCGACACCCGTCGGGGACCAGAATGGCGACGGTATTGCCGACTACCTCGTAGTCGCCGCCGACGCCAGTGGCGGCGAGACTCCCCTGAACCGTTGGATTGAACTCGTCTCGGGCAAATCCGGACAGACTGTATGGCGGCAGGAGATCCACGGCCAGTGGTTCGTTTCGGCAGCCAACCAGAGCGTACCCGAGCACTTCCGCTGGTTCTGGGGAAGTGGTGCC
>CAYSCH010000199.1:10095-17102 GCA_964429355.1 uncultured Planctomycetaceae bacterium | reverse complement strand
AGCAGAAAGGGGGCTGAAAAATCCAAGAAAAATTGGCCACCCCACTAAAGAGGCGAGGAATCCAGGGGACAGAGGACGGAGGGAGGAGGAAGATCGGAGATGGGAGATTGAAGATGGGCAGGGGACAGGAGACGGGGGACAGAGGGCTGGATTGAGATTGGGCGCCGTAGTGCGCAGGGCGGCAGGGACGGAAGGGGCTCGCGCAGAGACGCGGAGAGACAGAGGAATTTCAGGAGGACGGACGGTTCGTGCAGGTTGACGAGCGTTGCAGGCGAGGAAGAGAGGACGGAGGAAAAGAAAACCGTCAACTGGCAGTTGCCGGGCAGTGCCGATGGAGGGCCAAGCTGGGAGGGGAAGATACGAGGCTGGTCTGCGGGTGAGGCAGCACGATCCTGTGCGGCATCTCAAACACTGCCAACAAGCAGGCAGTGCCACACTACGTATGTAACGGTCGATCAGGGTCACCGGCCCTGAATTGCCGGCAGGCAACTGTCAATCCCCGCGCTGTGGGAGTTTGACGGCTGGGGACCGGCCTCAGCAGCCCAGCCCATTCAACCGCTCCGTCACTCACGGTACGCCTGACCCAGGCAATACTGCATCATACCTCTCAGGTAGATCACCTGTTCCCTTAGCATCAAGTCGACACAGTTCCGTCTCTTCCGAAAAGCGCGTCAGAGAGGCGGGACCTTCCGAGGGCTTGGGATGAAGATGCACGTGGCAGCGTTCTCCATCTGGCATCGCAAGCGACTCCTGATCGACATTCGCGAGCCAGATCAGGAGTTCGGCTAGAGAACGAAGACCGTCGGGGTTACCACCGATGAAGATACCTGTGGAGCATCTGGAGATCTCCAAGGTGCCCCTAATCCCTGGGCTTGGGGGTACAGAAGCACGCTTACACTCGGACATGTGACATTTCCTTCATGCTACTGGCTCACAGGCCGTGATTTTGAAGTCTGGAAGCCCTGGTTTGCCCAATTCCAAGCCCCAAACCGCTGCCTTGGAACCTCGAGCATCCAGAATTCGTGTTTCTTTGTTTGCGCCTCTCTCCCGTGATCCCTGACTTCCGTCCTCTGCCCCTCTGCGCGAGCGATCCCGAACTCTGTTCATACGAAATACCCAGGAAGGGCTCGTGATCCTGGAGAAGGTCTGCGTGATCGCCTACCGCTGCGAAGGGCCCCGGCTGGCGTAGGTGCTGCTGGCCTCGGCCTTCTCGGCCCAGAGGACACTGCCGGCCGACTCGACCAGCCCGACAGCGTCGATCTCGTTCCAGCCTTTCACGCAGACGGAATCCAGATGGAGGAGGATGCGATCGGCCTGGATCGGCTGGTCGAAGCGGATTCTAGAAATCCCCTTGCCGCCCGCGATGGCGGCGGGGGTCGGGTCCGTGCCTTCCCACCCGGTCTTCTCGATGCCGCCGGGCTCCACGACGGTCACCTTGTGGACGGCCCCCGGATTGAAGGTCTCGTAAATGTCGACACCGATCGCGTTGACCCGCTTTGCGTACACAAGCTCGAGCCATTCGGCCTGATCGTCCTGGGACTGCGACGCCCAGGCCGACTGCCGGTCGCCGCCGGTCGGCAGCTCGTAGGCATCGGGCGCGCCGGTCGCCTGGGCCGGGCTCCAGCCCGGGCCCTTGGCGTTGATGGCCGCCTGGGCCGCCTCGCGCTGCCGGCGAAGTTCGTCGTCCTTTCGCGCCTTCTCGTCAGGCGTCTCTGACAGATAGGCGCGGATCATCCAGGCGTAGCCGGCGCCGTCGACTTCGAGCGGCTTCAGGTCCTGGCCGGGGCTGCAGGTGAACGATTGCCCGTCCTCGCCTTCGGCCAGCCGGCGCGTGGCCACGTAAATGCCCCCATACTGCTGGCTGTTGAACTGGAAGGCCACGTGGAAGGTCTCCGGCACCTCGACCGAGGGGGCATGAAAGACAAACCAGTGCATGGGCCCGGAAGACCGGATCCTCGTTTCGCTGGGCAACTCCTGGAGGACCTTCATGTCCTGGTCGAGGATGTAGAACGCTGTATTTCGGGGCCGGGAACCGTAGCTCGAAGCCAGGACCCGCACGGCATCCAGATAGGGAGTGTTCTTGGGACGCGTGAACCGGACGACCTGCCACTGGCCGCCCCCCAAGCTCCGCATCCAGTCGTGGAAACCGTCGTCGTACTTCAATTCCGTATGGGGCCCGTCGTACTCATAGGTGATCGTATCCGGACGTTCGCCCTCGGCAAAAGTGCTGCTCGCCGCGGCGTCGCGGGCCCAGTGTTCCCGTTCGGAAGAGCCTTCCGCGGCTTCGACCAGGCCCACCGCGTCGATCTCGTTCCATCCCTTCACGGCGGGCGAATCGAGCCAGATCCGCACCCGGTCGGTCTCCACCGTCTCGTTGAAGCGGATCCTGGAAACGCCCAGTGCAAGCTGCGTATCGGCCGGCGTGGGGTCGTTGCCCTCCCAGGCAACCTGCTCCTTGCCTGAAGCGCTGTAGCAGGTCACCTTGTGGACGGCGCCGGGGCCGAGCGTTTCGTAGACGTTGACGCCAACCGCGCGGACCGGCTCCCGGTAGCTGAGTTCCAACCATTCCTGCTGACCGTCCGGCGTCAGAGGCGACCAGGCGTGCTTGTAGTCGCCGCCGATGTGGCGACTGTCCGGCTCGCCCATCGCCTGCTCGGGACCCCAATCCCGCGCGCCGGGGAAACAGGACGTTTGGCGATCGTTACTGTCTCCGTCTCTCATCCACATTCCGCGGAAGTGATGGCTTCCCCACTGGCGTTTAACCTTCAGGGCGACAGCGATCGAGGCCACCTGGTCCGACTGGACTGGTACGCCAAAATCCAGCACGACCGGCTTCTGCTCCGGCTGGCCCATGGTCTTGGTAGATTCCGCGGCGGTCTGCGCGGCCAGGCTGCGGCCCTGGCCGTCGAGCAGCGCGACGGTCACCTCAAAGCTGTAGCCTTGATAGTAGATGGTCGAGTAGACGTCGACCGTGACGCGGACCTTCCCGTCGGCGAGCACTTCGGGCCGAAGGCTCCGGATGCCCAGGTTGTTGCGATAGATGACAAACGGCGGCTCCTCGCTATCTTCGCCCTGGCCAGTGGCCTGGTGCTCGTACTTGCCGTTGAGCCAGACGGGTGCTTCTTCACCCCAGCGGCAGGGCACGGTCGTGCTGCGCCCCTGCGGGGGCTGTTCCACGTGGGCCAGGAAGTCGGCGGTCGCTTCGACCTGTTTGAGCGTTTTCTGGATAAGCCCGCCGTCGTCTTCGGACGGCTTGACGATCGCCACCCGGCCGGTCGACCCGCTGTTCTGGGTGGCGAACGTGCTGGCCACCTCGTCGAGGAGCAAAATGCCGGTCTCGGTGACGCGATACTTTCCGGTAAAGTCAAAGACCTCTTCGATCTCCTTGGACTGGCCCCGCTTCTGGTAGGTGGCACGGCCGACGACCTTGCCGGGCGCTTTTCCCTCGGGCGTATCGAGCCAGTCTTCAAAGCGGATGGTGCAGATCGGCTGATCCTTGCCCTCCTGGAAATAGCGTTCTTCCAGGGGCAACCGGCCCTTTCGATCGATACGGATCTCGCAGCGATCGAACGACCAATTGGGCAGATAGGCCCAGGAAATGAACCGCAGCATCGTGCCGAGATGGAGAGTGGGCCTGTTGCGCAAGGGGCGGAGGACCATCTTCCAGGCCTGATCTTCCGATTTCTCGTCGACGGTGATCGCAAAATCGTCGGCCCCTCGGGCCAGCCGCATGGAGGCACATTCCCAGCCCCAGCCGGTGGCCAGATTGTTCAGCATCTTCCGCCCCGAGAAGGGGCTGGTCGACGCCGGATCGGCCGGGCGGACCGTCAGGAAGGGCTCGCCGGCCATGCCGTTGGCTTCGCGGCCGTCGGCGGTGAAGAGGTGGAGTTGGCCCGAGGAGGGGGACTTGCTGGACTGCCGGTCCGACACCAGGTGCACCAGAACGTTGCCGTCGCGATCAAAGGTGATGCGCTCGCGATAGCCGTCTTCCTGGGTGTAGTCGTAGACCAGTCCTTTGCGTTTTGCCAGGTCGGGGAGCAGCCAGGCCCGGTTGGCCTCGACGTACTGGCGGACCAGTCCGGCCAGCGCGGCCTTGGACTTCTCGATGGCGGCCAGCGCGGCGCTCGACGCCTGGGGCTGCGGCTTCTGGACGCCGCCGATCACCAGGTCTTCCAGGTGGTAACCCGTTGCGGTGGCGTCGGCGGCCAGTTCGGCATCGAAGAGCCAAAGGCCCGGCTGGTAGACCTTGAAGGTCCAGTCAAAGCGGCTGCTGTTCTCGTTTTTCGCCTCGCCGGCGCTGGAAGTGTTTTCCTGGCGGACCGCCTCGACCCGCAAGGGGACCCAATGCCCGTCAGCCACCTCGACCGGCTCGCTCAAACGCTCGGTCACCAGCGTCTCCTCATTGCGTTTGGCGTCCCGCCAGGTCGACGTCAATTCGATCGGCAGGAGCGTCTTGGCGTCGAGGCGAAGCACGCCATCGCCCAGCTTGTAGTAGATGTAGCCCTGCCAGCTTCCGGACACACCTCCGCCGAGCCTCGACCCAAGCGAACCATCGGTCCGGAAACGGATCCGGATTTCCGCGTCAGACCGTTCCACTCCCTCGACGTGGGCCGCGCTGGAACCGGAATCGACCAGGGCCCTGAGCAGGACGGCGGCCAGCGGCGCGTAGGTGATGCCTTGCCTGACCGAGGCGCCGGCCGATTGCGGATCGGCGACTTCGAACTCCTGCCGCTTGCCGTTGCGGTGAACGAACGTGTAGCGATAGCCGGGTGTCTGCCGCGGCGGGCCTTCGAACCAGAAACGATTCGCCTCGAGGATCCTGGCCAACAGCTCGGTCGTTTCGGCGTCGTGCCTGGACTTGGAGGGCCCTGTGGCCGCCTGTGCTGCCGTGCTGTGGAGGGCCGCTACGAGACTGTCGAGCACCGAGCCGGGGCCGGCTGCGGATACCGGCTCCGGCCGGGGGGCCGGCACGTCCTGGGGTGCAGGCGCGGCCTGGGGCGCAGACGCGGCCTGGGGCCCGGCTTGTGCCTCGACCGGTTCGGCCGGCGGCTGCCCGAGCGAAAACCCGGAGAGTGCCAGCACGATGGCCGGCAGCAACAGGGCGTAGCTGCGCCGCCGGAGCGGGCCAAAGTCGGCCGACGTCAGGGCGAGCAGGCGGCCGATGCGGCGTTGGATCTGTCTCTGTGTGGCAAACAGCCCCTCGGCGGCTGCCGGGATGCGTCTGGAACCGACGCGCTCGACAATCCACAGCAGGCAATCGCTGTAGTCGACCACATCCTGCTCGCTACGGACCAGTGCGCGATCGCAGGCAGCCTCGGCCGCTTCCTCCCACCGCCGTGCCGCCAGGCGGATGGCCGGGTGAAAGAAGAACAGGGCTCTTGCCGTGCGGCGGACCAGGTCGGCCCAGTGGTCGGCGTGCAGCAGGTGGGCCACTTCGTGCTTCAGCGTCCAGCGAAGTTGAGAATCGCTGCTCTGCTCGACGAACCACCCGGGCAGCACGATCGCCGGCTGCCAGCAATCCACCAGCGCCGGGGATGTGAAGAACTCCCCAACCACCAGCCGCGCCGGACGGCGCCGGTAGCCCATTTCCCGAAGAACGTCTGCATAGATCGCCTCGAGGCCGCGATCGGCCGCCGGGCAGAGCGCGATCCTGCGTCGCATGCGGAGGCAACGGGCACTCATCACTGCCGTGCTCCAGGCGGCGCCTGCCATCCACATGAGGGCAACGGCCATGCGCCACTTGGCGCAGAGCCAGCGGGAGATCGCCGTTCCGCTCGGTCCTTCGGTCCGAAGGCCGGCGGGGGATTCTGCAAGGGTGTCGCTCCCCTTTTCGGCATCCGGCAACGGGCCCGGCAGCGCTGGGCTCAGCGAGGAGTTGCCGCCCGGCCGCTCCACGATCGGTGCAGCGCCCTCTGCCGCCGGCGATGGGGCGGACTCGGCACCCAGCGGATCGATTTCTCCCGGCATTTCGGTCTGTGCCGCCTGTCGTTCGTCGGCGCTGGCCGTGGCCGATGGGCCAGCGTCCCAGGGGCTCACGGGAGGCGATGGGGCGTTTTGGGGGCGGCCCGGAGAATCCAACGCCGGACTGCCGGCGGCAGCGCCGGCCGGATCAGACGCCGATGCGGATCGGCTGGCGACACTGCGGGGCAGCGAGATCACCAGCAGGCTGGCCGCCGGCCCGAGGGCGAGCGTCAGCAGCGGCTTTGCCAGAACCAGCAGCCACAGCAGTCCGGCCAGACGCGGCGGACAGCGGCGAAACACGTGCAACAGTCCCCACACCAGGACTGCGAGGATCGCAACATCCATTGACGCCAGCAGCAGGCGCTCTCCGGCGGCGTCCAGGACCAGCCTCATCCACTCGCCATTCATCGCTTTTCCCCTCACGCTGGTTCAAGATCAGAATCTGGGGTCGGGCAAGCCAGGCTCGTGCTTTGTCTCAGCTAAGAATTGGGATCGAACGACTCGGCGATTGTCGCATGATTCTACGCCAGTGACCCCAAAATCAGGCTGTGACAGAGCACTAGGACCGGCCAGTCCGGCGGCGATCTTCGTTCGTTTGCAGCTTGCAGCGACGCTCTTCGATCTGGCTGTGAATCTCCTCCAACTCCTCGAGTTTCAGGTTCTCATCCTTCAACAGGTAGAGAATCGCCTCGTGGGCCGAGTCGCCAAACAGGACCGAAACCAGTTGCTCGAGCCGCCGCCCCGCCACCGACTGGCGGTCCACTGCCGGCCGCATGCGATAGCGCCGATCGGTGGTGGGCACCAGTTCGAGGTATCCCTTCTCACGCAACTTGGAAAGCACGGTCCGGATGGTCGTGTCGGCCAGGAAATTGCGGTGGAACGCGCAGGCCATGGCGTCCCAATCCTCAGTTTCGAGACTGAAGCCGACCGCGCGGTAAAAATCCAGCACAGGAAAGCCAAAGGTCGCGCGGTAGCGCGCCAGACTGACGGGCGGCAGTCCGCGCGCGGACAGCATGGCGTTGACCGCGTTCATGCCGGCCAGAGTG
>CAYSCH010000199.1:0-10085 GCA_964429355.1 uncultured Planctomycetaceae bacterium | reverse complement strand
GGGCTCCCACCGCTGGACTGCGACACCGCCGCATGTTCATCACGACCGAGTGAACTATAACAATAGTCGACGATTACTGCAATAGCCAGAGTAAGGAATTTCCTGAAAACCAACGGCCTATTGATTCACCTGGCTGAGGCACGAGGCGATTCGGAATACCCCTCCCCCTCCATATTTTTGCCTCCTCCCGTTCTGTCCTTCTTGCGCCTTCCCTGCGCCTTGCTCCCTGCCTCTTGAGCCGCGTGATGGAGTTGTCGGCCATCAGCATTTCCTCCCGATGAATATTTTCAGCGGATACTCCCCGCCACCAAGGAGGTACTTGTCGTACGTGCCATCAAGGTCTGCCTGCTGCAAGGATAGCCCCGCTTCTGCGAACGCCTTCTCCCATACTTCCTGCGAGAAGAGACCGAGCACGTGGCGCTCCGTCTGGATGGTCAGTTCACCCCCACGCCGGATCAGGTAGATCAGCGTGGCTTCGTATGTGTCGGGACGATAGCGGTGAATGTGGTTGTTCTCCAACAACGTGACATGCAGATCCTCCCGCTCCCCCGAATAGGCGAAATTGTTGTCCCTGAATATTTCCCGGGTCTTGCCTACCACAAGCACAATTCCACCCGGCTTCAAATGTACCGCGGCCGTTTCAAGGGCCATCCGCAGTTCCGGTAACGAACCCATGTAGTCAATGCTGTCTGGGATCACCACGGCATCAAACTCCCGTCCAAGACGCCCGGTGCGCATGTCGCCTTCAATGTATTCGACATCCGGATGCCGCAGCCGAGCCATATCCAGCATGCCTCGGCTGATATCGACGCCCGTTACGGCAAAGTGTTGTTTGAAAAAGGTGTCGTGGCCACCTGCGCCACACCCCAGATGGAGCAACGTGCTGGGGGCATGCGGCGAATTTTCCTTGATCAGGTCGATATACCCCGCGACCTCACCTTCATAATCCGCGGGATCTGCCAGAAGGTCGTCGGTCCAGGCAAGCTCGTTGTATGCGATCCATGAGGATGCCATGAATTACACCCTTGATGACATGACTTGTTGACAGACAATTCCTGCCTGTCGTCTGTAGACCGCAGATTTGCGGTCTGACAGGCAGACGGCTGATCGTTGCAGGTCGAAGTTTAGCGTCTGTCATGGTTTCTGGAGCAGGTCGGTGTCGCGTGCGCCCGAATTACGGGGCCGGGACGGTTGATACCAGGATCGCCGTGTCGGGGGCCTTGCCGGAGTAGAAGGCGAGGTAGTGGGTGCGGCCGATCGCGGTGGCGTTCGCATTGCCCGCATCGAACGTGACCTGGCTGCCGGTGGCCACCGCCTCGGAAACGGGCCAAGCAAGCGGATTGCCAAACACGCTCTCCGGATCGACGACTCGACGCCGGAGGATACCCCTGCCGCGCTCGTAGTAATAGTTGCTCAGCAAACCGGTTTCGGCGTCGAGGATCAGGCTTGGCGTGGAGGCAGTGACATCGCCGATATTGGTTTGCCCGCCCGTCCACGTCGCGCCGTAGTCCGTCGATACCATCTGGAATTGAGATCTTCTTGACGACGCGTCCCCCATCTCCGTGCGTGCGACAGCGAGAATCCTGCCATCGCCAAGGTAGACCGCGGAGGGCTCCGTCGGCCACTGCGGTTTGGTCAGCTCCGACCCGATGGCGGTCTGTGTCCAGGTGGCGCCGTTGTCGCTGCTAGTCAGTTTGCCCCACGAGTGGCTCGGGCCGTCGTCACTGTAGTCCCCTGCGAACCAGAGCGCCATGAGCCCGACCGTGGGGACCGCGAACACGTCGGTGATCTGGACGGGCGTCACGGCGAGCTTGGGCGTCGCCACGAGGGCAAACGTCACACCATCCGTGGTGCGGTAGAGATCGTGGTTCCACTCCCGTCCGATTCGCCGCACCCAGAGGAGCATCGCCCCCGTGGAGTCCAGTCCCTTCCCCACGGCGACCTCGCCATATTCGGGCGTGTCGGCAACCACCGTTTCCGCGGTCCACGTTTTTCCGTTGTCGGTGGACGTGCGGGCGTAAACCGCACGGGCGTCTTCGCCGATCGTGTGGGCCGAGCCTCGGCTGTACACGCAGACCAGCTTCTCTCCGAGCGCCTGAATCATCGGCCACGAGTTGTAGCCGCTCAAGTTCTGCACGACGTGCGGCTCTGCGAGCCCGCCGAGGGGCGTCACCTTGACCATCGCCAGGCCAGCGGGGCGGGTGAACGAGTCGGCCGGATCGCCAGGCTCCCGCTGAATACGCACGCACAGGGGCGTCTTCGGTTCCACCTGGTAGTACGACTCCAGCACAATGGTCCGGGTGTGGAACGGCGCGGCGGGAACGGCCGTTCGCACGGGGGTGCCCAGAACGTAGCGGGACGTGAACGCCGCATTCTCCACCATCTGCGACAGGTGGCACCTGTAGACATCCTCATCGGCGGGGCTGGTTGCCCCATCCGCCGTGGTCACGACGATCTCGACCTTCACGGCGGCGCAATCGCCGGGCAGGCCGGCCACAAGTCCGGCGACCGACTGGCCAACCGTGCCGCCGGATAAGGACCACACCGGGATGTGCGTGGAGCCGCTCGACATGGGCACCAGCGAAGGCTGGCCGGTCGCGATCGACATGTCGGCGGCGGTCAGGTAGACCGGCGACTCCACGGCCATGCCAGCAGCTGGCTTCTCAGCCCGTGGCGCCGCAGCCGCAAGAGGCGTCGGTCTTTCTTCGCCGGCCGAATCGGCAGGATCGTCTGCCCCGAAGCCGGCGACGGTGGAGGCAAGCAGCGCCAGTGTTATTGATAGTTGCATGGCTAATGAACCTATTGGGCCGATTACAGACTCGGAAAAGCCGGGCTTCCGCCGGTCGCCCTCGCTCATTGGCCGTGCAAGGGTCCGCAGGAGAATGATTCGCATGGCAACCTGACCAGAAACGAGGAAGGAACCGGCAACAACGGCCTTGCCAAGGCGCCGCGTCAAAACAAGAGATCACCCGTGCCCTTCGCATCAAGTCTACACAGTTCCGTCTCTTCCGAAAAGCGAGTCAGGGAGGCAAATCGTGTCAGAGAGGCGGGGCTTTCCGAGGGCTTGGGATGAAGATGCACGTGGCAGCGTTCACCATCGGGCATGGCAAGCGACCCCTGATCGAGACTGGCGAGCCAGATGAGGAGTTCCGCCAGAGAACGAAGTAGCGTCAAAGCCATGAGGCCGACCCAAACCCAACCTTCTTCGATCCAGATCGCCGGTTTACGAGCTACCTTTGTTCGAACCGATCGAGACGAACACACGGAAGATCGTGATTCGCTTCCCCGGTGCGGGTCCGTTGGACGATATCGACGATTTCGCCGTCGGGGAATGTGACGTTCACGCTGAGCCAAGGTGCCGGCATCACCACGTGGGCGTGTGTTCCATTGGCAAACACGTAGTGTTGCGAGCCCGTGTGAGTGCGGCAAGCGCCTCCGTCGAACCAGAAGTCGAAGTCTCCGGCCAGATCGCCCTCAAGGGGCTGGGACCGACGATTGCGAGGGGCAGCAATCATGGTCAGGACTTCGGCAACCCGTTGTTCGTCGATTCGATTCAAGAATGCTTGCGACATGGTCGTGTCCCCGCTGGAGTTGCCGATGCGCTGCGGCAATGGCCGCTGACGAAACCGCCGATGGTGCGCATCCATGCCCGTGGGAAACTCGTGCGTTTTGTCAGGGCCTCTTATACTTTGGAACTCCCGGGTATCCAATCCTCCTGCGTGGGGGAGAGCATTGGCACGCTCGTCCATGCTCGGGCCCTCCTTCATCCACCGTGGATGTAATAGGGCTTACCCCCTCCTTCGGTCGGTCGACAGGCCTTGGTGAAGCTGCGATACTGGGAAAACTGCCCCCAAATTGGATCTGCGGCTCCCGGCTGGGCCGCCAGTTTGCGACAACGCACAGCACGGATTCTCTTCTGACGGACGGTCTTTGTCGCGGCCGGCTGGGATCGCGCAAGCGGGCCGCAATCGGCTCGTGGCAGTTCGCCTCTTCTACGCTGTCGCAAGTGAGGAGCTTCCTTTCTTGTTGGGGTTCTCGCCCATTGGGAGGTGGCGCGATGTCTAGGCAAAACACACTCACATGTATTGCTCTTCTTGTCATGACGGCAGGTCTTGCCTGCCCCGATGAGAAGGAGGTGGAATCGAGACAGGGCGGTGTGGCTGAAGATCGATATGCTCCGATCGCAATGCCGCGGGAACCGGCGCTCGAGACCGAAGACGAGTACTTCATTTTCGCGGCTCCCGAAGAACAGGGAACCGTCGATAGGTTCACAGGTACGTTCCGTCTTCACTTGGCGGATCTGTTTGTTCCCGCGGGAATGACGGGTTTGGAATTGGCTCGAACCTACAGGGAAGCAGCCCTCTCGCCAGGCGCCCTCGGCAGCCGCTGGTGTCTGAATTGGGAATCGTCGCTGCTCCGCGATGGGAACGGCACACGGGTCGTCGACGCCAAAGGAGTGACCGAATTCCGGCAGGTCGATGGCGAAGCAACGATCCTCCGCTCCCTGTCCGGCGAACAGCTCACACTGAGGGACGACAACGCCCTGCGCTTGTGTGTGGATGGCACGGAAGAAGCGTTCTTGCCGAACGGAAAGCTGGCAGAGCGGCGTGCAAGACACTCTACGTTCTCACTGCGCTACGACCCCACGGGACGGCTTGATCGCGTTGACGGTCCGGAGGGCGCATCTCTTGTCTTCACCTACGCGGCCGACGACACCATCCGCGTGACAGGTTCGTCCGGCGACACGGTAACCTACACCTTGCGTGAAGGTCTTCTCTCCCACGTGGAGCGGACTGACGGCGTGCCAGTTGACTACACCTATGATGCGACAGGCCGGCTGACAACGATCCGGCAGCCGCAGTTCGGATCGGTGGAACTCACGTACAACGCGGAAGGACTGCTTTCGAGTCGCCGCTGGTTGGACGGTTCGGTGGAACAGATCGATCGCCCCGCGACCGGGACGATTCGGCACGTGGCCCCGGACGGCGGCCTGACGGTGACGGAGTTCGATCCGGCCGCACGAGTTGCGACGATCACCGACCCGGCCGGAAGACGAAGCGTTCTGCATTTCGACCAAGGTGGGAGAATCGACGAAGTCACGGACCCCCAAGGCAAGTCGATCCAGTTTGCACACGATGAAAGCGGGCGGCTCTTGGGCATCGCCGGCGCCGAGACCGGCCCGCTCCTGTTCCGGTATCGCGGCGACTCGAGGGAACCGTCCGGCGCCGTCGGGCCGGGAGGGATCGGTTACGGCGTGAAACACGACTCGGCCGGTCGAATCTCGCAGGTGCAGGGCGGGCCCGGTGCAAGCACGTCGTTCCAGTACGACGACCGCGGAAGGCCGACTGGTATTGAGGCTTCTCATGCACCGCCGCTGTTCCTTGCCTACGACAAGGAAGGCCGGGTGCAGTCCATCACTGACGCTGCAGGCCAGGTCATGCAGTTCGAACGGGACTCGCGGGGCAGAGTCAGCGGCATCGTCGACTTCGCCGGTGCGCGCAGCAGTCGAACGTCTGACGACCTGGGACGCGTAACCTCGGCAACCGATGCCGCCGGGGCGACGACGCGCTACGAATACTCGCCGGCCGGAATGCTTCGCGCCATTGTCGACCCGAATGGAGCGACCACTCGATTCGAGTATCACGGCCGGTCAGTGACCACTACAGATCCCTTGGGAAACACGTCGGTCACTTGGTACGACCCGCAAGGGCGAATCGAACGCACAGAAGACGCCAACGGAGCCGAGCACCACTACGAGTACGATCCGGCCGGAAACCTGGTCCGGGAGCTGGACGAATCGGGCGGCCAGACGCGTTACGATTACGACAGGAGGGGGCAGCTTGTTGCGGTCACGGCGCCGGACGGCAACCGGACCAGCTACCGCTACGATGACTCCGGCAGACTTCAGGAAATCACGGATCTCTTGGGACAGCGGGTTGTCTGCGAATATGGTGAGAACGGGCTTCTGCAGAAAACAACTGCCGCCGACGGCACGCAGATCCTCTGGGAAATCGGACCGCTCGGGCTCCGCGAGCACTCCCTCATTCCTCCCGCGGGGCCCGCTACGCGACTGGGATACGATGCGCACGGGAACCTGGTCTCCGTGATGGAAGGCGATCGCACTGTGATGAGCCGGCGGTACGACAAGCTGGACCGGCTCACCGAAGAATCGAATGATCGAGGGCTGATCGTTCGTTACACTTACGATGCCACAGGAAATCTGGTCGCTCGGAACGACTCTTCCGGCCGGGCGGAAACCACGACCTACGATCCGGTCGGCAGACCTGTGGTGAACTCCGGCGGCTTTCAAGGCGAAACGCGGCTTGCCTACGACCTTGCAGGAAACCTGATCGAGACCAAAGACTCCCTGGGGCATGCAACGCGGTTCTCGTACGACGCCGTGGGACAGCTCACCGGCGTAGCCTGCCCGTCGGGAAGAGAGGCGGCGTACCAGTACGACACGAGCGGACGGCTGAGTGCCGCTCGGATTGGGCAGCACACGATTCTCCAAGTCGAACGTGATTCTGCCGGCAACCCTTTACGTCTTAAGGACGCCCTTGGCCGAGTGACCGAACTGCGTTACGACACGGCCGGACGGGTCGTCTCCCGAACCGATGCCGCGGGAAGAACCGTCTCCTACGTCTATTCGTCGTCCGGCATGCTGCTGGAGAAGCGTCTGCCCGAGGGCCGGACCGTCACCTATCTCTACGACGCGCGCGGGAACGTGACCTCCGTCGACGACAAGGTGTTTCCAGTGCGATACACCTACGATGACCGGAATCGGATTACTCGAATCGAATACCCCGCCATTGGCCGCACGCTGGTTCGGCGCTACGATCCCGCGTCGGGCCGGCTTGCCGAGTTCATCGACTCGGAGGGGCGGCAATTCTCCTACCGCTACGACGATGCAGGCCGTCTCGCCGGCATCGAAGCAGCCGATCAAGGCATGTTCACTCTCCAATACGATGCGGCAGATCGCCTGGTCGAAATGAAGTATCCCAATGGTGTCGTCGGCCGTTGGGCCTACGGCGGAAGCGATCGGCTTTTGGCAGTTGCCTATCAGGACGAAAAGGGGGTGGTCCTCGAAGGTGTTTCCTGCGACCACGACAAGGCCGGAAGACCGGTTCTCAAGCGGATGGTGAGCGACGAGGTTCACTACAGCTATGACGCCGACGACCGCCTTGTGGAAGAACGCCGCGAGGGGGGTACCGCCATCCAATACGAATACGGCGAGACCGGCGCCCGCAGCGCAGTTGTCTGCGACGGCAAGAAGACCGACTTTGCGTCCGACGCCGCCGGACAACTGAGCTCCGCCGGAGCGGCACGGTTCGAGCACGACGCCAACGGCAATCTGACGGCTCGAATCGAGAACGGACTCACCACCAGGTATCTGTATGATGTTGAGAACCGGCTGGTGGAGGTCAAGTTGCCGGACAACAAGTCCGTCCGCTTCGGCTACGCCGCGACCGGCGAGCGGGTCTGGCGCGAGGACGAAAAAGGACGCATCTACTATGTGACCGACGGTCTCCATGTGTGGGCGGAACTCGATGCCGATCTGAAACCGGCCTCACTCTACGCCCACGGTCCGACGATCGATCGGCCGCTGATGATGACCCGGGGCGGGCAAGCCTTCTTCTTCCACGCCGACGAACTGGGATCTGTGACGGCCATCAGCGACAGCGCCGGGAAATTGGCCCGGTCCTATCGCTACGACGCGTTCGGCAATTCCCGGGACACTCGCAAGGCGAGCATCGACAGCCCGTTCCGTTTCACCGGCCGGGAGTGGGACCCGGAGACACAGCTCTACTACTTCCGAAACCGGTACTACGATCCGCAACTGGGGCGGTTCTTGTCGGTCGACACGCGACCTGTCGATCCAAGCAGCTTCACCACGCTGGAGGCATACGCCTATGCCGACGGCTCGCCCACGATGAGGACCGATCCCCTGGGAACTCAGCCACGTACCGGGTATATGCAGCGTCGTCTTGACTCGACGCTCTCAAGTGAAAGCTGGGGGTCGGCCACCTACAACCCGTTGCTGGAGGATCTCGGCAAGACTTCCGGTGCCGACTGGATCATCGAGCGCAACAGAGGCATCCGGGTAGAGATCGGACCATCGGCGGTCAACGCCGGCCGTGAACAGATCCTGGCTACCCGCTTCCACGAAGCACAGCACGAGATGCAGGCAATTCACGGACGCTGGTCGCGGGTTGGCATGACCCCAGGTTCGCCGCTGGAAATGGAGGCACATGCCAGAACAGCCGAGTTCACTGTTCGAAGAGGATTCTCGTCGGAACTGACAGAACAGTATATCAGCAAGTACGAGAGATTCGGAGGCAACGCGGCTGAACTGCGCAATCGCTTGCAGTCCATGGGCTACCGGGGCGCGGGTCGCGGTGGAATCGAGTTCGGCACACCCGTGCAGGCAGCCCATGCGGCGACTCGCACCGTGTCGATTGCGGGTCTGGCGCTCATTCCCGCAAACCTCTATGCCAATTGGAATGAGAACCAGAGCGGCTGGGCCCTCGCGGAGGAATCTGCCGTCTATGTGGCGGGCGCTGCGGTATTCTCCTACCTGACTCCCACCCTCGGTACCCTGGCTGCCGCCAATCCGGTATCGGCTGCTGTCCTCTCCGTTGGCCTGACGGCCTACGGTTTCTATACCACTGCGGAGCGTCTCGGTGAATCCGTCGTGGCGGAGGAGATCCGGCAGGCACAGAGACGACAGGAGCAGGTCATCGCTGGAATTCTGGAAGGTGACTATGTCAACAAGCTGGCTGCGAAGCTTGCCGAGCTTGAGGCGAAGAAGAAAACGGCAGATACGCTCACGATGGCTGTTCAGGCATATGAGGCCACGATTGCCGGTTATGCGTCGGCTGCCGAGGCTAGTCGCACCGCTATCCAGGGTCTTGTCCCTCAAGAGGATCCGGCCAGCTCACTGGGGCAACTCGATGCATTGCGAGAAGACGCAAACGTCCTGGCCGACGAGTGCGAACGGCTTGCGGCCGAAGTCGAATCGCTTCTGGCCAGCGGCGCAGCCGGCGCCGGCCCCATCATCGATTCGCCACAAGTCGAGGCACTCGTCTACCAGTGTGATGGCCTGGTGGGTACGATCTCGGGCCATGTCAACTCATGTCGAGGGAAGAACAGCGCCATTGTCCAGACGCTCGGAAGGGTCGACCGGCAGGGCGCCAGACTGGCCGAAGCCGAGGCCCACATGGCCAGGATCGATTCTGCCAGCACCGGGGCCGATGCACTGGTTCAGTCGATCCGCCAGGGCGTTGATGAGATTCGTGGGCTGCGAGGTGAAGTCCGCCAGGGGGCTGGCGTCTTGCAGCACCAGATCGAGGTCCTGCTGAACCAGTTGGCGGGCGTGCAGACTCCCGAGGCCACTCTCATCAGTCACGACTTGAGCCGCAACCTTGCCCAGCGAGTTCAAGCCCTTCTTGGCGACTCGTTGCCGATTGCCGAGAACCTCACAACGGATGCGGTCGCACAAGGCGACAAGATCCGCCTGGCGCGAATTGACGCATTGGCGTCCCTCGACGCCATTCGCAACGCAGTCCCCGCCGAGGTCGAGACCGCCGACGATGCCCTCGCACGGGCCGAAGCCGCCCACCAGCGGGCCCTGGCGGCGCTGCTGGCTTTCCTCAGTCGTATCCGCTCTCCGGAAGAAAAGACCCCCGCAGAACTCGCCGAGGAATCGGGCAACCTGAGCGATCTGGCCAATATGACCCGCCAGACACCCGGCACGGAGACCGAACTCCCCGACGACAGCCTCCAGCTTCTCGCCCAGGAGGCCGGTCCCGTCCGCCAACCCGGGAGAGTACCTGACGGGTACTCAGGGGAAGACATCACCGTCGACGCGATCCAGGCGATGCTCCCACCGGAACCGACCCCACCGGAACCAGAACCGCCGACGCCACCGGAGCCGACCCCCCCGATTCCACCGGAACCTACCCCGCCACCCCCTCCTCAACGGACCGCCGGATACGAACCTGTCTCGGTGGAAGGCGGGCTGACGGGCTCTCTCCAAAACGAGATGTCTGCTCGGGCAAACCAGGCCGGAGGCGGCGTCGCCGTCC
>CAYSCH010000198.1:0-17111 GCA_964429355.1 uncultured Planctomycetaceae bacterium | reverse complement strand
GATCAACGCGATCCGCACCGTTGTGGCAGATGCCAAGGGAAACGTGGTTTTTGCGGAAGAAGTTCGCCGCGAGGCCTTCCCTCAGTCCGGGCCTACCGCACCCAAAGATCCCATGACTTGCTGCATCTTCATTGTCAATCGACTGCGGGAATCGTGGGACCTTGCCGATCCCCTGCGCAAGGACGCTCCGGTCGGCAAGGTGCAGGAGAACTGGAAAACGAGATCGGGACTTCCCGCGGATGAGGAAGTCGAGGCCATCAAGCAGCGCGCGGCAAAACTCCGCAAGCAACTGGCCGAAAGCTCGTTGGAGATCTGCCCCGCCTGTGTGGGCGGAAAGCCCGGCCCCCAAACGCAGGCCCGGTTGGCAGCACTGCTGGCAGAGGCCGGCTTCGCCTCCGTTCAGGCTGTCGACAAGGGACCTGATCTGAAGGTCGAGGGGAGTCCCAACGAACAGGAAGTCCTTTGGCGAACCGCGCGTGCGGCTCGTGCGTACTTCCAGGAGCAGGCGCCCTCGAGCCAATACGTACTGGTCGCCGATTTCGGAATCGGCCGATCCGACAAGGGAGTCAAGGTGGGGGCGGTTCACTGGATCATTTGTGACCAGCGGGGGGATTGGGTAATGGTCGACTACCAGAACTCGCACCACGACGATTTCCAGAAGCTCGAACCCGATTCCGTTGACGATTGTCTTGAATTGGTCAAGATTCGCCTCAAGAAGCGGCTGGCTGCGGCGAATTGAGATCTGGAGCTACGAAGGTAACGATCGCCGATGCCGCTGGACCGAGCGATCCTTTCGTCATCGCCCCCCGAGGAAATAGCCTGATCGACGCCTGAGCAAGAAACCTTCATGGATCCTTGCGAAGGCCAACCAAGACAGGGCGGCAACGCCAACCGAACCCTCTTGTGCTGGGGGCCGTCTCGCACTCTTCCTGTGCCCAAGCGAGGCGGCCCCCCTTCTTTTTGCGCAACCACCCGGCTTGTCCAGCGCCATCCTCGCGCTCGCATGCGACCCCGCCTACTGCTATGCTGGTCGGCTGCCGGACTACCCCATGCACAACCCGAGACGAAACCCGTGGATGGAAGGATTGCCATGCGTCGTGACACGAGGAGTTTGAACCTATTGACAGTGGTGCTCGTGATTGCGGGCGTCTTTGTGGCGCACCTCTCCCTCGCCGCTACCTTCACCGTTGCCCCCGACGGCCAGGACTCCAACCCCGGCACCCCAGAAAAACCCCTCGCCACACTCCAGGCCGCTCGCGATGTTGCCCGCAAGACCGAAGCCGGCCCGCACCGCATCGTGGTCATGCCGGGCGAGTACTTTCTCGCCTCGCCGCTTACCCTCGAACCGCAAGACAGCGGCCTGGTGATCGAGGCCGGCACAGGCGGTCCGGTCACCCTCTGCGGCGGCTCGCCCGTCACCGGCTGGCAGCCCGATGGTGACAAATTCTGGGCGGCCGACCTGCCGGAGGTGAAAGCGGGAACCTGGGACTTTCGCGCCCTGGTGGTGAATGGCCGTCTGCCCGAACGAGCCCGGCTTCCCGAATCGGGGACCTTCCTCCACAACAGCGTCTTCGACGTCCGCTGGCTCTCGACCGTTGGCGGCGGCTGGGACCGCCGGCCCACCGACGAAGAACTCACCACCATGCTCTACGATCCCAAAGACATCCCCGGCACCCTCGAGGTCCGCAACGCGGAGGTCCGCGTTTACCACATGTGGGACGAGTCCATGGTCGGCGTCAAAACCAACGATACCCAGCGCCACGCCCTCATCTTCTCGACCCCAGCCAGGTCGCCGGCAGGAGCCTTCGGAGTCAAGAAGTACGTGATCTTCAATACCCGCGAAGGCATGACCCGTCCCGGCCAGTGGTACCTCGACCGCACCCGCGGCAAGGTCGTCTATTGGCCCCTCCCCGAAGACGACATGACCAAGGCCAACGTCGTCGCCCCCCGCCTCGAACGGCTCATCTGGCTGGCCGGTAACCAGCAAAACGAAATCACCGGCGTCACTCTTCGCGGCCTCACTCTCCAGGCCACCACCACGCCGCTCAAGGCCGGCGGGTTCGGCGCCTACGCCTTCGACGGCGCCCTCCGCATCGATCGGGCTCGAAACTGCAATCTCGAAGGACTCGAAATCTGCTGCGTTGGCGGCTGGGCTGTCCAGTCCGGCTGCCTCCACGATTCGCAATTGGTCGATTGCCACATCCATCACACGGGAGCAGGAGCCGTCAAGACAAGCGGCGCCGGCACCCTCGTCGCCAGGAATCACATCCATCACATCGGTCTCTACTACCCCAGCGCCATCGCCGTCGGAGTCGATGGCTCGCGCGGCGCCGATGGAAAGAGCATCCACCTCTACCGTAACGAAATCCACGACACACCCTACTCCGGCATCTCCGGCGGCGGCGAGGGGCTCCTCATCGAAGAGAACTTGATCTGGCGTGTCATGCTCGAAATGCACGACGGCGGCGCCATCTACGGCGGCATGAAGGAAGCCATCCTCCGCGGCAACATCGTTCGCGACGTCGTCAAGGTGGGCGAAGGTTACGGCGTATCGGCCTACTACCTCGACGAAGGCGCCCAGGACTGCATCGTCGAAAACAACGTCTCCATCGGCGTCGACCGGCCCACCCACAACCACATCGCCACCAATATCACCATCCGCAACAACGTCTTCGTCTCCCAGGGCGATATGTCGCTCAGCTTCCAGCGATCCGCCGGCTGCACGCTGGAAAACAACACCCTCGTCGTCCCCGGCAATCTCACCGTCGCCCCGCCCAGCGCCGTGACCGTCTGGAAAGGCAACCGCGTATTCCGCAACGGCCTTGACAAAGACGGCCAGTCGCAAGCCTTCACCATCGACGACGCCATGCCCCCCGTCGCCGAACCCAAACGCATGACCTGGTCCGCCACTGCCCTCCGCGTGGCAACCCCGCCCACTCTCGACGCTGAAATCGGCTCCGACGAGTGGCCGGGCCAACTGGTGGGATTGGATCGGGCACCCTCGCGCTGGAGCGCCAGTGGAGCACCTGCCTACGCCCGTTTGAGCTACGACGACCAATCCCTCTACGTATCCCTGAACTGCGTCACCTTCGATGTTACCAGGCTTCGCAACGGCACCACCTGGGGCCAGGACGACGGCGCCGAAATCGCCCTGGCCGCCAAAACGGCCGATGGCCAGCCAATAACCTGCGTCCTCCGCGGCTATCCCGGCGGAACCCTCCAGGGCGCAACCGACGCTGGTGCCCCCGCCGCCGATGCCGAGCGGATCGGCCGCGCGACCCAGTTCGCCGCCAAACCCTACGGCAAGACCCGCGGCGGCTGGAAAGCCGAGTGGGCCATCCCCTGGAGCGCCCTCGGACTGAAGCCCGAGCCCGGCATGAAGATCCCCTTCAACCTCACGATCTACCGCAGCGAAGACAACGTCTGGCGCTGTTGGGAAGGAACCCTTGGCCAATCCTGGCAGCTCGACCAGGCAGGAACGCTGCAGTTGAAGTAACTCCCTCCCCAGCGTCGCTCCGCGACGCGAGGGGGAGAGCCGGGGAGGGGGTAAAGTCCCACTCGCCAAACCACTCACTCCCTTCCCACCCGGCGCGGCAAACATTGGGAAACACCGTCACATCCGTCACACCGCGAAGCGGTCGACACACTAAAGCCTTGGGTCAGACGCTCCGCAACGCCTTCAAGTGGCAAGTATCACGCCTCAGCAATCGCGTCCTGTCAGGTGCGGTGCCAGTCGCAGCCACACCACAAGCATTGCCGCGCAAGTGGTGTCTTGACGATCCGCGAACAGGCTGGACAACGGTTGATGATAACCCGTCCAGCCCATACGTCGCGCAGAATACGTTGCCTGAGTTTCGTTCCCAGGGCCTGGAATTGTCGGAGCGACGCGGTTGCAGCATCGGCACAAGCACCGGCAATCCCTGCTGGCAAACGTTCAGCCCGTTCAGCCGCAGCATCGCTGTGCTTGGCCTTCGCGCGCGTGAGTGCCAACTCGTAACGACGGCGTTCGAGGTCCGTCATGAGCTCGGAGAAGTTGCGCGTCAGGTACTCACTGAGAACCTTGGATTCATCGTATTCTTCAGTCTTCATTTGAGCACCTCACGGGACCCGGCGCCCGTGCCACAAATGGTCCATTCATCGGCAGATTGCACAGCGAGCTATCATTCGCAATGCAGGGTCCCTTGCGGCGCCCGCCTTACTCCCCATCCAGCGCCCGTCGCAAGTGCCCCCCAGCTTCCTCGAGCCGCCTGCGGGCGGCCTCTGCCGACAGGCCTCGCACATGCGCCACGACTGCCGTCTTCAACTCCCCGCCGCACCGGTCCAGAAGCGTCTGCGACTGCTCCTCCGAGAGGTCCGTGAGCGCCGATACGATGCGCCGCGTCCGGTACATGAGCTTCGTGTTCGTCGCCCGCAGGTCGACCATCAGGTTGCCGTAGGTTTTGCCCAAGAGGACCATCGCGCCGGTGGTCAGCATGTTGAGCACCATCTTCGTGGCCGTGCCGGCCTTGAGTCTCGTGGAGCCGCTGATCACTTCGGGGCCGACGACAGGGATGATACTCAGATCGGCGCTCTTGGCCAGTGCCGCGTCGGCATTGCAGCTCAAGCCGACGGCATACGCGCCGATCGAACGGGCATACTCGAGCCCGCCGATCACATAGGGTGTGCGCCCGCTCGTGGCGATCCCCACCAACACATCCTTCTGGCTCAGTTCGATCTCCTTCAAATCTTGGACCGCCGTCTCGGGCGAGTCTTCCGCTCCCTCCACCGCCCGGAACATGGCCCGTTGGCCGCCGGCAATCAGTCCTACCACCTGGCTCGGATCGGTATTGAACGTTGGCGGACACTCGGAGGCATCCAGCACGCCCAACCGCCCAGAGGTTCCTGCCCCGATGTAAATCAGCCGTCCGCCCCCCCGCAGGCGATCGGCAATCACCTCGATCGCCTGGGCAATCGACTCCCGCTGCCTGCCGACCGCGGCGGCAATCGTGGCGTCTTCTGCGTTCATCAGGTCCACAATCCCGATGGCCGTCAGCGTGTCGATTGTCTCCGAGGCCGGATTTCTGGCTTCCGTCGTAAGATGGTTGAGCATGGAAGTTTGACCAACTGGTAGATTTTTCCGGTCCTGTCGAGCAGAATATTCTAACCCAACTCGTCCCGGAGTCCCAGACATGCAGCTTGCCATCCATTCCATCGATCTCGCCATCCTCGTCGCCTATCTCTTGGGCGTGACCCTGTTCGGGATCTGGTTGGGACGGGGCCAGAAAGACGTGGCTGCCTACCTGCTGGGCGACCGGAATCTTCCCTGGTGGGCCGTGCTCTTCTCCATCGTGGCCACCGAGACCAGCACCGTCACCTTCCTCAGCATCCCGGGCCTGACTTACGCCAAGGACGGGAACATGCTCTTCCTCCAGTTGACCCTCGGCTATATCGTCGGCCGCTATGTGGTCGTCTACCTCCTTCTCCCCCACTACTTCCAGGGCAATCTCTACACGGCTTACGAGGTCCTTGACCGCCGCTTCGGCGGGGCCACCAAACAGGTCTCCTCGATCCTGTTCATCGTCACCCGAAATCTTGCCGACGGGCTGCGGCTCTTCCTCACCGCCATCGTCGTCGAGCAGGCCTTTGGCATGGAGTTGTGGGTAGCCGTGATCGTCATCGGCGCCTTCACCATCGTCTATACCTTCGCCGGCGGCATGAAGTCTGTCGTCTGGAACGACTGCATCCAGTTCTTCATCTACATCGCCGGGGCCGTGCTGGCCCTCCTCATGATCCTTGCCTACCTGGGGGCCCGCTCCACGGAAATCTCCAGCCTCTGGGCCAACATTCCCGGCGGCTGGCAATCGATGATCCAGTACGGCCAGACTCACGGCAAGTTCCGCCTCTTCGATTTCGCCTTCGACCTCACGAAGAACTACACCTTCTGGTCCGGCCTGATCGGCGGCACCTTTGTGGCCCTCGCCTCCCACGGCACCGATCAGCTCATGGTCCAGCGTTATCTCAGCGCCAAGAACGAGAGGGCGGCCGGCTGGGCCCTGGGTCTCAGCGGCTTTGTCGTCGCGGTCCAGTTCGCCCTCTTCCTCCTCATCGGCGTCGGATTGGCCGCGTTCTTCGACCTCTTCCCTCCGGAGCAGGCCTTTGCCAGCAACGACCAGGTCTTCTCCGCCTTCGTCGTTCGCTACCTCCCTGTCGGCGTCGTGGGCATCATCATCGCGGCCGTCTTCTCCGCCGCCATGTCGACCGTCTCCGGCTCGCTGAACTCCTCGGCCTCCGCGGTCGTCAACGACCTCTACATCCCCTGGCGCAGAACAAAAGCCACCCCGGAGCATCTTCTCTGGGTCAGCCGCATCCTCACCGCCGCTTTTGGAGTCTTCCAGATCGCGGTTGGAATCGCCGGCCAACTCCTTCTCACCTACGGGGTCAAATCGGCCGTCGTCGAAGCCGTCCTTGCCATCGCCGGCTTCACCATCGGTGTGGTCCTGGGCGTCTTCTTTCTCGGCGTCCTCACCCGACGGACCCAACAACCGGCCGCCCTGATCGGCCTCGTCGTCGGTATCGTCACCATGAGTGTCCTTGTCTTCACCACCCACCTCGCCTGGCCCTGGTATGCCATCTGCGGCTCCTCCATTACCTTCCTGACCGGTAGCGTCGTCGCGCTCGTTCTTCCCTGGAACGGTACCTCCGCCGAATAGAACTCCGGCGGGGCTTCTGAATCCTGGACCGGCCGGGAGTGTCGCTCTGCGGACCATCCGTCCTGCCTGAGGACGAGACGCTGGAGTCTGGGTACTGACTGAAAAGTCACCATGCAGTCTGTTTATTTGGAAAACGGTGGCTGGTCGGGGATTTCGAGCCGAACCTGGATGCCAATTCCGGCTCGTCTGTCTCGTCGGCTACTTACGAAACGGCAGGCGAGGCGTAGAATGTGTGGCTGAAGGTCCGGCATAGGGGAAGGTTCCGCAGATCGGCCTGGGTTCATTCGCCGTGCCAACATCAATCGTGGCCGTTTCCGTTTCGCTCGAAGCAAGGTGACCGACACATGTCCAGGTCCAGGAATCTGTTTCACAGCCGCATCTGCCAACTTCACATCGCGTTGGTCGCCTCGGCGCTGGTCGTCCAACTCGGTTGCGGAGGGAGTGCTCCGCCGGTCGTCGAGGTCGGACCGCCGGAAGTCACCGTCATGCAACCGGTCACCGCCCAGGTGACCGACGATTTCGAGGATACGGGTCGAACCGCCGCGGTCGAGGATGTTGAGATCCGCGCCCGGGTGTCGGGCTACCTGGTCAAGCGGCACGTTCTCGACGGAGCGGAAGTCAAGAAGGATCAGGTGCTGTTCACGATCGACCCGGAGCCCTACCAGGCGAAACTGGACCGGGCAAACGCCGACGTGGAACGTTGGAAGGCCACGCTCGAAAAGGCCGCCGCCGACCTCAGCCGCAGCACGAGGCTGCTGCCGACCGGCGCCGTATCGCAGGAAGAGTATGATCTGAACGTGGCCCAGGTCAAACTCAACGAAGCGGAGATCAAAGGCGCAGAGGCCAACCTCAAGCAGGCCCAACTCGACCTGGGCTGGACGGAAATCAAGGCCCCTTTTGACGGGCGGGTCGGCAAGTGCAACTTCTCCGAGGGCGACCTGATTCCCCTCGGCAACGCAGGCGAGATGACGACCCTGACCACGATTGTCAGCACGCAGAACATGTGGGTCTACTTCACGGTTCCCGAACGAACGGTGCTCACCTACCAGCAGCAGGTCCGCGAGGACGGCAAGGATCCGCGCCCCGAGCACGTCAAGAATGTCAAGGCGCCCTTCTTCATCGGACTGGCCGTTGAGGAGGGCTATCCGCGAGCCGGGATCCTCGACTTCATCGACAACCGGGTCGACCCCCAGACCGGCACGATCCAGTTGCGAGGCATCTTGGACAATGCAGACCACTCGCTCACGCCGGGCCTCTTCGTGCGAGTTCGGTTGCCCCTGACCGAGGCGACGGCAGCCCTGATCGTGCCCGAACGGGCGATCGCCACCGACCAGGGGCAGAAATACCTGCTGGCGGTCGGCGAAGGGGATATTGTCGAGCGGCTCCCGGTGGCTCTCGGCAGGCAGATCCGGCCGGAGGGTTCGAAGGAAGATTTCCGCGTAATCCTGTCGGGCCTGGAAGCGGATCGAAAGGTCATCATCAACGGCATCCAGCGAGCCCGGACAGGGGCGAAAGTGTTGCCCAGAGTCGCTGAGCGCCCCGCTCCTTCGGCTCCGGACTCCAAGGCGAGTGCAACGTAACCCAGGCGGCAAAGCTATCCTTTTCCAGGCCCTTTCGACGAGCCGATCTCCATGTTCTCCCATTTCTTCATCGATCGTCCCATTTTTGCCACGGTCCTTTCGGTGGTGATCGTGATCGTCGGCGCCGTCGGACTGGCGTCTCTCCCGGTCGCTCAATATCCGGAGGTTGCACCACCGACGATCCAGGTCACTGCGATCTATCCGGGGGCGAATGCCAAGATCGTGTCGGAAACCGTGGCCGCCCCGATCGAGCAGGAAATCAACGGCGTTGAGAACATGCTCTACATGAACTCGAAGTGCACCAACGACGGGCAGATGCTCCTGGACGTGACCTTCAACCTGGGAACCGACCTGAACATGGCCCAGGTGTTGGTGCAGAACCGGGTGGCGATCGCCGAGGCCAAACTGCCCGAAGAAGTCAAACGCCAAGGTGTAACGACCAAGAAGAAGTCGCCGGCGATTCTGCTCTGCGTGAACCTGGTCTCTCCGGAGAAGACGTACGACCAGCTCTATCTGAGCAACTACGCCGGGATCCGCGTCAAGGATGCCCTGGCCCGTCTCCCCGGAGTAGGCGACGTGGCCTTTCTCGGCGCCCGCGACTACAGCATGCGGATCTGGCTCGATCCGCCGCAGTTGGCGTCGCGCGGGATGACGGCCGGCGACGTGATCGCGGCCCTGCGCGAACAGAACGTGCAGGTGGCGGCCGGGCGGATCGGCCAACCGCCGGCCCCCGAGGGGCAGACCTTTCAGTATCCGATTAACACCCTCGGCCGGCTCCTGGAGAAGGATGAGTTCGAGAATGTCATCGTCAAGACGGGGGCGGATGGCCGGATCACGAGGATCAAGGATATCGGACGGGCGGAACTGGGCGCGAAAAACTACGACGTCAACAGCTACCTCGACGGTGACGAAGCGGTGACCCTGGCCGTGTTCCAGCTCCCCGGGTCCAACGCCCTGGCCACCGCCGATGCGGTGCGCAGTGAAATGGATCGGCTCCAGAAGGACTTTCCCAAGGGAGTCGAGTACAAGATCGTCTACGATACGACCGTGTTCGTGGAAGAATCGATCCACGAAGTGTTCAAGACCCTGTATGAAGCGATCGTACTGGTGTTCATCGTTGTTCTGGTCTTCCTGCAGAACTGGCGGACGACGATCATCCCGATGATCGCCGTGCCGGTCTCACTCGTGGGCACCTTCGCCGTCATGGCCGCCCTGGGGTTCTCGCTCAACAACCTTTCGCTGTTCGGGCTCGTCCTGGCCATCGGCATCGTCGTCGACGACGCGATCGTCGTCGTCGAGAACGTCGAACGCAACATGGCCCTGGGACTGGGCGTCAAGGACGCCACACGGCAGGCGATGAAAGAAGTGTCGGGACCTGTCGTCGCCATCGCCCTGGTGCTGTGCGCGGTGTTTGTGCCTACCGGCTTCATCACGGGCATCACCGGGGAGTTCTTCCGGCAGTTTGCCCTGACGATTGCCGCCTCCACGGTGATCTCGGCTTTCAACTCGCTCACGCTCAGTCCGGCGCTCTGTGCGATCCTGCTCAAGCCCCATCGCCATGACGAACACCAGCGCCAAGAGGCCCTTCCGCGGGTTGCGGTGGCGCTGCTCCTCGGCTTGATCGCGATGCTGGTTCTGGCCCCATCGCTGGCCGGGGCCTTCGCGTCATCGGGGGGCAGCCACGGCGAAGAGGCAACGGCTCACGGCGGTTCCACGCTGCTTTGGGCTGTCCGCGCCGTCTGCCTCGTTCTGGGCAGCGTGGCCGGGTGGTTTGCAGCGGGTGCGGTCAACCGTGCCCTGGCGATGCTGTTCGATGGTTTCAACTGGGGGTTCGATCGAACGATTGCCGGTTATGGCCGCACCGTGGGTCTTCTTCTGCGGACCAGCGCCATTGTGCTCATGGTCTATGGCGGCCTGATGGTGCTTACCTATCTGGGATTCAAGGCGGTGCCGGTCGGATTCATCCCCGAACAGGACAAGGGCTACCTGGTGATCAACGCGCAGTTGCCGGATGGCGCCAGCTTGGAGCGGTCCGACGCGGTGGTCCGGCGCATGAACGAGATCACGCTCGCTACCGAGGGGGTCGGGCATGTGATCGCCGTCCCGGGTTATTCGGTACTCACATCCAGCAACATCTCCAACGTGGGCGGCATGTTCGTGATCCTTGAGCCTTTCGAGGAGCGCAAGGGCAAGGCGGATCTGGATGCCAATGCCATCGCGGCCGAGCTCCGCAAGCAATTCCAGCAAATCCAGGACGCCCAGATCGTGGCCTTCGGCGCGCCGCCCATCGATGGTCTGGGGAGCACCGGCGGCTTTAAGCTGCAGGTCCAGGACCGGGGCGATCTGGGATCTCTCGAACTGCAGAAGAACGTCGAGAGCGTGATCGAAACCGCGGCCGCACAGCCCGGCCTGGTGGGATTGTTCAGCAGTTTCAGCGCCAACCAGCCCCAGCTCTTCATTGATGTCGACCGGACCAAGGCCAAGTCGCTGAGCCTGGCGCTCAGCGATGTTTACGAAACGCTCCAGGTGTACCTCGGATCGGCCTATGCCAACGATTTCACCTTCCAGGGGCGAAACTGGCAGGTCAACGTTCAGGCCGACGCCCAGTTCCGCAGCCGCCTGGAGGATATTGGCGGGCTGAGGATCCGCAACGCCGACGGCCAGATGATTCCCCTTGCCAGCGTGGTCCGCGTCAGCGACGTGGCCGGGCCGGCGATCGTCAACCGCTACCAGATGTATCCTTCTGCCGAGATCAGCGGCGGCACGGCGCCTGGAGTCAGTTCCGGCCAGGCCATTGCGATGATGGAAGAGCTTGCCGGCAACAACCTCCCGCAGAGCATGGGCTTCGAGTGGACGGAATTGACGCTCCAGCAGATCATGGCCGGCGAAGACCTGATCAACATGCTCGTGTTCCCGCTGGCGGTGATTTTCGTGTTTCTCGTGCTCGCCGCGCAGTACGAAAGCTGGTCGCTCCCCTTGGCGATCATCCTGATCGTTCCCATGTGCCTGCTGGCCGCCATGGCCGGCGTGTGGCTCATGGGCATGGACAACAACATCTTCACCCAGATTGGGCTCGTGGTGCTGATCGGTCTGGCCAGCAAGAACGCGATCCTGATTGTGGAATTCGCCAAGGAGCAGCAGGGCAGCGGCAAGTCCCGATACGACGCGACTGTCGATGCCTGCCGGTTGCGACTGCGGCCGATCCTGATGACGTCCTTCGCCTTCATCCTGGGCGTAGTGCCGTTGCTGACTTCGGCAGGAGCCGGGGCCGAGATGCGCGTGGCCCTGGGCGTGGGAGTGTTCAGTGGCATGCTCGGCGTGACCCTGTTCGGCATCTTCTTCACGCCGGTCTTCTACTCCACGATGATGTGGTTTGCCGAACGGAGCGCCCCCAAGTCCCAGCCTCCCGCCGCAACTCATTGAGTGCTGCCTTGCCGGTCGAGCGAAGGCAACCATTGTTATTACCCCCCTTCGATCTCCGGATTTCCCCCTTGGGCCAATTGCCTTTGTGGTTCGTACTTGGAGACCTTGTCTTGGAATTCACCCAATTCGAGCCTGCCCTATTTCAGTTCCTTGAAGATCTCACCGAAAATAACAATCGGCCGTGGTTTCTGGAGAACAAGGATCGCTACGATCGAGAGGTTCTGGAGCCTTGCATGGCCTTCATTCGGGCATTTCAACCGCGGCTGAAGAGGGTCTCTGAGTACTTCGTTGCCAGCGACCGCCGGGTGAGCGGCTCGCTCATGCGAGTCTATCGCGATACGCGTTTCGCCCGGGACACCGAGCCCTACAAGACAAACGTGGGCATCCAGTTCCGCCACGAGTTCGCCCGGGACGTGCACGCCCCTGGTTTCTACGTGCATATCGCGCTCGACGAGTGCTTTCTCTGTGCCGGCACCTGGCGGCCGGATCGCGAGGCGCTGGCGATGATCCGCCAGACGATCGACGATGACCCCCAACGGTGGCGGCGGGCTAAGGGCGAGAAGCGCTTTCGCGACTGCTTTACCCTCGAGGGGGACAGCCTGAAGAAGGCCCCTCGCGACTACCCCGCCGACCATCCGTTGATCGAGGATCTGAGGCGAACCGATTTCATTGCCTACCGTGAAGTGCGCCGACAGGATGTTCTCAGCAAGAGCTTCGTCGACTTTGTGGCCGACAATTTTGCCGCCAGCCGCCCCTTCATGCGGTTCCTCTGCCGGGCCCTCAACGTGCCGTTTTAGGGCCGTGGACGATACCACCGATCGTGCCTATCCAGGCCCGTGGGAGCTGCTACGATCTGTCAGGGCGTTTCAGGAAGCCCTGACGGAACGGGGGAGTTTCTTACGGGCAAGGATAGACCCCATGGGCGGCTTCCTTGGCCCAAGGAGCGGATCAGAGGAACTGGTATTCGATGCGGCCGTGACGTTCGGTCCGGGAGATGGTCTCGTGGGCGTAGAGTCCCGCCAGCACGAACTCCACGCACGAGGCCCGCACTGCCGGATCGCTGGAGGCATTCACCTCGAATGCCTTCTCCCAGGCAGGCGGAACGTATTTGAGCCGGTCGGAGTAGTGTGACGACGGGAGCAAGTCGCCCACTTCGACCTTCACTCCTCGCGAGAAGATCTCCGCAATCTCCTCGATGCCGTGCCGCTCGACGTATTCGTCGAACACGTCGCGGATTGCCTCGGCCAGAATCGCGTCGAGGACCTGTTGCTCCGTCATCTGATGGCTTGACATCATGTCGAGTTCCAGTTTCCCGAGCGAAGTCGAGGCGAGGTGCCCCAGATCGCTGATCCGCGGCACGGACGGCCGTTCTCCGAGCAGGGCCGACCGTTGCCGGGCGCTGGCGACCATGGCGCGGTAGTTGGCGATACTCAGCCGCGCGCTGACCCCCGACTGCTGGTCCACGTACTTCGACCGGCGCGCGACCAGGCTGATCTGCTCGATGATCTCGCGCATGAACAGAGGAACCTGGACCGGATACTCGCCGTCCAGATCGATCCCCGCCTCTTGCCGGGTGATTTCGATCCCCAGGTCGCGCTGCCGCGGATAGTGCGTGTGGATCACCGAACCGATTCGGTCTTTCAACTGGGGAATCACCTTCCCGCTGCGGTTGTACGTGGCCGGGTTGGCCGAGAACAGGATCATGACATCGAGGTCGAATCGGATCGGGTAGCCTCGGATCTGCACGTCCCGCTCTTCCAAAATATTGAACAGCCCAACCTGAACCAGCTCATCCAGTTCCGGGAGCTCGTTCATCGCAAACAGCCCTCGGTGCATTCGGGGAATGAGTCCGAAGTGGAGCGCGTCTTCCGCCGACATGCTCGTGCCCTGAGCCAGCTTGGCGGGGTCGATTTCTCCAATCACGTCGGCGAACTTCGTACCGGGCGCGAGCCGCTCGGCATAGCGGTCGTCGCGAGGCCACCATTTGATCGGGATTTCCTCTTCGGGGTATTCGGCCACCCGCTGCTTGCCGGTCCTGGTGATCGGCGCGAGCGGATCTTCATGAACCGGGACTCCGGGCAGGTCGAGGTAGGGAACTTCCTCGTCGAGAAACCGGACCAGGAGCCGCATGAGGCGGCTCTTGGCTTGCCCCTTTTCGCCCAGAAACAGAAGGTCGTGTCCCGCGATCAGGGCGATATTGATTTCCGGAATCACGGTATCTTCGTAGCCGACAATGCCGGGAAACAGCTCTTCCCCGCCGCTCAGGGCGCGCAGGAAGTTCTCGCGGATCTCTGCCTTCACGGTCCTGGACACCCAGCCGCTCTCGCGCAACTCGCGAAGGTTCGTCGGTTTTGTAAAGGTGCTCATAGTCCTCTCGAGTTCCAGTCGCGAAGCGGTATGTGGGCGTGCATCAGGACCGGCGCGACACGGGTTTGGCTCCCCAAAACACGAGGAGCTTCTGCCGGTGGCAAATTGTAGCGCCGCGGGTTGCTGCCGCCAAGGAAACCGCTGCTCGAAAGGGCCCGATCTGGACAATCAGAACCGTTTGTCTTCCAGCCATCCGAGGTCAGAGTCCGCCGACTGCCTCGTTGCCCGCCCGGGTGCAGAGAGCCGTGTAGACCTCCAGATCGATCGTCTCGGTAACCAACTGGACGTGCCCGTCGGACAACAGGAAATTCGTCCCGGCCGGATGGCGGCTGCTGAAGTTATGGGTCTGGTGCTCCACGTTCGCTTCGGAATTAGGGGGAAATTCATCTGAGGCGATGGCGACGACCCGGCCCGGCGCATGCCACCCCCCGGGAACGACCCCCGTCCATGTCGAACCCACCCACTTCGACCAGCGTTCGCCGACCAGAAAGGTGTTGCTCAGGCCATCCGTAATATCCTGGGAGCCCACGCTGCGGTTGAGGAAGAAGATCCCGTTTCCCAGGCATCCGTTGTAGTCCGGTTCACCCTGTTCGCAGATAGCATGGATGTCCTGCGTGCCGAATACGCCCAGATAGTTGCTCTTGGCAACCCGGGTGATGACGGTCGTTCCTTCGGTTTCCTCATCCACGGCATTCTTCAGGTCGAAGACGTCCCCCCCCGTATCCGAGGGACAGACGAAGTTCGAAACGACCGTGACTCGGGCCTTGTCGTTGGCGGGCGCCGTGACCGGTTGATTCATGTCGATCAGACCATCGTAGAGAGCTTGCTGCTCCATGAAGGGGAGGATCCGCGTGCTCCAGGCCCACCCGGGCAGGCCCAGGAAATCCGCATTTCCGCTGGAATCGAAGCCAAGCCACCCGATCGGCAGCGTGCGATGGGTGTCGTGGTAATTGTGGAGGGCAATGCCGATCTGCTTCAGGTTGTTGGTGCAGGACATTCGCCGCGCCGCCTCCCTGGCCGCTTGAACGGCCGGAAGAAGCAGGGCGATCAGGATACCGATGATGGCGATTACCACCAGGAGTTCAACAAGAGTAAAAGCGTTGCGCCGCATGGGAATATCTCTCGCTTCGAAGAATGACAAGAACAGGAAAACACGATCGCGACAGATCGAGTATGGAGCGCGCAAACGAGCGCGCAACACGCGCAGCCCCAGCGGAGAGTCAAACCGATGAGCGGTTCCCCTTGCCAGCCACGGGATCGTCAGCGGACGCAACCAAGCGTCCGTTTCCCCGGCAAGCCGAGAATCGATAGATCCGCCGGACTGCTAGGCAATCCTGGGTGGCCCACGACTGAAGACCGTCGTGGGAATGTCATCCGAAGGAGGAATGGGCCTCACGCGGACCAGAGACTGTCCCAGATCGGCCGAGTCCTCGATCCAGCCGATCGCAACCGGCACCGGTTTCTGCGACAGAAAAGAGCAGATTGGGCAATTCGAGTCGGAAGGGGCGGTTTCGGCATGAAACGCCGGAATTCTCGACTCTGGCAGAAGGCCTGCAACCCGGTGACTGTGACCCTCGCAACAGACCAGTCCCACATGAGTCTCGGCCGATACGCCCGCCCGTTCACCGCAATCGAGCGTCATGTGGGTATGGAAGGCACCCCCAGCCGTAACGGCCAGGAAATACCCACCCAACAGCAGGGCAATTGTCGGTTTGGAGTAGCGACATTTCATGCGGACACATACCCCCGAAAATAGATCACCTCCATGCTAGACTCGCGCTACGCACGAGTCAATGAATGTGTTTGCGTTCCGTGGGCGCCCATTATGGGAAATCGTGCCGTTTGAGGGCGTCGTGCCGGGGACGCGCGACCTGGTGGGAGGTACATTGCCATTGTCGGTGGCGAAACGCGGCTCGGTTTCAAGCTTTGTCGCGGCAGCGAGGGGCCGTGGGGCAGTGTTGTTCCTATCCGCAGGGTGTGAGTCATAGCTATACTGGGGGTGTCTTTGCCGTCGTTTCCTGGCCTGCTCTGTCCGCCTTGAGGTAGCAACGATGACGCTTCGCCAACGGATCCCACTGGCATTTCTCACGCTATTTGCTTTGTCGGGCTGGGCGGTGGCGGCCGGGCCGAAAGTGGGGCCATTCGGGGCGGCGGAACGGAGCCTGCGGAGTCGCGAATTCGATCAGCGACACATTCGCCTCGAACTGCAATTCGATTGGGACAAGCAGCAGATCGACGGCCGTGCCGTGCTCACACTCGTGCCGCTCGGGCCGATCCAGACGGTGGAACTGGATGCAGCGGAAATGAAGATCTCGAGCGTTTCGTACCTCGACGACCAATCGCAGGCAGCGCCGCTGAAATTTGTGCATCGCGGTGTTCGCCTGGAAGTCGAGCTGGGGCGAGAGGTGGCGGTCGACGAGGAGTTTCGGCTGGGAATCGACTACCAGGTGAAATCACCCAAGCAAGGCGCCCACTTTGTGTTGCCCGACGAGAAGGAACCGAATCAGACGCGGATGGTCTGGACCCAGAGCGAACCGGAGTTTGCCCGATACTGGTTCCCGTGCCACGACCATCCCTCGGATCGCCTGACGAGCGAGATCCTCGCGACCGTTCCGGAGGGCTACCTGGTGTTGTCCAACGGTGCGATGAAGGAGAAGAAACCGGCTGGGGACGGCAAGGTTACGTGGCACTTCGTGCAGGCGTCGGAGCACGTATCGTACTTGATGTCGGTCGTGGCGGGCCAGTTCGAAGTCTACGAGCAGAATTGGGACGGGTTGCCGGTCACGTCGTATGTCCCGAAAGGCCGGCTGGAGCAGGCACAGCGGAGCTTCGGCAAGACGGCGCGGATGGTGGAGCACTTCTCTGGATTGCTGGGCTGCCGTTATCCGTGGATCAAATATTCCCAGATCTGCGTGGACGAGTACGGCTGGGGCGGAATGGAACACACGTCGGCAACGACCTTGAACCTCGACACGCTCCATGACGAGCGGGCAGAACTGGACGGCACGAGCGAGGACCTCGTGGCCCACGAGCTGGTTCATCAATGGTTCGG
>CAYSCH010000197.1:15165-17181 GCA_964429355.1 uncultured Planctomycetaceae bacterium | reverse complement strand
TCCGAGTTCGTGTACCAGTGGCGAACCTCGAAGGTCACCAGCACCTTGCGATCGGCCCACTTGCACGAAAACGTCTGGGTATTGGGAGTGTCGGCGTCGTCGTCTTCACCCGGCGGGAACCGGTCGCCCATCGACATGACCGTGACCGGGTGATCGCCGAGCCCCAGGCCCCAGCGGATCTTGTCGATGTCGTGGACGGTCTGGTTGGCGATGTCGCCGCTAGCGAAGTTGGAGTTCCAGTACCATCGCTTGTGCTGGAAGTTGCTGTACTCGACCATTTTTGCGGGGCCGACCCAGGCGTCCCAGTTCAGCCCTTCGGGCACCGGTTGCGGGTTGTGCTTGCCGAGGTTGCCGCGCATCTTGTAGGTCATGCCGCGGGCCATGTAAAGGTCGCCGATCAGGCCGTCCTTGAGTTGCTGCATTCCCTCGCGGATGTTTGGACTGGAACGGTTCTGGGTACCGACCTGGACCATGCGGCCGTACTTGCGAGCGGCGTTGACCATCTGTCGTCCTTCCCAGATGCACCAGGTCGGCGGTTTCTCCACATACACGTCCTTGCCGGCCTGGCAGGCCCAGATGGTCTGCAGGGCATGCCAGTGGTCCTGGGTCGAGAAGCTCACGGCGTCGATCTCCTGATCGTCGAAGAGCTTGCGTTGGTCGGTGTAGGTCTTGAGTTTCAATCCCTCCAGGTCCGGATAGGATTTCACCGCGGTATCGAGCTTGCTCTGTTCGCAATCGCAGATCGCGGCAATCTCGACGTTCTCGGTTGGTGAGAGGACCGTCAGGCTGCCGATGTGCGATCGCATGCGGCCGCCAAGGCCGACCATGCCCACGCGGATCCGGTCATTGGCTCCTCGAACATTCATGGCAAAGGCTGGTACCGCGAGCGCGGCGACTCCCACCGTTGCCGACGATTTCAGAAAACTGCGTCGTGTGGCCATCTTAGGACTCCTGGGTTGATGCTGGAGGGTCGATTCCCCGCGAACCGGCATGACCGGTATTGTGACCGACGGGAAGTGCGTTGTCGACTGGGACGCTGCATCCCGCTCTGGTATCATAAGGAAACCCTTGCCGCTCAAAACGAATCCGAGGGGAAGCCTCCAGCGGAGATTGCGATCTGCCATGTTTCGCTCATTTGCCTTGATGTGTGCGTGGTGTTCCGTGGCCGTGGCTCCTATGCTTGCGGCCGAGAAGGCCGAACCGGCGGAGGGACGGATAGAACCGACTCCCCCGGTGCGGGCAGCAGGGGCCGTCCGTGACCGAGAGGATGGCGCGGAATTGCTCCTGTGGGAGTTCGACCACCGGCGGGAAGTCGCGAGCACGGCGAACCTGCCGCCCGGCCAGATTGCCAACGGGCATCTGTCGGGCCAGTCGGCCTGGGATCCGTACGTGTCGTTGCGAGTGCCGGCAGAAGGGATCGACGCCCAGCGGTTCACTTGGCTGATCGTGCGCATGTATTCCTCGGAGAAGGCCGATGTGCTCGACGTGTACTACGAGAGCCCCGACAAACGCTGGTGTCTGGGGGGCAAGTTTCCCATATCCAAGGGCTGGGCTACCTACCGGCTGGACCTGACAAAGAATAGTTGGCGTGAAACGACCACCGGCGACGAGTCTCGCCAGTGGGGTGGGCCGAGTCATCGTGTGAGCTCCCTGCGAATCGATCCGGGTAACCAGGCCAATCGCTGGGTGGCCATTGATTCGGTGCGTCTGGAAACGTCGAGACCCGATCTCCAGGAAGGTGTGACGGTCGAAACACAAGGCACGGCCCGGCTGGCCTCGCTGCATGTGCCGGAGTCGGTCTCGGCCGGTGCGACGCTCGAGGTGGTTGCGGAACTGGACGTCACACCCGCCCCGGGCATGGCCGCGGCCACGCTGTTTGTGCGTCTGCGGCGCGGCGACACGTTCTTGCGCCTGGTTGAGGAACCAATCCGCTTCAATTCTCCGCGGGTGAAGGTCCGTGCCAGGCTGCCCATTTCCGCCTACTGGTATCCGGGTTCTGCCGTTGTCGAGGTGGGT
>CAYSCH010000197.1:12675-15155 GCA_964429355.1 uncultured Planctomycetaceae bacterium | reverse complement strand
ATCGCAAACCGGCGCCGCGTCGGCCCCGGTCGAGATCCAGAACGACCGGGTGGGTAAGGTGAAACCGCCGGTGGCCGAACTGCGCTTGCTCGGCGGTGATCCGGCGATCTTCATCGATGGCCAACCGCTGGCCGGATACGCCTACTCCGGAAACCTGGGCCAGGGGGGTGCGTATCAGCGGGAGATGGGCGAGGCGGGGATCCACCTGTATGCCGACTGGGTCGGGCCGACTCATAACGGCGACCTCGGACACGTGGCCGCCGATCGCTACGACTATGCCGAGTTCGACCGCTACTTCGCAGCGGTCCTGGATGTCGACCCCAAGGCCTGTTTCATTCCCCACATCGGCGTGACCGGTGGCCTCTGGTGGCAGGAGGCACACCCGGATGAGCTGTGCCAGTTTGCCGACGGCAGTAAAGGTCCCACGTCGTTTGCCTCGGAACTCTGGCGGCGCGAAATCGGCCAGGACCTGCGCCGGTTGATCGCCTACTTGCGCCGCGCCCCCTACGCCGACCGGATTCTGGGCTACATGTTCTACAACGGCTACACGGCCGAGTGGCAGATGTGGGGCACCTGGCAAGAGTCGCGAGACGACTACAGCCGGCCGGCCCTGAGGGCGTTTCGCGAGTTTCTCACCCGTCGCTACGGGGCCGATGCCCAGCTCCGCACAGCCTGGCGCGATCCTCAGGTCACGCTGGCCACCGCCGAGATGCCCGTGTGGGAGAAGCGACGCCCCGCCGGACCGCAGGTGTTGCGCGATCCGCAGGCGGAGCGTCAGGCGATCGACTTCTATGAGTTCATCGCCAACATGGATGCCGACGCCTTGCTCCACATCGCCCGTATCGTGCGCGAGGCCACCGAGGGCCAGGCCCTGGTAGGGACTTATTATGCCTATCTTACGGCCCACGGAATCAACCAGCAGGACTCGGGGCACCTGGCCGCCCGTCGCGTGTTTGACTCGCCCGACATCGACTTCCTCATGAGTCCGCCCAACTACTGGTATCGAAAGCCGGGGGAGGCTGCCACATTCATGTCGGCCACCGATTCCTTCCGGCTGCGGGGCAAGCTCTGGCTGGACGAATCGGACCACCGCACCCACCTGACCGATCCGGGTGCGGGCTACGGCCGGGCCGAAAACATGGACGAAACGCTGGGCGTGTTCTGGCGGGAATTCGCCGAGACGCTCACAAAACGCGCGGCCGTGAGCTGGCTCGATATGGGGGGCGGATGGTTCTCCGATCCCCAGATCGTGTCGGCCATGGGCCAGGCTCGGCGCATTGCCCAGGAGGCCATGCAGACCCGCGCGCCCTTCGCGGCCCAGATCGGACTGTTCGTGGATCCGCAGAGCTTCTACTGGATGCGGCCCACCACGGCCAACTCGGCACTGGACCTGAACCAGGTGGTGACGATGCCCCAATCGGGCGCTCCCTGGGACTTCTGCCTGCTGGACGACATTGCCGATCCACGTCTGCCGGACTACAAGCTGTACGTGTTCCTCAACGCCTTCTACGTGGATCCGACGCGGCGCGAGGCGATCCAGGCAAAGCTGGCCCGCAATGGCGCCACCGCCTTGTTTCTTTACGCTCCCGGCTCGCTCGGCCCCGACGGCCTGTCGCTCGACGGCATGCAGGCCCTGACCGGAATCCGCATCGCCCGTGACGACCGTGAGGGCCGGCCGCAGATCGTGCTGGAGCCCGGCGACCCGCTGGCCGAGGGCCTTGCGCCCCAGCAGGCCCTCGGCGACAATCAGCTCATCGTCGCGCCCGTGTTCTACGCCGACGATCCCGAAACCCGCATCGCCGGCCGGCTGGTCGAAAGCCAGCGTCCGGGGCTGGTCGTGAAAGAGGCTGCCGGCTGGACGAGCATCTACTCGGCGGCCATGCCGCTGCCGCCGGGCCTCGTGCGGAACATTGCCCGTTCGGCCGGCGTTCACGTTTGGATGGAGACCGACGACGCGCTCTACACTGACGGCCAGTATGCCGGAATCCATGCCGCTACCGAGGGCGTGAAGACACTGCGTCTGCCGGGCCGGTTCGATGTGACCGACGTTCTCACCGGCCAGCGTCTGGCTACGAGTGCCGGCGAGGTGAGTATTCCCATGCAGCGTGCCCAGACGGTTCTACTGCGACTTGAGAAGCGGGAGTGACGGGCACATAACCACTCATCTTTCATGCCGCCATGACCGAGCCCATCGTCTATTTGAACACCGGATTCGTTCCTGCCTCGCAGGCGAAGCTCAATATCTACGATCTTGGCCTGGTGCTCGGGGCGACGCTCACGGAGATGACTCGCACCTTTCAGCACCAGCTCTTCCGCGCCGAGGATCACGTGGCAAGGCTCTACCGGTCCTTGAAGTACGCCGGCATTGCGGTTCCCCTGTCGCAGCAGGAAATGCTCGCCACGACTCGCCATCTGGCCGAAACCAACTGCCGGCTGCTGCCTGCAGGAAGCGATCTTGGGGTCGTGCATTTCGTCACCCC
>CAYSCH010000197.1:8079-12665 GCA_964429355.1 uncultured Planctomycetaceae bacterium | reverse complement strand
CTCTACGCCGGCAGTGCCGCCGGGACGGGGCCATCGGCGCCCACGATCTGCATCCATTCGTTTCCACTGCAATTCGGCCTGTGGCGGCATTTGTTCACCGAAGGTGCGCACGTCGTTACACCGTCCGTCCGCCACGTTCCGCCGCAGTGCGTCGATCCAAAGATGAAGAACCGCAGCCGCCTCCACTGGTTTCTGGCCGACCGTCAATCGCAGGCCGTCGATCCACGTGCGATCACCCTGCTCCTGGATCTGGATGGCAACGTGACCGAATGCGCAGGCGCGAATTTCGTCATCATCAAGGATCGTACCATTATCACGCCCACGACGCGCAACATCCTCTGGGGCGTCAGCCTCGAGACCGTCAAGGAACTCGCGCCCGCTGTCGGCATGGAGTTTGTGGAACGGGATTTCCAGCCCTACGACGTGGTCAATGCCGACGAGGCTTGGCTGACCACCACACCTTACTGCCTCGCCCCCGCCACCAAGATCAATAACGTTCCTATCGGCAACGGCCTTCCAGGCCCGGCGCTGCGAAACATGATTCAGGCGTGGAGCCGGCGCGTCGGCATGGATATCGAAGCGCAGGTGATGAAATCGGAGATTTGAAACTTCTTGGAACGCCGCAGACACAACCACCGAGTGTGCCCATCCATGCCCGGGGGAAATTCGTACGTTTTGCCAGGGCTTCTGAGAATGACTCGAGCATATTTCAGAACCGGATTTCGGCCGTGGCTGCGGCCAGCCAGAACGCGGATTCTTGAGACTTCCGACATTCAAACCAGGTGAACACGATGTGTAGATTCAGCTCCTTCCTGTTGCTCTGCTTCACGGTCTCCTGCAGCGGTCTCATGGCTGCGCCGCCCGAGAAGACCGTCCAACTTCTCCAGACCGGCCAGCCGGTGACCATCGTCTGCCTCGGCGACAGCATCACGGGCGTCTATTATCACACCGGCGGCCGGCGGGCCTATCCGGAGATGCTCCAGATCGCCCTCGAGCGGATCTATCCCGAGGCACGCATCACCGTTCACAACGCAGGCATCAGCGGCGATACAACCGGCGGCGCCCTGGCCCGGCTCGATCGCGATGTGCTCGCCCACCGGCCGCATCTGGTGACCGTCATGTTCGGTATGAATGACCTGGTGCGGCTCCCGCTGGACGAGTTCAAGCAGAATCTCAAGGAGATCGGCACCCGTTGCCGCCAGGCCGGTGCCGAGGTACTCCTCTGCACCCAGAATTCGGTGATGGAAACTCCAACGCGCCCCGGGGCCAGGCTGGCCGAGTTCACCCAGGCCATCCGAGATGTGGGACGAGAAGAATCGCTCGGCGTGGTGGATTGTTTTGCCCTTTACGAGGCCGTGCGGGCCAGCGACGCTCTGGAGTGGACGCTGCTCCACAGCGACGAAAGTCATCCCAACATGGACGGCCACAAGCGGCTCGCGGAGGCCATCGCCCAGTCCATTTCCGGCAAGGAGGTCTCCCTGCAGGATGCCGGTCCGCCCGAGCCGGCGATGTGGCACACCCGCGAGTTGCTCGCAGCCGGCAAGCCCGTCCAAGTGCTGGCCATGCCCCCTTATGACCACTTGATCGGTCCGGCCCTCAATGCGCTTTATCCTGAAGCGCAGGTCACCGTTTCCTGTTGGCCGACGGAGGGGCAATCGCTGGCCGAACTCGAGCTGGCCGCCCAGAAGGTACGGGCGATGGCGATGGATCTGGTGGTGATCGCCGTGCCCGCATCTGCCTCGGCCGACACGCCCGAGGAATTTCACCGGCACTACTCGTGGATCATGAACTGGTCGCTGAGCTTTGGTGTGCAGCAGTGGGATGTGATCGTGGCGCTGCCTTCCACTGCCAGAACGGACTTGACCGCCGCCGAACGCCGCGACGACGAACTCGCCCACCGCCTGGTCGTCGCCCAGGATCTCCACAGGATCGCCCGTCCCGAGGGCGACACGACGCCCCTGCCGGAGCTGCTTTCCGCGTGGCTCAAGGAACACATGGAGCCCAGAACGAAGTGAGTGGAAGCCTAGTGGGTGACTCCTGCCGGGTGTCACCAGACTTTCTCCCACGCACACCATAACCATGCCGACCCGAAGGCCAGAGAAGATTCAGCAAGCGCGTGATTCGTGAAGGCTTCGTCCCAGTGGCTGCAACTGTGACATGTCGGTCGCACCCGGCAGGAGCGACCCACTTGATGACTCCTGCTGGGTGCCACCATTTGTTTACCTCGATTCGTGCAAGTCGGTTATTGCGACACTTCCCATTCCAGGTACAGTTCCGCCTTGGGGCCGCTGGTTTGCAGGATCTTGGCAATCTCACCCACGTCCAGTAAGGCCGATTTTTTGTCCTCTGCCACGGTGAAGCCACGGGCATTGACGATCGAGCCGCCGACTACTGCAATCCGGGTTTCGGAAATCCCGTCGGCAAACCTCTGCCGCAGTTTTCCGGCATCCGTGGTCGACAATTGGGCCGTATCCATTGCGTCGGGAGGAACGGTGATCTGCAGGCTGAGTCGGCGATGCACCCCCTCACTCTGCAATTGCGCCGTGATCTGCTGTCTGCCGTCGTCGCTCGTCGACGAAGCAAATCTCTCGAGCGACGACTCATCGGGCAAGCGCGCATAGATCACCTGAGAGAAAGGCACGTGTTGCCGGATCCAGGAAGCCTCGAGGATCTCGCCGCCGGCCTCTCGAATACGCACCATCTCGTCCTGGCTCCGTGCATCAAACTTGGCCTTGTATTCGGCCAGTTCCCGCTCGCCTTCTTCGCCGGCCTGCGTCGAGTGGAGGTTCGAGCTGAAAATCACCAGATCCGCCGACCCATCCGCATGAATGGTGAGCGTCGTGAGCTGGTCGCCGACAATGCAGCCCGCGACGAGCACGAGCGGGATCAAACCAACGAATAACCATCTTGTCGAGTTCATGCTAACAGCCTCCGATTCGAGACATGGTCAGTAGTCTCCGCCACGCCATCCAATGGCCGTAACGGCTTCAACTCGCCCCGCAACTCGGAGCGTCATGATCTGCAACCCCTGCACCCAGAATGCGACGCCCAACGTAATTCTACGCAGCCGTCCCGGCAATGAGAAACGGCAGTCCTCCACCATATCCACCCGAATAGTGCCCCATTTCGGTCCGGCAATTGACACGGCCCCGCCCGAAAACAATACTGACCTTCGGCCGGCTGCCGCTGTGGGGCCCCGGTGGCCAGGACCCGAGATCCGGACCCCCTCCACGGGCGCTCATCATGAAACGATACACACTCCCCCTCTTCCTGACCGTATTCTCGCTGGTTGCCCCGCCAGCCCGCGTGCATGCCGCCGAATCGCCGGTTTCGAGGCCCAACATCCTCTTCATCTTTTCCGACGATCACGCGCAGCACGCCATCTCCTCCTACGGTTCGAAGGTGAACACGACTCCCAACATCGACCGGCTGGCCCAGGCCGGTGCGCGGTTCACCAATTCCTTCGTCACGAATTCTATCTGTACGCCGAGCCGTGCTACCCTGCTCACCGGGCAATACTCTCACCTGAACGGCGTGCCGGTATTCAACCGTTTCGACGGACAGCGCGACAATGTCGCCAAGCGACTCCAGGCCGGCGGCTACCACACCGGCATGATCGGCAAGTGGCACCTCGGTTCCGATCCCACCGGGTTCGATCGCTGGATCGTGCTTCCCGGCCAGGGGCAATACTGGGATCCCGCGTTCCTCGTGTCGGGCCGCAGGCTCACCATCCAGGGGCACTGCACGGCCATTACCACGGAGCTGGGCATCGAGTGGCTCAAGACGCGGCCCAAAGACAAGCCGTTCTTCCTCATGCTCCACCACAAGGCGCCCCACCGCTCCTGGGAGCCCGATGAAGAGAACCGGGCGTTGTTCAAAGATCGCGTCATCCCCGAGCCTGATACCCTCTGGGACGACTACGCGACCCGCCCTGCCGCACTGCCCGAAAACCAGCAGACCGTTGCCCGGGACCTGACCCGCCGCGACCTCAAGCTTGAGCCGCCTGCGGACCTCAAGAGACCGGCCCGCAACAAGTGGCTGGGGGAAAAGCCCACCGAGCTGGAGGTGGCCCTCTCGGACGGCACCCGAAAGACCCTCCGCGGTGACGACCTCGTACGCTGGAAATACCAGCGCTACATGCAGGACTACCTGGCCTGCGTGCAGGGAGTCGACGACGGTGTCGGCAAGGTGCTCGACTACCTCGATGCTGCCGGGCTGGCCGCGAACACGGTTGTCTTCTATGCGGCCGACAACGGCTGGTATCTGGGCGACCTCGGCCTCTACGACAAACGCTTCATGTACGAGCCGGGCCTCCGCGTGCCGCTCATTGCCCGTGGTCCGGGCGTCAAGGCCGGCAGCACTCCCGCTTCGTTTGTCGCCAATATCGACCTGGCACCCACCTTCCTCGATCTGGCCGGCCTCCCTGCTGCCGAGTCCATGCAAGGGCGTTCCCTCGTGCCGCTGCTTCACGGGCAGGCACCGGCCGATTGGCGGACCAGCGTCTACTATCGCTACTACCACGATCCGGGGCACCACAATACGGCTGCCCACTACGGCGTCCGCACGGCCACGCACAAGCTCATCTA
>CAYSCH010000197.1:0-8069 GCA_964429355.1 uncultured Planctomycetaceae bacterium | reverse complement strand
TCTACTACTGGAAGAAGGATGCCTACGAAATGTTCGACCTGGCGGCCGACCCGAGCGAGCAGCACAATCTCCTGTTCGCGGCCGACGAGGCGTCCCGGCCCGAGGTGGCCCAGAAGTTCGCCGAGTTGAAAGCGGAGATTGCCCGTCTGCAGAACCAGTACAAGGACGAAGGTCAGTTCGCCGACCCGTCCGCTTGGCCCAAAGACGGCGCCGATGGCCCGTTCGGCGACAAACAGCCCATCGGCACGAAGACGGTTGCCGAGGCGATTGCCGCGACGGTTGCAGAATGAAAATTCCTGTGGAGGAAGAATAGCCGGAGCACTCGGCGCGCGTTTGGGCTGCAATACGGGAGACCAGGCACGAGGACGAGCTGTTCCTGTCTGCTCCAGCCGGTCTCCCGTGCGACAATCTCACCTTGGCCAAAACCGTCCCCCGCTCAGCGGGCCTCTCTGTCAACCAGACCCGGCTGCCGGTCATGTGCTCAGCCTGTGAACAGCCGCGAGAGCATGACGGCCAACATCTTGCCGAGGTCATCGGTCTGAATTGGCCACTCGGCGGGCTCTTGGGCCCGCGTCTCTTTCGGCATCCGCTTCATGACCTCCTCGCGTGCGGCTTGAGCGGCCCGCTCTTCGGCAGCCCTGGCCAGCCCGCCGCCGCGGATCCATTGGAGGATGCGAGGCAACTCGTCGGCGTCGAACCACAGCCCGTGGTCCCGGCAGACATCGACGACCACACCGCTGGCTCGCCCGTAATTGCGGCGCGGCATCATGCACCGGCACTGCGGACACATGCGGTAGAACGAGCCCTGCTTCTCGACCGCTGGCTCCTCGCGGCCGCACCGCGATGCGGACTGAAATACCTGGTCGAGTTGAATGGCCTCGTTCATCGCGAGATTGGTCAGCCCCTCGAAGGTCCCGTGGCCCAACCACAGGCCCACGCAGCGCCCACACTCCATCACCGCCACGTCGCCGATGGTGCGGCTCGTCAAGCGGTACTTCTCGCCGCAGGCAGGGCAAACCAGGCGGGTCTGGCCCGTGGCGGCCGCCTCGGGCATGATGCGAATTCCGCAGTAATGGCAGAACTTGGCCCGGTCGCTCACGCGGGCCAGACATCTTGGGCAGACCGTATGCAGATCGCGCTCGTGACACGTGAAGTCGGAGCCGCAAAACACGCAGTCCTCACGCCCCGCTTCCCGCGGCGCACCGCACGACGAACATCGCACCACGCGAGCCACATGCGACTTGGGTTGGGGCACCGTTACGGGAACACCGCACAGGCAACGGAACCGGCTCTGCGGTTTGCGCCCGCTGGCGTCGTATTGCCTCTGGCACTTCGGACAAGCAACAAGTAATCGCATGGCAACGCAACCTCCACTGTAGTGTGACGGCCCGGCTTCCGCCTGTCTAGATGGCCCTGCGCGATTCCCTTATGAAGATAGCCGCGTGGGCTTGCCCCGCGCTCGCGTTCCGTCCGTGTTTTGCCGCGAACTCTGTCAGCCCCGTCCCATCGAGCTCTCCTGCGCCTTGCCGCAATTTTCTCTGGGAATCCCGCAAGGCCCTGAGAAATAGTTGTTATGAAGATAGCCGCGTGGGCTTGCCCCGCGCTCGCATTCCGTCCGTGTTTTGCCGCGAACTCTGTCAGCCCCGGCCCATCGAGTTCTCCTGCGCCTTGCCGCAATTTCCTCTGGGAATCCCGCAAGGCCATTTAGGGTAGGAGTCGCAATTCGTCGTCGACGGTCTGCGGGGCGGCTTCAGCGGGGAGGTAGGTTTGTTGGGCGTTGGGGTCGATGAACTCGGTAAGGATGAACGTGCGGTCGGCGGGTTTGGTTCGGTCGCTGGTTGGTGCCCAACCGCGTACTTCGAGGGCGAGGCCATTCGGCCGGATGGTTTCATCGTGAACCGTTGTTGCCGGCATGTTCCAGTCAAACGTCGTCTGGGCGATGGCTTCGGCAATCGTGCGTTGGATCTCGGCCGGATCGGCGCCGTGGCCGGCGTATTCGGGATAGCGCTCGGCCTGGCGGGCAGGATTGAAGCAGAACAACACCGGACCGCGCATCACGGCAACCTTGCCGGTCTGTAGTTTCCGCCCTTGGACCAGACGGACGGACATTGGCATGTCGAGCGTGATCCGATCGCCGGCCTTCCATTCGCGTTGGATCAAGCACCATTGGCCGGGTTTGGGCGATTCGGCAATCGGTTGACCGTTGACTGTGACGTTGGCCGATTCGCACCAGCGCGGGATGCGCAGCGTCACGGGAAACGTCGCCGTCCGCGAGGGCGAGACTTCGATCTGAACCGTCCCGGAATTGGGATAGTCGGTCTCCTGACGCAGGCGAACCGATAGGTCCTTGTCGATCGGCACTTCACCGGTGGCTGCCGTATAGAGATTGACCATCGCGGCGCCCTCGGCCGAGCGATAGAAGACCATCTCCGGCAATTCCGCAACGATGCGACGCCAGTTGCCGGGGCAGCAATAGGTATCGAGTTGGTAATAGATGCGTGGCCCGTCGATGGCCGTGTAGTAGCGGAGGCTTCGCCCGTCGGGCGACTGCGCCGCGAACAGCGCATTGTAAATTGCACGTTCCATCAGGTCGCCGTAGAGCGTGTTGCCCTCGATTTGCAGCAGGTTGTGCGCAAGGCGAATGAAATAGGCCGTCGCGCAGCTCTCGCCCACGTCGCCGTGTGTCTCCTGGTTGTTGCGAAACCGCTCGGCCAGACCGCACGTGCCGTCGATCACGAGGCCGTCGTTCTTCAAAAGATAGTCGACCACGCGATGACTTTGGCTCAGGAGCGACTCGTCCGGCTGCTCGCGGTAAAGATCCAACTGTGCCAGAGCGTGATTCATGAACGTGTAGGCATGACCGTTGGCCGTGCTGTACTGGCCATCGTTCACTTCGTCGATTGGCGAGTGCCACTGATCGAGGCCCTCGCGATCGATTACGTAGTCGGAGTATCGCGCATCGCCGGTGGCTTTGCCGAGCGCAAGCATGGCCCGATCGACATCGATGGTGCAAGACACCGTCGGGTGCCGCCGCTCGGCGGAATACTTGGCGAGGTAGTCGCCCAGCCTCCGCGCGGCGTCCAGCGACGGCTGATCGTGAAATCGCCGGTAGTCGTCCACCAGCGCGTGGATGTTGTAGGCGATCTCGTGCTCATCGAACACGTCGCGGATTCGCGTGTCGGGCGGAAATATTCCGATGTAGCCGTCGTCGAGTTGCGTGGCGATCAGTTCGTCGATCAGCTGGTCTTTCAACGCGACGACTTTCGGATCGTGCGTGTAATAGGCGAAATTGACCGCCGCGTCGATCAGCTTGCCGAGCCCGATATAGGCGAACTGCTGGCTTTGTTTTTGCCGGAATGGGGCGAGGAACTGGTTGTCCACGTTGAGGGCAAGAAGGTTTTTCTGGACCGTGATGTCGATCCGGCGGCCGATCTCGCCGCCTAGTTGGATCTGGGCCGGATCGATCGGCGCGAACACGCCCACGCTCGGCTCGGCAGCGGCCACCATCGCGATGGAGGCGCCAACAATGAAGATTACAGCCGCAGCAAAGCGGAACGTTCGCATACCAAAATGAGTCGTCCGATGCATGGGTTTATCCTCTTTGGGCAATTAAACGGGACAGGTCTAATTTTTTCGGCAGGATGGCCTCACGGCCCATCCTGCTGTGGCCAGCCGCGACGACGTGAGGACGATTCCCTTGCGATGATCGTGGTCGTGAATGAGCGGTACCGCCGCCGGCGCAGAGAGCCTCCCGCCCGCGCAGCATCGCCCCTACTCCCGGCCGGGAGCGTTGAACAAGAGAACGGTTGCCGGCCCCCCGCGATTGGCCACGTAGAGATAGTAGCTCTTGCCGCCGGCCGCGGGTTGGACGGCAATTTGGCAGGCCGCCAACTTGTCGCCGCTCTTGTAGTAGCCGATTTCTTCAGGTCGGTTGGGGTCCCGCACGTCCAGCACGCGGACGCCGCCGCGACCGGCCGCGACAAACGCATATCCGTTTTGCACCATCACGTCCGTGACGGGTCCTTGGAGGTCGACCGATTTGGCGAGTTTCGCCTTGGCGGGGTCGGCAATGTTTACGATCACCATGCCGGTCAGGGTCGTGCAGTACGCAAAATCGCCGTCGATTGCCAGTTCGCCCTGGTTGAAGGTCTTGGGGTCGTTCTGGAAAACGCCGATCTGACGCGGTTGGGCCGGATCCTTGATATCGACCAGGACGAGCCGGCTCTCCCAGTGGGCATAGAGGATCGCGCAGTCCTGCCGCAGCCCCAGGGCATCGCAATCGATCTGCGGGTTGAAGTTGCTGACGATCGACGGCTTCGAGGGCCTGGAGATGTCCACGATGGTCAGGCCGGCCACATGGTTGGCCACATAGGCCAGTTTGCCTCGGACGAGAAGGTTCTCCGTCATCGAAGGCATGTCCAGTTTGGTCACCTGCTGCCAGCGGCGATCGCGGATCTCGTACACGCTGAGCAGCTTGGTGTAGTCGCAAACCAGCGCATGGTCGCCGGCCAGGGCAACATCCCAGCCGCAGGGCAGCGACCCGCACACCTGTGCCGGTGAGCGGGGGTCGGACGATACATCCAGCCAGTAGCCGGGCCGGGGATCCTCCTGGAGGTCGCTGGTCAGAAACAGAGACTGCCCCTCCAGACGGATGTACCCGCCCTGCGCGTCAAGTGTCGTGACGGCCTCGATGTTCAGTCGCTCCTCGCCGCCGCCCGGCTGGGCCGCAGGAGCAAGCGACGCCACCAGACCAAGCAACACCACACAGCCGGCAAATGGAACCCCACGCGTCATGACCGCTCTCCTGGAAGGCCCTGAGAGTTGAGTTTCTGGCTGCCATCGCCGCCAGCACGCGCCCAACAGCCTACCAGCTATTCCGGCCCTCGATCAAGCGGCTGGGCACGCAGTGTGGGAGCCACCCGCATCCGCCGTCACTGCTCCAGACTCACTCCGCGGTGTGCCACTGGCCGTGTGCCACTGGCTCTGCCACTGCTGGTCGATGCGTGCCACTGGCCGTGTGCCACTAGCTCCGCCACTGCTGGTCTCCGGGTGCCACTGGCCGTGTGCCACTGGCTCCGCCAGTGCTGGCCAATGGGTGCCACTGGCTCTGCCAGTGCTGGTCAATGCTTGGCGTTCCATCTCCGCATTCCTACTTCCACGATCTACCCCGCTGGGGCCTTCTCGGCTCGGATGACAGTGGTCCCGTAGTGCGCGTCACTTCTCACGGCGAGAATTGCCAGTGGCTTCGACTTTCGGTGCCGCCTCGTTGCGGACGAGGCTTGCCTGGCCTGAACACTCTCTTCGTGTGGCATTGATTAATACGACAGTGCTCTGTCGCGACTTCAACGCAATAGGCTCAATCGCTACCGCTGCTGTCGCTCCAGCATTTGGTAGTGTTTTCGGGACAAGTCTCCTACTTGTCCTCGCGTTTCCTTTTGCCGGCCTTGCCCGGCAGAACTGCATCATACTTCTCAGGTAGATCACCCCTGCCCTTCGCATCAAGTTAGCTTTTGCTGGGGGACCGTTGCACAGGCCCTCACTTCAGAGGCAAGAGAAGAAGTCGGCAAAGAGCGATTCCTTGCTCCTCCGCCTTGACAACCGGCAGTTCCTCGCGAGCGTACGAGCCGTCAGGATTGACTTTTTCAATAAGGAGCACGGCTTCTTCACCGGCGACAAAGGCAGCAAGACTGTAGTAGAGCGGTAGTCTTCCAAAGGAGAATTGCTGTTCACTCAACACATCGTCGGGTGCCTTGAGTGACCTCACGCGAAGAGTGTATGTGGCGGGTTTGTCGTCTTCCGTGAGATGCAGCTCCTTATCGAAGGTTGCGTATTTGCCTTCGCCAAGAATCGCCAGGTTGTACCTTTCCGGGGCCACCGCAAACTTCTTGTTTCCGGCGCGAGGCGACTGCGGAGTGGGTGCCAGAGCCCGGCATGTTTCCAGCGTGTCGGGATCAAAAGCCGGAAGCTGTCTCCTGGAGAGCACAACCCCGTCAAAGGAGACAGTAACCAGGTTGGGAACCAGCGTGTTCCGGCTGGGGAGGCCCGTGAAAGTCTGCTCCACGAACGAGACGTTCCCATCGCTTGCGTGAAGTTGCCCTATGCACTGAGTCTCCACGAACTCGTAAAGGCTGGTTCTTTCGCCGGAAAGCGACACCTTGTACACAGCTTCTCCGTCGCTACAAAGAACCGAGTCCTCGTGAACGCTCCAACAGACAGAAGTGAGGCTTAGATCATCTCGTGATATCAACACCCCGCTAGGCACGTTCTCGCGAAGTACGCAGAGCCTGCGAGGTGTCTTGTCGTTGGTGCCGATCACATACAGCGACTCCCGAACGGGCAGCTTTTGGATTGTTTGGTGAACCTGGGCAAAGTGTGCCACCATCTCGTCGTCGGAGAATCCGTCCAACGATTCCGGCACGGTGGCCTGACTTTCCCTCACAACGTAGGCAATACGACGACCTGTTGCTGGCGACGCCACCGACGGTGACACTTGCGCCGATACTGCCATCGACAATACGTAACCCAGGGTAGGCAGCGCCGGCAGTTGCCGCCAACCGTCGCCTTGTGGAGGGAACGTACTGATAAGCATCTTTCCCTGAAGCGCCTTGTAGAACCCTATCATCTGCGTCGCCCCTTCAGGGGAGTACAGACGAAGGCCAGGATCGAACCCTGAGAACGAAACCTCAGACATGCCAGCGACGACGATGCAGCCTCCGTCGGCCGATACCGAAGCTTTCAAGAGCTTCGCGCCACAGACATCCTCGGGAATCGCGATTTCTCGGCACGGCGTATTTGCGTGGGTCGCGCCAGCGGCAGGTGTTTCGTCGCCCCGTACAAGGAGGCAACCTGTTGCGACGAATATCGGAACGCAGATCAACAACGTTCTTCGGCAAATGCTGGTTCGGACAATCAGACTCTTCATGGCCATATCCTGTGATCCAGAAAAAGCGACCGCATGGTCATCGCGCTCCAAACGCGTCACCAATCCTTCGAAACCCTCACAAAACATACGAGTTTCCCACGGGCATGGATGTGCACACCCGGTGGTTCTGTTAGCGGCTCTAAAAATTGTAGTAGTACCTGACGACGCATGCCCTGTTGGCGTCGTCATTCATAACGCAATACAAATCACCCTTCTCACCCCCCAGCCAATTCGAGGACAGATGGTACGCAGTTTCGTTGGGATGGTTCGAGGATAGAAGCTCTGTGGGCATGCGCTGCAGAAACCGCCGAACAAGTTGCTCGTCTTTCTTTACGGCACAGAGCTTCCAACGTTCGTTCATTAGCGCAAACAAATCTGGCGCTGCCCCACAAAATGCCCAGTAGTATTCATCACGGGACACCTGATACACACGGATTTCACCAACCGCAATCTGCCGTTGCCGTGCGTCCGAAAGAAGGTCAACAAGCGTTCGCGGCCACTCCTGCTTGGCCAGAACACGTCCTCTCGCAGGCGATTCCGCTCCAGTTCCGGGACCCCGAATACGCCCTGAAAGACATTGATGAACTCCAAACGTAACCAACACCAAGACAATCAGAGCGACGGTAGAGACAACTGGCCACACTAACCTTGCACGGGACATCTGACTTCTCCAAGGGCATCCCTCTTCGGCCGTCTACTCCGGGGGGAGGGTGGCCCTGCGTGACCAGGTGAACCAATCAGCGTGTGCCACTGCTTGCTTGCCAAGCAGTGCCGATGGACCATAGACAGTCCACCCACTGCCCCTCGCACCCGCTATGGTTGCTCCAGACTCACTCCGCCGGGTGCCCTCCCGCGAGCCCATTCTCCTCAATCCACCGCCTTGAGGCAATCTTTCCGGAATGCACGTTCCCCCATCCCTTCAACCGCCGTATGCCACTGGCTCCGCCGGTGCTGGTCGCCGTGTGCCACTGGCCGTGTGCCACTGGCTCCGCCAGTGCTGGTCAATGCTTGGCGTTCCATCTCCGCATCCCGGCAGTGCGTCAGGGCAGTACCCCGGGGCCCCAACTCCACCGCCTCGAGGCAATCTCCTCGGAATGCACGTTCCCCCATCCCTTCAACCACCGTGCGATCCCCCCGCCAGCATCCC
>CAYSCH010000196.1:0-17312 GCA_964429355.1 uncultured Planctomycetaceae bacterium | reverse complement strand
ACTGGGACCTTTACACTATAATATGCCCTGAAAACGTCGAGATGTTAGCGTTTTTGCCGTTCCCTCAGCGGATTCTGGGGCCCCGTGAGTCATTTGCCGCCCAAAAACTCCCGCCTGCGGGTGGCGCGGTAGGCAAACGCGCGAGAATGGCCCGAGAACAGCCTCTCGCATCTGGACGACTCGGGAGTTGGATCGGCCATCGATCGCGCATCCGCGGCCGCCTCCGTGCGTCGCACTGAAATCTGTGGCAGACGCCAGGATCGCCGGCAGGCCTCGAAGCGGGCGAGCCTTTGCCGAGCTTGTGCGGGATCTTGTCGCCGGATGCTTATCTATGTTGCCTGCCTTGTGCGCTCTTCAGGACACGCGTCAGAACGATACGCAGTGAACGTCAGCGGCAAGACTGACTGCATCTGAGTTGTTTTGATCATGATTGATAATAGTTGATATAGATTGATAAGTTAGAAAGTGCCATTAGAAACACCGGCGCGGGCTCCTGTGGGGGCCAAGGTTTGCCGGCTCCAGAAGCTGCGCTGCGGTTTTGCAGCAAGGTGTTTACCGTCCGCCCCCTGAGGGCGTCGGCTCGGAAAAGTTGGAGGCGTCATACGTCGCGACGTCGCGGACGGTGCCCTGCCAGTCGGCCACCCGTCCAGCGGACGTCGCTGGGGCTGCCGGTCGCCACCTGCTCGTCGGCCAGGATCTGGTCGACCGCCGGTCCCCAGAGGTAGCGGTGGGAAGGGGCGGTGGCGGTGCCGCTGGCGAACTCAAGAATCGCCTCGTCGCCGTCGCAGATCCAGAATTTCTCGGTGAAGCCGCCCGTGCCGGCCCCGTCGGCGTCGAGGCGCCGGCGGACAAGATTGTTGTAGGCGTCATTGTACGTCCCGTCGCTGGTCAGCCGGTTGACGGCGAGGCAATTTGTGGTGTAGGCTCCTTCCGCGTTCTCGTGTTTTGTGAGGCAGTATGCGGGATGCGGATATCGTTTCCAGATATTGTCGGGTGCCTTGACGACCACCCAAATCACACGACACCCATCGGTCCAACGCTCCACCGGGGTAACCAACACTCGCATGCCGAGTTCGCTGGCCAGACGCTTCTGCGCGGGCAGCCCGGTCGCGGTTCTTGCCAATTTCCCACAGGTGGCTGCCGATCGCCAGCAACTCCAACGCCAAGGTCGGTTCCATCATCGCCAGGATTGTGCAGGCAATGGCGCGGGCGGCGTGCAGAGTAACGGTCGTTCGGTTACGCTGTTGAGTCCGCTCCTCACGTTTCATGTCCAAAGCAATCCGCGAAGAGATGTGTGACCTGGTGCGGACACGATACACGGTCTTGCGGCGGGCAGCATCAGTGCCGGCGCAGCTACCTTGTTCCTGCCACCTGTCGCGGCGGTTACAGCAGGCCTAACATGCCTGGGCATTGCCTTCTCTGCGGCCGACTTGTTTGTCGATCCGGTGTCGGACACTCAAGTATTGGCACGCAAAGGGGACGAGATCTGGCAAGTGGAGTGCTTGTGCAAGGACGCCAACAACGTGATTTACATCGAGTACTTCGTCCTTGTCGACCCGTTCAGAACATGTGGAGAGACCGACCAGGACAGGCCCGGCACTACGGGTGCGCGGACCGTCCGGAATCGAGGGATCGCCATGCCGCGTGGCTCTCGCACCAATGAAGTGGGGTCGTCTAGAGATAGCAGGGGTGAACAAGAAGGCGCGCGCCAGCCGGATTTTCTTAATTCAGCCATCGATGCAGTTGAAGCTCGTTTCAAGAAGCCCGGCTTGGGACCAGAAGCAACCTGGATCATTCACGAAACGCGGGAGGAAGTCGAACCATAGCGTGAGCGTCGGTCGAATGTGACTACCGTCGGTGATATTGCATGCCGGAATCGGCGAGGCGAGAGAACGGGGCATGGGGCAGTCGGTTCGGGATGCCTGTGGGAGCCATGTGGGCGAATGACGCTGGTGAACCTCTAGAGGCGCGAGAATGGCCCAAGAATGCGACGGGCAGCCAAGACGGCTCGGGAGCCAGACCGCAGGTCGATCGCGCATCCACGACTGCGTCCGGGCGTCGTACTGAAATCGGTGGCGGTCGCCAGGACCGCCGGGAGGCCTCCAAGCGGGCGAGCCACTGCCGAGCGTGCGTGGGATCTCGTCGCTGGATGCTTATCTAGGTTGCCTACTTTGTGCGCTCTTCAGGACACGCGTCAGAACGATACGCAGTGAACGTCAGCGGCAAGACTGACTGCATCTGAGTTGTTTTGAGCATGATTGATACTAGTTGATATAGATTGATAGGTTAGAAAATGCCATTAGAAACACCTACGCATGATTCGAAACGGTCTGGCGACAACACGGGCTGGCATTCGCCGCGAAGTTGTTGGCTTAACTCGATGCGGCTCGGGCCGACACGAACGGACTGCCGGCTTGGCTTGCGGTCAGGCCGACGTTGAGCGCGACCTCACGGGCACGGTGGCGCTGGTCCACGTGCCCGTGGGAATTTACTTACGCACGAGTCGCAATTGACACTCTACTTTCGCGACGTCCACGATCGGCCCGTCCAGGAGTACTGGCACGACATGAAATTTTGGTGGCCCCAGAACGAAGCGATCATCGCGACGCTTCTTGCCTACCATCTGACGGGAGAGGAACGCTACGCCGTGTGGCACCGCCTCGCACACGACTGGGCCTATGGGCACTTTCCCGACCCCCAGTTCGGCGAGTGGTACGGCCACCTGCACCGCGATGGCCGAATTTCCGTGCCGCTCAAGGGCAATCTCTGGAAAGGACCGTTTCACCTGCCGCGGATGCAACTCGTGTGCTGGAAGATCCTGGAACGATTGCGCCCCGTTTAGATGAGTGTTGCTTTGTCTCAATTCGTCGATCGCTTTCGTGGAACACAGGTGTCGTCACGAAAGAACGACTTACAGACAAGCCACGCACGTGAATGTCGTCACCCAAACGGCACAAGCGCCTGACGAAAACTATGTGCATCTGGGAAGCGATGGGCTGGATCTCGCTGGAGGGCACGGTGAATTGGCTCGGCCAGGCCGGGCGGGAGGTCGGACCGCCGATCCAGAATCGTCACCGGGGCCTCTAAGAGTATCTTTCCCATCCGTTTATGGGCCGGCAGATCGCCAAAGTCGTAAACGTAGTGGCCGGTAAGAAGGTGGTAGAGGGTGGCCGCCGCGGAATACTGATCGGCCGGAGGCTTGGCATCGCGATAGTTGGTTATCTGTTCGGGTGGCATATAAGGAATGGTGCCGCCGATCCCGTCCATCATGGTCACGCCGCTCAAGGGAGAGCTGTTATAGGCCTTGGCGAGTCCGAAATCCGCCAGTTTGCAGGTTTCGAAGCCCGGCTCGCCTTCAAGGAGCAGGTTGGACGGTTTGACATCGCGGTGGACATAACCGCGTGCGTGGGCAAATTCCAGGGCGTCCAAGGCGTCGCAGACCATGCGGACCGCCCGACTGGTCTCCATGGGGCCCTCGCGATGAAGGGCCTGCATGGCATCGGTGCCTTTGACATATTCCATAACGAAGTAAAGAAGTCCGCCGACTTCGCCCATGGCCTCAAAGCGGACGATATTCGGATGGCGGAGGTCTGCGAGAACCCGTGCCTCCCGGAGAAAGCGTGCCACTTCGTCATCTGCCCCCGCTACTGCCGGCTGGATGGTTTTGATCGCCGCCTGGCCGTTATCCGAGAGCCGATTTCCCAGATAGACCACGCCCATTCCGCCTCGACCGAGTTCGGTAAGCAGCTCGAAACCTGGTATCTTCGGCATCTTCGGCGCTTCGTGCCCGGCCGTTTCGTCGACCTCGGTTGCTGGCGATCGGCTTGGAACATGGGCCTCGGTCAGATCCAACCCGTGCACACTTGAGGCGATGGCCTTCTCCCGACGATACGTTTCCGTCGCACCGGGGCTTTCAGTCACTCGTCCGTCGAGCAGCGTCAAACGCATCGTGGTTCTTCCGGCACGGATCAGATCGCCGTGTTTGAGAATAGCCGCCCGGACGCGGTCTCCATTGACGTAGGTCCCGTTACGGCTCCCCATATCGACGAGCCGGCATTGGGGTGGGTTCATCTCGATCATGAAATGAATGCGGGAGATATGCCGATCGTCCTTGATCAGCCGGAAGTGGGCCACGCTGGCACGGCCGACGACGAAATTCTCGCGCCCGTCAAACTCAAAACGGCGCCCCTCGTGGGGGCCTTCGATGACTTGCAGGGTGATGGGCATGGGTTGACGCGAATCCCGGGTAAGACGAGAACGGCAACACGAATCTCTTGGGAACGCTGATTCCAATCAATACGCGCCCCGCTATTCAACGGCACTATCACTCTTCTGAACTGTACCAATTCCGCCAAGTTTTCCGGCAGGAGTGCTGTCTTCCTTGACAGGCTCGGGCCATTTGATCTCGACTTTGGAAGGGTCGTTGATCCAGCCATACTTGTCGCGCATCTGAGCGGGTGTGAGAGTCTCCTGCCCGTCGATCGTTTCCACGACGTAGACGATCTCGTTGTCCACTTCCTTTGGTCCCCGCCAGTGTCCCCCCGGCGAGATCATCATGTTCTTGCCAGCATTCAGCGAAAGCCAAGTGGCCAACCGATCGCCCGATTCTATATCGATGAAGACGACAGCCTCTCCGGCCCAGCGGGCCTTTGCTGCTGCGTAGCTTCCGTCGGGGTGGATATCGACATCGTACCAGTCGCAATTGACATCTATCTCCCGTGTCTGTCCCGCCGCACGATCTACGTGATGAACTGTACCGACTTGGCTGACTATTCGCAATTGATTACTAGAATCCGACCACCAAATAACACTTGGCGATTGCACTCCTATTAGCCAATGGTCGACCACTTGGCTCGATGCCACGTCAACAATATAAAGTCGTCCGTTCTCGCTAGAGAACGCGACTTCTGCTCCGTCTTTTGAAAACGCACAGGCGAGAATTGACTCATCTGCGGTGGGAAACGAAAGCGATGCAAGCTTCTTGCCGTCATGAGCTGAGAATACTGTCCTGCCAATCAGGAATCGCTTGCCATCGTTTGACCAACATGCTTGGTTCGCGACTGGAATCATCGCCACTTGTCTTCCAGACTTGACTTCCAAAAGGACAGCCCCTGCGTCTTTCCTTGACACTAAGGCGTATTTGCCGTCTGGAGAACAAAGCAGGCTTGTTGCAGAAGGTGGCCCATCTTGCCAGGCTACGTCGAGCCTCTCAAGCGTCGAAACGTCGGTGAAGTTAATCAGGCGTTGGCCATACTTCGCCGTAGAAATCACAGGTCGCTCGCCGACCCAGTCAAAGAATGGTAACGTGGGGTCAGCGACAGGTACACTGCGAAAGGAAGTTCGGTCCTCCACAGACATTACTCGAATCTCATCGGTGCCTGCCCAAGATGCAATCGCGGAGGCCAGCCACTTCCCGGTCATTGAGAATCGCAAGTCGCCAAGTATCCCAGCAAAGGCTTCCGTCGAGGTCTTGCTACCATCACGTAGATTGACAAACGAAAGTCCCGGTCGGTGGTTGCCTGGCAGTCCTGCAACCCAAAGCTGATTTGGTGAGAGCACAAAACCACTGACCCCGCTTACAGAAACTCGGTCTCCAGAGAACGGATTCCAGAGTGTGCTCTCGCCGTGACCGGCGAAGTCCACCAGGAGCCATCTCGAATCCGCCGTCCAACACCAGGGGACCGCATTGTCTTCAAGAATGCTTGCTATTACTTCTCCCGTCCTTGTGGAATACAAATAGGTCTTTTTCGGATTCAATGTGCCGATTGCCAACACATCGCCTCGCGGTGACCAAGCCAGTTGATCCGCACGATCATTCCCATGCTCGTTCAGTTCCCGGGCGATCTTGCGATTCTTGACGTCCCAAATCTGAACTGAAGAGTTACAACCGATGGCCAATTGTGTCGCATCAGGTGACCATTCTGAGGCGAAAATGTCAAGTTCATCCAATAAATCGATCCTCTTGCCGTTGGCAAGGTCGTATATTGTTCCGCCATTGGCCACACGCGTACCGTCAGGGCTCCAGGACACATAAACACATCCATTTGTGGGCAGGCAAGCAACGAGTCTCGGCAGTGGATCGACCTGGAAGATCAGCAGGGCACACTCATGGTCTGTCGTTACAGCAATGTGGCTACCGTCTGGCGACCAAGACAATCCCCTAACGCCTGTGCCCTTTGTGCACACGATAGCTCGGCGGAGCAACGACGTTTCGGTATCGTAGAGCCGGACGACACCCGCAGCCGTGCCAACGGCAAGTTCTGTCCCATCGGGACTATACTCCATAAGTGTGGGCTGTACGTCGCCCCTGATCGCCGTGGTCTCGATCGTCCATGACTTGACACGGGGAAGTGGTACAGGGTTAGAGACGAGTGCATTGACGTTGAGTGGTTCGCCGGGCTTTCTGGCCGTGACGATCGGAGCCAACTCGGGCACCTTGGGGTTCTTCAAGCAGCGTTCGAATTCAAGGTCTTCTTGGGTCTTCTCCAATTGTCCAGCCAGTTGTTCACGGGATGTCTCCGCTTCAAGCCGTGCTTGCTCGACGGTCTGCTTTTCTTCGGCCAAAACTCGTGACTTGGCATCAAGTAGCTTTCGCTCCGCTTCCGCCAACTCCCGCCGAGCCGATTCTTCTTCCAGGAAGTTCTCTGCCTCCGCGAGTTTGCCCTGGGCGAGTTGTACATCGCGCTCTCGCTCTGATAGGGCGGTCTCACTGATCTTCCGTTTCAGTTCCTCGGCGTGCCTTGCCTGCTCTGCAAGACTCCGATCCTCTGCAGTTTGCCAATAGGATGCAAAGAGGATGGTCGAGGCAGCAAGCAGGACAAAGGCGAGGATGGTCGAAGCAGCAAGTGCCGGATTCTTACGGTACCAGCGGCCGAACCGTTCCATAGGCCCTATTCGCCGTGCTTGGATCGGCTCGTCGCCAAGCCACCGCCGCAGATCTTCCGCCAGGGCAGCACAGTCCGGATAGCGAGCCCCCGGATCCTTCGCCATTGCCTTCAAACAGATCGTTTCCAAATCCTTCGGGATCGACGCGTCTTGCGCCCGTGGAGCCTTGGGCTCCTGATTGAGCAGGTTGAACAGCACAACGCTCGGCGGGCCACTAAAGGGTGGCTCACCACAAACAAGATGGTAGAGAACGACACCCAGGGCGTACTGGTCGCTGGCAGGGCCGACCTCGCCTTGGGCACGATCGGCCTGCTCCGGTGCCATGTACGCTGGCGTGCCCATGATGGCCCCATCGCGAGTTAGCTGGTCTTCCGACTCTTGGAGATGGGCCAAGCCAAAATCCATGAGCATCGGCTGACCGGACGCGTTGACCATCACATTGGCCGGCTTGACGTCGCGGTGGACAATGCCCTTGGAATGGGCGTAATCGAGCGCACCGGCCAGATCGCGAACGAGTTCGGCACTCCTGCGGAAATCGAGTCTCTCCTGCGCGATTGTCTCTTGCAGAGTCTTGCCTTCAATGTATGCCGACGCGATGTAATGGTGCTCGCCGTCGGTACCCGTGTCGAAGATAGGCACGATGTTGGGATGCTGGAGTTGGGCAGCCGCCTTGGGTTCACGAAGGAAACGCTCCCTGGCCCTGGGATTCTCCAGCACGGCAGGTTGGGGCACCTTCAGGGCCACGTCGCGATCGAGAACCGGATCGTGGGCGAGGTAGACCGTCCCGAAACCGCCGGAGCCGAGCCGTTTACGAATCTCGAACCGACCGATTTGACGAGGCACTAAAGCCTTGCCCTTCTCGGTCTTCTTCTGAGTCGAATTGGCCGCATGCGATTGCGAGGAATCGTGCGTCGAATCAAGTGGAGCGGCGGTTTCGCCATCTGGCCGGATCATCGTCTCATGCCCGCACTGAGGGCAGACCACTGTCTGGCCGATCCGTGAATCGTCAGCTGAAATGGGCGCCTTGCAGGACGCGTTGGTACATTGAGCTTCAATCTTCATTCCGTGGCGTTCCCCTCTGTTCCTGGCACAAGGGAAGTCTCCTTTGACTGAGTTGTCGCGTCTGCCATGGCCTCTGTCATCGGTTCGGGCCATTTCACGACGACCTTCGAAGGGTCGTTAACCCAGCCGTATTTGTCGCGCATATGGTCGGGGGTGAGCGTTTCCTGGCCGTCGACGGTGTCGACAACATAGACGATCTTCTTCTCTACTCCCGGATCTCCTCGCCAATGGCCCTCGGGGGAGATGACCATGTTCTGGCCGTCGTTGGTGTAAAGCCAGGTTGCGATCGTTTGGGCGGTCTGAAGATTGACGAACTTGACCGTGGAGCGACCGGTCGCCGCCGCGGCAAAGCGGCCTTTAGGATCGAATTCGACGGTCCAGAGTTGGTCGTTCTCGCAAACAGTCCGCATAGTACGGGTCGCAAGATTGATGTGCGTGATACCGCCTTGTCGGTCCGCAACGACGATTCTGTCCAAGCCCTGCCACTGACAACCTGCGCTGGCCGGAACCACCCAGCGGTCCAACAGTCGACCCGAACGACTCTCGAAGAGCCACAAGACGTCCGTATATGACTGGCTCTGGTATCCTTGGATTGCCACGATACGGTCGTCGGGAGAGAACATGACTCTCTTAAGGGTGAACGACTCTGTGTCGAGGCTAATAGCTGCGAGCGTGTTCAGTGTCTTGGTATCGAAAACTTCTATTCCAACGGCGAATAGCTTGCCGCTTTGCGACCAGGCCACAGGGCCTGACGCGGCAATCTGTTTAAGAGTTTCTGGGCTATCAAGTTGCACCAGCACGGTTGATCGTCCGTCGCCAATCAGGGTTAGTTGACCGTTGGGAGAACTGGCAATGTAGTTAAACTGGTCGACAATGCCGGCGTCCCAGAAACGTACTGCTCCAGTCGCCATATTGGCAATTCCGACTTGGGTTTGATTATCCCACGAATCGGTTCTCAGAAGCGTGCCATTGTTCCCTACCCAGGCGACACCACCAGAAAGTTTGTGAAAAGGGTCAGCATGGAACTCCTTAAGCCCGTCGAGTTCCACAATTCGTAGATAATCATCTGATTGGCCGTAGTAGAGGACTCTTGAGAGCATCTGGCCTGTGGGATCGATTGCCATGCAGTGCGTGTACTTCGCCGGTGGAGGTCCCTCTCCAACGCTCTCGGGCCCGCCATTCAACGAAATCTGTTTGCCGGATGCCGCGTCAACCAGCAGGATACTCGAGAAGGAGAACTTCGCGACAAGTCGTCCGTCAGGCGAAATGGAACCAAACCCGGACATTTCCGGAATAGGCTGTTGACCTTCTGACGGCGACCAAGAGATCGCTTGTCCACCGGGAAAGACAGCGAGTCTTTGCGGGTTGCGAGCCCAAGACATGGAAGAATCCCAGTACGGGTGGCAGATCTTCAGCATTGTGACAAGCGACCCGTCCGCCACATTGTAGATGCCCGTTGAATTCGATGCTCGATGGCTCTGAGCCAAGTATGACCCGTCAGGCGACCAGGAAATTTGTCCACCGCCAAACGCAGAGCCGAAACGGATTTCGCGAATCACTTCACGCTTCCTGATGTCCCAGATCTTGATAACTCCGGAATCCGGCACGCTCGTCGCGAGTCGACTACCGTCCGGAGAAAACGCGTGTAGAGCCCGTTCGCCGTCCAAAGACGGACTCCATTCCTGTGTTTTCACGTCGTAAAGGGCACTCCCGTCGGCGATCCAGCGTCCGCAAGAGCTCCACGACAAGAAACCTGCAGAGGATTGTGCCCTGGCAGTCAGTATTTCTCGACATTCATGAACATCCCAGACATGGATCTGATGACCGAGAAGGAAAGCAAGGTAATTCCCGCACGGAGACCAGACCGGAGGATGTTCAAGGCTCGCGAATTCCGAGGTCAGGGGAGCAATAACATATCGCAACTGCAAGGGACTGACCTGCCAGATACGCATAACGCCATCACGGCTACCGACAGCCATGTACTGTTGATTCGGAGAGAACTCGCAAGATGTGATCGCACCTCGACTTGGGGTCATTTCGATCGTCCAGGACCGAACTCCAGGAATGGGTGATGGGCGACGGACTATTGCATAATTGTTAAGTCGTTCTCCGACACCAACGCGATGCCTCATGTTCGCAGTCGCCCGACCGGGAATGGTGGGTTCCTGATACCAGTCGGCTTCGAGTTCCTTCTTAATCGCCGCAAGGCGAGCACTCAACTTCGCTCCACGCTGTTCTGCCAAGGCTAACTCTTCTTGGAGCAGAATAGCCTTCGATGCGTGGTCCCTCTGCAGTGTCTCTTCAGCAAGCGATTTTGCCTGTTCGCGTTCAAGCACGGTCTTGGCCGTCGATAGTCTTTTGATTGCCGCCACATAATCGGCCTGACGTAAGGCCAACTCGGCTTGCACATTGCACTGCCGAAGCTCGATTTCATAGCGTTTCTGCTCGGCTACGGCCCGTGCTTCGGCCGTTCGTGAATAAAAGGCGAAAAGGACTGTCGAGGCTGCCAGAAAAGCGAAGGCCAGCAACGTCGAGGAGGCAAGGGCCGGATTCTTCCTGCACCAGCGACCAAATCGCACTGCTGGCCCCATGCGCCTCGCCCGGATTGGCTCGTCGTTGAGCCACAGGTGCAGGTCGTCTGCTAGGGCAGCACAGTCTCGATAGCGTGCCTCTGGCTCCTTGGCCATCGCCTTCAGGCACACCGTCTCTAGATCCTTCGGGATTGCAGAATTGTGAACCCGCGGTCCCTTGGGCTCTTGATTGAGCACGTTGAACAGCACGACGCTCGGCGGACCGCTGAAGGGCGGCTCACCACAGAGGAGATGATAGAGCACGACACCCAGCGCGTATTGATCACTGGCCGGACCAACTTCCCCTCGCCCGCGATCGGCTTGCTCGGGGGCCATATAGGCCGGGGTGCCCATCACGGCGCCGTCACGGGTGAGTTGATCTTCGGATTCCTGCAAGTGAGCCAGACCGAAGTCCATAAGCATGGGCTGGCCCGAGTTGTCGACCATCACATTGGCCGGCTTGACGTCGCGGTGGACAACGCCCTTGGAATGGGCATAGTCGAGGGCACCGGCAAGCTTGCGCACGAGCTCCGCGCTGTGGCGGAAGTCGAGTCTATCCAGGGCGATCGTCTCTTGAAGCGTCTTCCCTTCAATGAATGCTGAGGCGATGTAATGGTGCTCGCCGTCGGTACCCGTGTCGAAGATAGGCACGATGTTGGGATGCTGGAGTTGGGCAGCGGCCTTGGGCTCGCGGAGAAATCGCTCCTTGGCCCCGGGGTTCTCCAGCACGGACGACTGGGGGACCTTGAGGGCCACGTCGCGATCGAGAACCGGATCGTGGGCGAGGTAGACCGTGCCGAAGCCGCCGGAGCCAAGTCGCTTGCGGATCTCAAAGCGGCCAATCTGCTTGGGGAGCGGGGCGGCTTGCTCTTTCCCCGGTGCCCTGGCCTTAATGGGCCGGGTTTCAAGTGGTACAGGCGTCTCACTTCTGTCTCCGGCGCCGATCGTGATTGCATGCCCACACTCTGGGCATTTGACACGCTTGCCGACCTTGGAATCGTCGGCTGACAGGATCGCCCCGCAAGACGGATTGGTGCAGTGAACCTGGATTTTCATTCGTCTGCTGCCTTCTTGATCTCTTGAACCGCCTCCGACCACTGGATGACGGCCTGCGAAGGGTCGTTTGTCCAACCATGCTTCTCCGTCATCTGGGCCGGTGTCAGAGTCTCTTGACCGTCGGCCGTCTCCACAACGTAAACGATCTGGTCGGCCATCTGCGGGGAACCTCGCCAATGGCCGTTGGGGGTGATGATCATGTTGCTATTGTTCGAGTCGACGGCCAGCCACTTCGCGATCGGCTCAGCCGTTTCAAGGGTGAGCAGTTCAATCGTGTTGGCTACGGTGCGAGTGACAGCGAAGCGGCCGCTTGGGTGAATGGCGGCGTGCGAAATTCGGATTGGCTGATCCAGAGGGCGCTTTTCATTGTTGACAAGATCGATTTGCACGAGTGAATGTACTTCCACGGCGAAGAGTCGAGTCCCCTTGGGCGACCACCAGAGCGAACAAGCGTCAGCATCCCAATCGGAGAGCTTCGCACCGGTCTCGGCGTCAAACACAAAAATGCGGTTGGAGGCAACCAGCGCGAGGCGGGTTCTGTCCTGTGCCCATGCGGGGCAACAAAGGCCCCAGTCGCTCGGTTTCATGTCAGGTGGCAGGTTGAGCTCTATGAGCTCAACCTGCCCGCCAGGGCTGAAGACCCGCCCGCCGACGAGCAGTCTGCTTCCGTCGCCAGACCAGGCGACGGGGCCGGCAGAAGTGATTTCTCGATCAATCTTGCCCTTGGCAACGTCGATGAGGATCGCTGCATCTTCCCCTGACAGGAGAAGCTGCTTGCCGTCGGGGGAGAAAGCAGCCCATTTCACGCTCGTTGGCCCCGATTCCCAGGCCAGGTCGTTCGTCTTCAGTGTCGCCCCATCGACGATCCGTGCGTTTTGCGATTCATGAGCCACGACCACAAGAGAGTTCCCGCTACGTGCCCACGTCGTGACGCCAGGACGCCACGGTAAGGGTGCGCTAACCGGGGCATCGAGGGCTGGAAGCGAGGTGATGCGAACTTCCGGAAGATCGTAGCTGCTCATTACGGGAACCGCGATGCGTAGGCCGTCGGGCGAGATTGTGATGTGATCGTACCAATGGTCGCTCCAGTAGGTGCTTCTGCCGAACTCCTCTTGTGTCGACGAATCGTAGAGCGACAGGTCGCCGCGCGCGAACCAGCGTTCGTTCGGAGCCCAGACGCTCAAGCTGTGAGAATCAACGCGACATTTCTCCTCGGAAAGTACATTCCAAAGGAAACTTTGCTCGTGAAAACGGCAGAAGAGCCAGCGTGAATCGTGTGACCAATGAGAGATTTCGTGAACATCGGGCGATTTCGCTACGACCTCACCCGTTTCTTCAAGAAGAATGAGAACTTCATCGGAAGAACAGAAAGCAATGTACTTGCCGTCAGGTGACCATTGGAGTTGACTTAGGTTCCTCGAACCGTGACTCGAAAGTTCAGTGGCTGGCGTTTCGGTGTTAGCCACCCATATCCGAATGACACCGTCGCTCGACACCGCCACCTTCCGCGCATCGGGCGACCAGGCGACTGCCGTCAGGTAGCCCGTATCGAAAGTCGCGTCCCAATCGCTTTGCTCCAGGTCGAAGATCCTGCCGCCGATCGCCAGCCGGCTGCCGTCGGGGCTCCAATCGAGATACTGGCTGGGAGCTTCGAACGAAAGGAGCTGTTTCGGTGTATCCGAAAGTTGCCAGACGGCAATCCGGTTTCCCGATGCAACTGCCAGATGCTGGCTGTCGGGGGCCCATGCGAGTTGATTTGATTCGATCCCGTCGGCAGACAGAAGAATGTGTCGAAGCTGGCGTGTCGATACGTCCCAAATGCGAACGGAATGGTCGAGCGATCTGGAGGCCAGGTACTTGCTGTCAGGGCTGAAATACACTTGCTCCCCGCTACGGATCGGCTTGGTCTCAATCGTCCAGGAATCGATCCCGTCGATCTTGGCAGGACGTGTGACCAGAGCGTAGGGGCTAAGCGGCTCGCCGGGCGTCTTGCGGGGAAGGGACGGCTTGATGTCTGGAACCTTGGGATCTTTCAACCGCCGTTCGAGTTCCAGTTCGGCCTCGGACTTCTCGACGTTGGCCGACAGCGTCTCCTGGGTCTGACTTACGGTTCTACTGGTCTCGCCAAGCCGCTTCACTCGCGATTCTTCATAGAGCCGTCTGGCTTCCGCCAGGGCTTGTTCAGCCAGTACGCGTTCCTGAGCCGTTTTGGCTCCGGCCAGTCGCGCTTCGGCAACCGCGACGTCCTCGCTCCGTACCTCTAACTCCCGTTCAACCTCCGTTTGTTTCAATTCCGCAACGTGCAACTGCCTTTGGGCTGCCGCTTTCGCCTCGGTTGCCCGCCACGAGAGACCGGAAAGCACCGACGACACTGCAAAGAGCAGGAATGCTGCCATCGTTGCGGAGGCCAGCACCGGCTTACGTCGGCACCAACGGCCGAAGCGTTCAACAGGGCCGACCCGCCGTGCAATTATTGGCCGGTCTTCCAGCCAACGCCGAAGGTCCTCTGCCATGGCCGAGCAGTGGGTGTACCGAGCATCGGCCTCCTTGGCCATCGCCTTGAGGCAGATGGTCTCCAGGTCCTTCGGGACCGACTTGTCCTGCGCCCGCGGTGCTTTCGGTTCCTGGTTGAGCACGTTGAACAGCACAACGCTCGGAGGCCCGCTAAAGGGCGGTTCACCACAGAGGAGGTGATAGAGCACCACACCCAATGCATATTGGTCGCTTGTGGGCCCGACTTCGCCTCGCCCACGGTCGGCCTGCTCGGGGGCCATATACGCCGGGGTGCCCATGACGGCACCGTCGCGTGTGAGTTGATCTTCTGATTCCTGAAGATGAGCGAGGCCGAAATCCATCAGCATGGGCTGGCCTGCGTTATTGACCATCACATTGGCCGGCTTGACGTCGCGATGAACGATGCCTTTGGAGTGAGCATAATCTAGAGCACTTGCCAGAGCGCGAACAACCTCGGCAATGCGGCGAAAACCGGGTTTCTCTTGTGCGATCGTTTCCTGGAGCGTCTTGCCTTCAATAAAGGCCGCGGCAATGTAGTGATGCTCGCCGTCCGTGCCGGTATCGAAGACGGGCACGATGTTGGGATGCTGGAGTTGGGCAGCCGCCTTGGGTTCACGAAGGAAACGCTCCCTGGCCCTGGGATTCTCCAGCACGGCAGGTTGGGGCACCTTCAGGGCCACGTCGCGATCGAGAACCGGATCGTGGGCGAGGTAGACCGTCCCGAAACCGCCGGAGCCGAGCCGTTTACGAATCTCGAACCGACCGATACGTTGCGGCAGAGTGCCGAGTGCTTCCGAGGACGGCGCGTCTTCCGATCTCGGAGCGAATGCCCCTTCGGTACTATCCGCAATGCCCGTTTCGGATTTCGCCGCGTCGTCAGAGCCCATTACCGCTCTTGGAAGAGGCTGGCCGCAGTGTTGGCAAACCAACGTTCCTTCCGGATCGGCCGAATCGACAGCAGAGAACTCTCCGCACGCGGGATTCGGGCACCGCACGCGTTCAACCATTTCTGCCCCCCGGGATCGTAATCTGTGAAACGCGGTAAGGCTGCATCCTTTCTGGCTCCTCACCTCCGTCTAGAAAATTTGCAGAGCCTGGCCATTCGGAAGCAGCCATTTCGGCTAGTTCGACAATACCCATCTTTTGGGTGCCATTCTTACTCCCAGAACTTAACCAGTCAAGCGGTAACAACAGTCTCAAAGTACTGGCACGGTAATACGGACCCATACACGGCGAAGCCCGGGATGGTGAATTTGCCCAGTAGTTCCTATCCGTTGCAGCCAACGTTAATATGCTTTCCGAATTTCCATGCATTCGACATATTTCCCAACAACGAGTCCATGTCCCAATGCCTCGCCTCCCTCCACAGGGTCCTCGCGGGTACTCGTTCCCCTGCTTCCTCGGTACTATCAAGGCAATATGACACCCTGCCGTCCATCCCGCCACACTTCGTTGCCTTCGCTTGGCGGTACCACAGGAGCAATCGGCCTATTTCGTCTCTCCCGACGCCGCCGACTGCCGGATGTCGAGCCTGGGGTTGGTCACCCGGTATCCCCTGCCGGGATTTCTTCCGTGGAGACGACAGAGCTTCCCAAGTTCCTGGGGAGCCCCCATACCCGTTTGCACATGTTCTCCGACCCCGGCCGGCCGAGGCGTCCCTGACCACAAGCAGGACGCTCGCGTGGCCCCCGCGCAGGGAACGACGAAGGCGCCGCCGACAATTCTTTCGAGGCTCAACCGACGCGGGTGTACAGTTCACATCCCTCGCAGCACACCACGGCTTTCAAAATTCTTTAGGGGGGCTGGCCAGGATCTGACCAGGCGACGGGCTATTCTGGGACGGCGGAACGGAAAGGGGAGGTAGCGGGTTCACGGTCAGATTGCGGACGGTCCATTCTCCATCCTCATCAATTCTGCCACCTTGCGGCTATCCAGAATGCCCCATGAGGGGAGCCCAGCGATGTACCCAAATGTTTGCAGCCAAAGTGATTCCGACTATGCTAGGGCCATCGCCCGAGCCCATCTGAAGCGAAGGGAGGTCGTCATGCCCGAGGAACAGCCCCTGGTCCGCCAATGGATTCTACTCAGGACCCTCTGTGCCCGGCACTATGGGGCGACCGTCAAGGAACTCTGCGAGGAGATGAAGGTCAGCGAAAAGACGATTCGCCGCGATCTGGAAACGTTTCGCCGCGCGGGATTTCCGCTGGAAGAAACCGTCGGCGAATACGGGAAGAAGAAATGGCGGGTCGACCCGGCGAAAAACCAGCCGGGCCTCAGCTTCGCCTTCGACGAGGCAATAGCGCTCTACCTGGGGCGGCATTTCTTGGAGCCGTTGGCTGGGACTCTCTTCTGGCAGGCAGCCCAGAGCGCCTTCAAAAAGATTCGTGCCTCGCTGGGCGCCGAGGCCCTCCGGCACATCGAGCGGTTCGGCCACATGTTCCACCAGACCATGGTCGGCGCGAGCGACTACTCGAAGAAGGCTGAGATGATCGATGTCCTCATGCAGGGCATCGAGGAACGGCGGGTGGTCTTCATCGCCTATCAGTCGCTCAGGGCGACAGAGCCCGTTACTTATGACGTCTACCCCTATGGCATCGCCTACCACCGGGGCTCGCTCTACCTGATCGGCTGGTCGCCGGATCACCAGGAGATTCGCCACTGGAAGGTCGACCGGATCGAGGAGTCGCACTTGGAGGAGTTCCGCTTTCCACAACCCGAGGACTTCGATCTCCACGAGCACCTGGCCAAGTCGTTTGGCGTCTTTCATGGCAATGGCGAGGTCCGTGTGAGGATCCAATTCTCCTCGCGAGTAGCCCGTTATGTTCAGGAATCGACCTGGCACGAGAGCCAGAAGCTCTCGCCGCAGAAGGACGGCTGCCTGCTGGCCACGTTCGACCTGGGCCACACCGAAGAGATCAAACGCTGGATTCTGAGCTTCGGCCAGCATGCCGAAGTGCTGGAGCCGGAAAGCCTGCGAGAGGATCTGCGTGATGAATTAGGGCAAATGGCGAGACTCTACGGTGAGCGAGAGAGCCCACGGGTGAAACTGACAAGAAAAGGCTGACATGTCAGCGGAGGCAATTGAGGCGAGGGGCGATGGATTTATGGAGCTTTCTTATTTGGGATGAATTCGTCGATCCCGGAAAGCCGTTCCAGTGCCCAAATTGCGGGGCGCTGTTGGACGCGGCGTGCGCCCAGTGGAACGAGGAGGGAGAGGCTCATGTT
>CAYSCH010000195.1:11916-17314 GCA_964429355.1 uncultured Planctomycetaceae bacterium | reverse complement strand
CAAGCAACTGGTCCGAGTGGCAGACCATGTAGACTGAAAAAGAACGGTATTCTGAATCCGCCGTTTTTCACCATCCGGGAATAATTCTCCTCTTCGCCGCATCTACTGTTACGAGGGGAAACGATCGCGTCTTTTCCGAACGGTGCATGGCCCTGCGCTCGTCACCATGGGTGCCCCGGCGCCGTTCTCGGCTCCAGAACCCATTCTTGACGATCGAGGTCTACCATGAGATGGTCCCTGATAGCGGTGCTGGCTGGGTGCGTGGCGGCAGGCGGCTGCAGCCAGGAGGCAAATCAGTCTCAGTCCTGGCAGTCGTTGCCCCCTGCCGCCAGTGCCGTGGCAGAGGCGGACGCAGAAGGGTTGCTTCCCATCGAAATCGTGGGCTCTCAGCCCCAGTTCAATACCGAGGCCTACGACCGGATCTACGAGAACCCGTTCCTTCTGGCCCGTGAGCATCCTTTCTCGACCTTCTCGATCGACGTCGACACGGCCTCTTACTCCAACATGCGGCGGTTCCTGGACAGCGGCCGGTTACCGCCGCCAGACGCCGTGCGGATCGAGGAACTCGTGAACTACTTTGCCTACGACTATCCGCCGCCCGCCGACGATAAGCCTTTTTCCGCCCACCTGGAAGTGGCCGCCTGCCCGTGGAATCCCCAGCACCGGCTGGCCCGCATCGGGCTGAAGGGGCGAGAGATCCAGAACGAGCAGCGAGCCGAGGCGAACCTGGTCTTCCTGCTGGACGTGTCCGGTTCGATGGACGAGCCCAACAAGCTCCCCTTGTTGAAATCGGCCATGGCAATGCTGGTCCGGAACCTCTCGGATCGCGACCGCGTGTCGATCGTGGTGTATGCCGGCGCGGCGGGCGTGGTCCTCCCGCCCACATCGTGCGAAGAGCGCGAGGCGATCCTGGCGGCCATGGATCGGCTCCAGGCGGGCGGCACCACTGCCGGCAGCGAGGGAATTCAGCTCGCTTACCGAATTGCCCAGGAAAACTTCAACGCCCAAAGCATCAATCGGGTGATCCTCTGCACCGACGGCGATTTCAACGTGGGCATTACCAACCAGGGCGACCTGATCCGCCTGATCGAGCAGAAGGCCAAGGAAGGCGTGTTCCTGACCTGTCTCGGCTTCGGCATGGGCAACTACAAAGACTCCACGCTGGAGAAACTGGCCGACAAGGGCAACGGCAACTATGCCTACGTCGACACGATTCACGAAGCCCGCAAGGTGCTTGTCGAGCAGCTTACCGGCACGCTCGTGACCATCGCCAAGGACGTCAAGATCCAGGTCGACTTCAATCCTGCCCAGGTCGGGGCCTACCGGCTGATCGGCTACGAGAATCGCCTGCTACGCGACGAAGACTTCCGCGACGATACCAAGGACGCGGGCGAGATCGGGGCGGGGCATACCGTCACGGCCCTCTACGAGCTGATCCCCGCCGGGCAGGAGGTTCAATTGCCGCAGGTCGAACCGTCGAAGTACCAGCAGTCGGGCGAGCCGACCGAAGCGGCAGCCAGCGGCGAACTGCTCACCCTGCGGCTCCGCTACAAACAGCCGGACGCCGATGCGTCGGAGGAAATCTCGTTCCCCGTCAGCGATACCGGTATGTCGCTGGACGGAGCGACGGGCGATTTCCGGTTTGCCGCCGCCGTGGCCTGCTTCGGCATGCTGCTGCGGAACTCCGAACATCAGGGTGAGAGCAGCCACAAACTGGTCCTCGAGCTGGCCCACTCCGGCAAGGGAAATGACCCCCACGGCTATCGCAGCGAGTTTGTCAAGCTCGTCGAGCTGGCCCAATCCCTCCAGGGCCGCCCGCGCTGAGGGGCAACCGCGGAGATGGGAATGGGCGACCTTGTTCCATGGCGGGGTCACTTCGTCGCAAGCGTGTGAAATGGACTCTCCCGCAAGGGACTTTCCTTCCGAAATCCGACTTGGTCGGGTTTCTTTTCTGCAGTCGCGGGTTGACGAGCGAAAGTGCAGAAGGCTCTTGGAAAACTGCGGTCTTCAAGGAGGAAAAGCCATCGGGGATCGATTAGAATGGCACGCGGCACCATTCTCCCTCCCGCACCACCCTCCCAGGATCCTGCCTTATGGCCACCCTCCGATCGATTGCTCTGGCCGGCGTTTTTCTATCTTCCGTAGTGTCGGCTGTTCCGCAGGCCTCCTTTGCCGACGATCTCCAGACGATTCGGGAGCGGGTGATCTCGCCGCTGCTGGCGGCCGGCGATGCCAGGTCGGCGGAGAAGTGGAGCGACTCGATGAAAGGGGACGGTACCTGGACCGACATCGACTATGGTGATGTAAGCCGATCGGCCTGGTCGACGCCGGCGCATCTGAGCCGGGTGGAATCGCTGGCTCGGGCGTACCGGGCGCCGGGAAGCGCCCTGGAGGGCGATGCCAAGGTGCTCGCGGCGGCGAAGAGGGGGCTCGATGCGTGGTTGCGGCTGGATCCGCAGAATCCCAACTGGTGGTGGAACGAGATCGGAGCGCCTGGTTCGCTGCTCCCCGTCCTGTTGCTGCTGGACGCCGACCTTTCCGACTCGCAGCGGGAGGCGGGGCTGACGATCCTCCGGCGAGCCAAGATCGGCATGACGGGGCAGAATCTCGTCTGGGTTGCCGAGATCACGGCCGGCCGCGGGCTGCTCGAGGGTGATACGGAGTTGGTGGCGAAGGCTTACGGGCGAATCGCCGACGAGATTCGCATCGGATTGGACGAGGGGATCCAGCCGGACTACAGTTTCCACCAGCACGGCCCGTGCCTTTACAGCCACGGTTACGGGGCGGCGTTTCTGCTGGACTGTTCCCGGACTGCGGTCCTGCTCGACGGAACGGCGCTGGCCTTTCCCGAGGAAAAGATCGACCTTCTTGCCCGTTTGATTCTGGACGGGACCCAGTGGATGACTCGCGGGAGGGCAACCGACTTCGGGGCGGAGGGACGCGAGATCACGCGGAAAGGCCAGTCGGCAAGCCATCTGGCTGCCGGCGCCGGATACATGCTCCGATTGAAGACTGGTCGGGAAGAAGAGTTCCGCGCGTTGGCGGCTCGCGCCGAGGGGCGTACGGACGTGCCGCCGCTGGTGGGCAACCGCCATTTCTGGCGAGCCGACCTGATGACCCACCACCGGCCCAAATACTACGCCTCTGCCCGAATGCATTCGACCCGGCTTGCCAGTACCGACGGACCGGCCAATAGCGAGGGATTGTTGAGCCACCATCTGGCCGACGGCTGTTTTGTCGTCATGCAGAGCGGCGCCGAGTATCACGACATCTTTGGCGTCTGGGATTGGCAGAAGATTCCGGGCACGACCGTGCGGCTGAAACCCGAGCTGAAAGGTTCACCCCGGCGGATGGGAACAACCAGTTTCGTGGGGGGTGTGTCGGACGGCACCTATGGAATGGCCGCCTGCGAGCTCCAGCGCGATGGGCTGACGGCCAGGAAGAGCTGGTTCTTCTTCGACGATGAGGTCGTGTGCCTCGGGACGGGGATCACGGCCCCGGAGGGCGAGCGGGTGATTACGACGCTGAATCAATGCCACTTGAACGGCGACGTGGTGCTGGCAGACAGCGACGGAATGCGGCGTCTGGAACGGGGCGATCATCGCTGTTCGGCACCGAAGTGGTTCTGGCACGACTCGGTCGGTTACGTCTTCGTGGAGCCGGCGGAACTTCAGCTTCAGAACGATACCAGTTCGGGGAGCTGGCATGCGAGCAACTCTCGCTATCCGGATCACGATGACACGCTGGACCTGCTGACCGCCTGGATCGACCACGGCGGGACTCCGCAGGGGGCGAGCTACGCATACCTCGTGGTGCCAGGAATCGACCACGAGTCGCTGGCTGGGTATGCCGCCAAGGTTCCTGCGGCGGTGCTGGCCAACAGCGAGAAGATCCAGGCGGTCGTTCACGAGGGGCTTGGACTGACGGGAGCGGCGTTCTACCAGCCCGGCAGGATCGAGATCCGGCCGGACTGCGGGCTGCAGGTCGACACGGCGTGTGTGCTGCTGGCGAGAGAAAGGGAAGGGCAGTTGGAGATCACGGTGGCCAATCCGACGAATGAGGGGGGAAAGGTACGGGTGACGGTCTTCCGTGGTGAAGAGAAGACCAAGGGGAAAGAGTTTATGATTGACTTGCCCCAGGGGAACGGAGGGGGGAGCAGCGTCGGGAAAACGTTTTCACTGGAGTAGCCCGGTGCCGTCCGGGCAAATCTCCCGGGTTACTCTGGGACACCGATCGCAAACAGGTGGCTTCGCGTGGAGATATAGAGCGTGCTGCCCACAGCCACGGGGGAGCCGTAGACGGAGTTGCCCATGTTGACTTCTTCGATTACTTCGAGCTGCTTGCCCAAGCGGATAACGGCCATATCGCCGTCCTCGTCGCCAATGTAGATCTTGCCGTCGGCCAGAAGCGGGCCGCCCCACATCGTGGCAAGCATATCGTGGGTCCAGTGGACGTCGCCGGTTTTGGCATCCAGGCAGTGCACGAGCCCGGAGAAATCGCCGATCACGAGCAGCCCATCGCGAATGGCCACCGATCCCAGGCTCCGGTGCATGGTCTCCTCGAAGGAGAATTTGCCGTCGCTGTCGAGATCCTTGCCCCGGTAGTGCCAGACGGCCGCCGAGTTGTCGTTGGGAATGATCTTCTCGCCTGCATCTTCGTCAACGGCCTGATAACGCCGCGGGGCGACAGGCTTGCCAGCCGCATCGACGACCAGCTCGCTGCTCACATCGCCCCGTCGGGTCGGGTCGATACACCACAGATCGCCCTGGCCCTCTCCCGACTCGGGATCCTCGCCGGTGGCAATGTAAACGCGCCCATCCCAGATCACGGGCGTGGCGATGATGCCGTTTCGCTCGCCCAGACCGCCACCCTCCCACACGGTATTCTTGGGATTGCAGTCGAACTTCCAGAGGAGCTTGCCCTTCTTGTCGTCGGTGGGCTCGGCGACGAAACTGTAGAGCCAACCGTCTCCGCCGGGAAAGATTGCCTGCGGCACACCCCCGAGCACGGCGCAGGCCGGCGAGCCCCATTGTCCGTGGAGGATGTTTTCGCCGGGCGATGCATCGGCCCAGACCAGTTCGCCGGTTGTCTTGTCCAAGGCGATGAAGCTGGGGGCTTCCGGGGCGGGGATCGTTTCCTCATCGCCGGCCACACCGTTGGACGTGCCCACCAGCAGCAGATTGCCGGCCGCGGTCACCGAGCAACAGGCCATGTTGTGCTGGCGGCTGCCGAGTTTTGCCATCATATCAAAGATCCAGATGACATCGGATTCAGTGCGATCTTCGGAGGCCTCCGATTGGTACGGCCCGTCGTTTTCGCCGTCATGGAAACCTTCCGTATCGAGGCACACGACCTCGGCGCGATTTGTCACGATCCAGAGCTTCTCCCCCTCGATCAT
>CAYSCH010000195.1:11461-11906 GCA_964429355.1 uncultured Planctomycetaceae bacterium | reverse complement strand
ATCCCCTGGTCGGGCCAGTCGATGTCGCGGCCGGCTTTGAGTTTTTCGGCCGAGTGCTGCCAGAGGAACGAGCCGTCGGTCAGGTTGAAAGCCAGCAGGCATCCCAAGTCGACTTCGGCCGGATAGCGTTTCACGTAGCCAGCCCCGTTATTGGTGGCACAGAAGACTTTGCCGCCGGCGATGATCGGGCTCCCGTAGCTTTCGCTTCCCAGTTTTGCGACCCAGCGAATGTTTTCGGCCGTATCGTTCTTCCACGCGCCGGTCTTGAAATCGAACTGGCCCACATTCCACGAGGCAGGAAGCTCGGCGGTGTTGGGCACATTGTTGCGCTGGGGCGAACCTCCCCATTGCGGGCAATCGGGCGTGAGTTCGGAGTCGGAGGCGGTGAGGGAAGCTCCGGCACCCATCATGACGGTGGCTGAAAGCAGAATCCGTAGGGAAGCGG
>CAYSCH010000195.1:0-11451 GCA_964429355.1 uncultured Planctomycetaceae bacterium | reverse complement strand
ACGGTTGGTTCCTCAAGAGTCGTTTTTTGTTTTGTGATCGTTCCGCAGGTAAGGCATCGATTGGGCATCACGGTGGAGCGCGACAGCGACCACGGAGTTGTGACAGCCATCTGTTGGGCGAGCCTCAATTGGACTACTGCCAAGGGCCACGGTCGCGTGCACCGATGCCTGCCGGAGGTCAGGAGTGCATCAGGGCTTCTGGGCCGGCCGGTCCTCAACAAGTACTTCGTCCTCGGGGTCGAATTTCGGCACGACCATGATGAGGACAGTCATGGGGCCGACGGCCCGGTGGACCACTCCCGGTGGGATCAGGATACAAGCTCCCTGGCGAACCGGTATCCGCTGGCCGTCGAGTTCCATGGCGGCATCGTCCTTGCACTGGAGAATGTAGTAGGTCTCAGTGAGCCGGCGATGATAGTGAGGTTTGGCGTCGGTGACGATTTCCGTCCGGTGAACGGTACCCGGCGACTCGTCCACGTCGGCAAAGGCACGGCGGGCCATACCGCACGGGCAGCCAACGCCTTCCATGTCGTCGAAATAAACGATTCGATACCGATCCGCGCCAGACGCCATGGACACTTCCTTTCATCTCACCTCCGGCCGGTTCACCGGATCGAGCCGATAGCCGATCATAACCCTCAATCGGCGGTGTATCAAATGGGCTGAGAGAGAAACCGATAGGAGGTGAGGCGGCAGGCGGTGTGGCGGCTCACTCCGCAAGACTTTCGCAGGCGTCAGGCGTGTGACCGCCACCCCGGCAAATCGCGTTTTGCCGAGCGTGCCAGCCGCAGGCAATAAGGGTCAACGGTCCGCAGGACCCAAGAAAACGAGGGGGCCGGACCCATGGGGACCCGGCCCTGATTCCACGTACAGGTGACAGTATCGACCGATTATCGAAAACCGGCCTGTGCGACTCGTTCCTCCGGGGGGCGGTCCAAAAAACCGGGGGAACATCCACGAGTCGCCGGTCGCGCCGGATGCTCAGCAACCGCAACCACCAACCGGGGCGCTGCACGCCGGGCGAGCGCAGCTTCGATGGCGAGGCGGACAGCAGGGCACCTGCACGGTCTTGGGCACCATCCGGCAGACGCAAACCTGGACCTGCTTCTGGACCCGGTGCGGCACTTGGACCGTGTAGTTGACGACCCTTTCTTCAGGGACGCAGCGCATGACGCACACCTGGCGAGTGACGGTCTTCTGCTGCGGCACACACACCGTGTACTGTACCTCGCGCGATCGTTCCTCTTTCACGTACTCGCAAACCTTGACCGTGCACGTCCGGGTTTCGGGCCGGCAGACGGTGACGCAATACTCATAGGGCTCCTCGACAAGGACGGGCTTGCAGCAGGTGACTTCAACCTGCTCTTCCACGATGTTCGGAACCCAGACCTTCTTGGTGCAGGTCACGGTATTGCCGCAGCTACTGCAACCGGTATCGCAACCATCCACGGCGCAGTCCGACGAGCATCGCTTCAGAGCGCAGCACCCATGCCGGGGCCGGCAACTGCGATATCTGGTGCAGGAGCACGGAACCTCGACAACCTGCTCTTCCCAGTGGCCCTGATCCTTGCAGACGGTACGGGTCTGGGTGTACTTTTCCATCTTGCAGACCTTCCGGACACCCTGCCGCGTCTCCTGCTGAGGCACCATCACCGTGTACTGCTTTTCCACATCCGTCCACACCGGCTTGCACACCGTGAAGTTGCAGGTCTTCGTGCGAGTCTCGGGAACCATCACCGTGCATTGCGTTTCGATCGTCTTGGTCTCGGGAACCTGCCGGTAGACCGTGCAAGTCTTCTGCCGTTGCTCCAAGGTGTACTCAAGACAATCGACAGTGCGAGTCTCCATGACCATCGTGGGAACGTAGATCGTCTTTTGGACACAGGTTGGCGCGCAGGCGGCTGGCGCACAAGTGGCGGGCGCACAAGTAGCCGGTCTGCAGGTGGCGGGCCCGCAGCCTTTTCGACCGTGGCCGTGACCGGCCCAGGCCGCTCCGGCCATCACCAATGGCAGGAGCAATGCAAGAGAAAGCGACAAGATGCGCGACATTGTTAGATCCTCCTTGGGTCCGTCGGGAACAGAACTGGTCGGCGAGCAACCATGGGAAAGAAGGGGACACTCATTACTGAACCATTGTCCGGGCAAGTTGGGTAACTTACTACGCCACCATTGGCGGGTAGGGCCCCACTGACTGGTTCATTTTCGCCCTCCAGGCACCCAGGTCAATACCCTCTTGACGGGGGAGGTATGTCCTCCCAATGAAGGAACGCAAAGGGCTCTGCGAACCAGGAAGCGGTCTCGGAATTCGGACGGATGCTTTCGACGAGCGGATCGAGTCGAATCGCTGCAGGTTCTGGAATCGGTTCTGAAGCCTCTGGGAGAGTGAGCAAGATGGGAGAATGTGAATCAGAATCGAGTGAGACGGACCAACAGACATTTACTGCGAGTTTTGCGCAGCTTCCCAAGCCGACGTCAAGGTTCATCGATCCTGAGGTCTGGAAAAGAAATCAATGATCCGCGGATCACCACTCGATGGTGACGACGCCGGTCGTGATCCCGGCACCCACGGAACAAAGGATGAGTTTGTCGCCCGGCTGGATCCGGTCCTGCATCTCGGTGAGAGCTACGGGAATACTTGCGCTGGAGGTGTTTCCCACACGATCCACGTTGACGAAGACCCGGTCGAAGGGAACGCCGCAGCGTTTGGCTGCCGCTTTGAGAATCCGGGCGTTTGCCTGATGGGGTACGACCCAGCGAACGTCATCGAGCTGCCAGCCGCTGGCCGCAGCCGCATCGCGAATCAAGGAGGCAAACGTCCCGGCGGCAAACCGGAACAGGGCTTGGCCATCCATCCGGATCCAGGGGTCGTATTCCGCGTTTTCAGTTGAGACCATATAGCCTGGCTCTTCCCGGCGGGCCAATTGAAGACCGCTGGAATCGGCGCCGATCAGGGTATGGCAGAGCTTGTGGCCTTGGGTGCCGGCTGCCACGACAGCCGCGCCCGCTCCGTCGCCAAACAGGAAACAGGTGGTGTGGTCGGAACGATCAAGGATTCGGGACTGGACATCGACGCCGACTGCGAGCACGTATTTTGCCATGCCGGCACAAATCATGGCGCGAGCCATTGAAAGCGCATAGAGCCAGCCGGAGCAGGCCGCATTCAGGTCGAAGGACGGTACCGGCCGCAGCCCCAGCCGTTGCTGGAGAATGCACGCCGTGGAGGGGGTGGCCATGTCGGGAGTCCATGTGGCCAGAACAACTGCATCGATCTGGTCGTTCTCAATCCCCGCATTACGAATCGCTTCTCGCGAGGCCTCGCAGGCCAGATCGGACGGTTTTTCGCCGTCGGCAACCCAGTGACGTTGGAGCACGCCGGTGACTTGCTGAACGTACTGTTCGGTGATGTTGGGGAAATCCGCCACAAGTTCCGCATTGGCGACAATGCGGCTGGGAAGATAAGAGCCGAGGCCAATAATCGAGCAGAGGGGAGTGCCCGGTGCGGCGACAGAGGCCGCGGCAGCGGCTGTGCGAGGAACGACCCCTTCCAATTCCGCCGAGACCGCCGCCGGCGGGATCCAGTCGCGCATCGAGGGATCGGCGGTCTCGATCTCGATCACCGCATCTTCATAGGATACGACTTCGCCAGCACGGTGCAGGAGCTGGACCACCGTTCCTTCACAGGGCGCCTCGAAATCGAAGACCGATTTCGCACTGTCCACGTGAGCAAGGACCTGCCCCTTGCTGAAGGTATCTCCGGGCGTGACGTGCCACTCGACGAGGGTAGCCTCGGTTTCGGCGGCACCCTGAGCGGGGAGCGGCAACAAGATACGAAAGACGTCGGAGGCCATTAACTCAGCTCGAATCAACAGGATATCGCTCAATCAGTCCGTCACAGTCGCATCGAGCAGGTGGCTCCCAGACCGTGTCCGCCAGGGCTCGGCGATCGAAACCATGCATTCTAGTGCATTGCCCGCTTTCCGTCACCCGGTTTTGCCGTGGCGGCAGATCTGTTCCATTGCCAGGGCAATTCGTTCCCAAGTGGGCCGAGTGTGCCCCTCCAATTCGGGGGCAAAGGGGATCGGCAAATCGGGGGCTGCCACAAGCTGCGGCGGGGTTTTCAGGGCATCGTGGCATCTTCGGGAGACGAGGGAGATGATCCGGTCGCCCAGGCCCTGGGTCTCGCCACTTTCCTGCACCACCAGAAGGCGCCCCGTCTTCTGCACCGAATCGACGATCGGCGAGATGTCGAGGGGGTGAAGCACGAAGGGATTGATGATCTCGACACTGCGGCGAGTCTGTTCGGCGGCCCGCAGGCTGGCATGGACCATGGCACCGTAGGCCACAACCGTCACTTCATCCCCCTGGCAGTACTTCCGGCAGCGCCAGGTCTTGGTCAGATCTCCGTCGAAATCGATGTCGCCGCTCACGCTCCAATAGAGTTGTTTGTGCTCGAAAACGAGGCACGGATTGGGATCGTGGAATCCGGCGACAAGGGCCTCGAACGTTTCCTGGGCGGTGGCGGGATAGAGGAGTTTCAGGCCAGGAAACCGCGACCAGAGCCCCTCGAATTCGCCAGAATGGAATGCTCCCATGGTCAACCCGCCGCCACAGGGCAGTCGGAGCAGGAGCGGGGCCGGCTGTCCCGATCGGAAGAACCACGTGCCGCTGTTCAAGCCGACTTGCGTACAGGCTTCGGTCGAGAAGTCGGAGAACTGGAACTCGTAAATGGGGCGACTGCCCACCTGGCTGGCGCCGAGACAGAAACCGATGCCCGCCGATTCGCAAAGGGGCATGTCCATGACGCGATCCGGCCCGTGGTGTTCGATCAATCCCTTGCAGGTTTTGAAGGCGGAGCCGTAAACTCCGATATCCAATCCCAGCAAGACCGCCCGGGAATCGTGCTGCAGGATATAGTCGAGTGCCTGTGTGACCGCGTCACCATTTTTCACGCGTTTCGCGTGGTAGGCCGGTACCCGGGCAGGCCCCCCCTTGGCATAGCCGGCCAGCGGATGAGTTGTGGAGCTTGGCCGGCCAACCGCAAGGGCTCGTTTGACCGACGTCTCGATGAGGTCATCGACTTCTTCTTCGACGGCAACGATGCTCGAATCGTCCATTCCGCAGGCTTCCGCCAATTCAGCCCGTGCTTTGGGCACCGGATCTCGGCGTTTCCAGATTTCCATCTGTTTCGGGTCCACATAGCCTGCCTTGTCGTAGGCGGCATGTCCCTGTAAACGCAAGGTATCGCATTCGACGATCCAGGGGGCCGGATCGTCAGCCATTGCTTCCAGGCAGTTGCAGATTGTCGAGTACACGAGCCAGGGATCCGTGCCGTCGATTGTCCGGCCCTCAATCGCGTAACCAGCGGCCCGGTCCGACAACCGGTCGCAGCGAAACTGGGCACGGGTGGGGGTCGAGAAGGCGTAGTGATTGTTTTCGATCAGAAAGACCACGGGCACCCGCAGCACGGAAGCGATGTTGATCGACTCGTGAAACTCGCCCGTGCTGGTTCCGCCGTCACCGATCACCGTCAGCCCAAAGACCGACTCGCCGTTACGCCGCGCCGACCATGTTCCGCCGACGACCAGACTGAGCATTTTGCCCAAATGGCTGATCATCGGAAAACGCCGCATGGAGACGTCACCATGGTGACAGTTGCCTTCACGGGCGTGGGTCGGACTCTCGGCATTCGCAAAATACTGGCAGAAAAGATCGTAAGGGTCCGCCCCGAGAATCAGGTGCGACGCCAGATCGCGGTGCAGGACCGACACCACGTCCTGCCCGCTGCGCAATGGCATCGTCATCCCGACCGAGGTCGCTTCGTTGCCGATGCCCGTTGTTACCGTTCCCTTCGCATAGCCCTTCTGAAAGAGCTCGAAGAGCCGCAGGTCCATTCGCCGGGAATAATACATCCAGCGATAGGCGATTGGGTAGAACGACTCCCGGTCCAGGCGGTTGGGGTAGCGACCGTCAGCCGGCACCGGTTGGACTGGCTGCTGGTTGACGAACACGGCCCCCGAATCGGAAACCACCGCGGCTCCCTGGCTCAGCAGGCTTCTGAAGTTACTGGAGGAATGACGAGTGCTTTGATTGGAAGCCACTTCTTATGCCTTCTGTTTCAAGTCATCCTGGTTCCGTCACTGACCACATAGACGCCTCAGTGGCAACGAACACGAGTGATTCGTTGCGGCTCCTGATTGCCTAGGTTCGCTGGCGGTCTACCGCTCGCCGACGGGCAATCCATGCCCGCCGTCAACCGGCCCCCCGGTCTGCGGGAGGGAGACGAGATATCTTTTCCGGATTGTACGCGTCTATTGGATCGATGTCACGACCAAACACAACCTACCTCGTGCAGGGGGGAGTCGCAACAAATCGGCTCATAATTGTCGCATGGCGAGCCATTGCGTCCGCGCAGGGGATCGCCTGATGGAGAAGGCGACCATCGACTCAGCCGTATAACGGCAGCTCGAGAGAATCGCCCTCGTTTCGCCCAACGACATTCGGCTACCCCCTGAAATAAGGATACGGAACATTGGATACCCTCTTCCAGGCTCGGTACCCAATTGAAAAGGAACCGAGGGGGAGAAGGGCGACGGGACCAAGCCGCCAACGAACGAATTGGAGAACAGGTCGGATGGCGGCGGGAGTGATGCCCCCTGAGGAGCCAAGAGTTGCGAGCCGAGGTTCATCGTTCCACTTTCGCCGACCTTTGAGCTGCAATTCTGTCGATCAGGAGTGGGCAAATCATAGGCTGCATGGTAGGAAAGGGAAGAGGCCTTCCATCCATTCCGCGTTCCTGCCATCTGTTCATTCCAGAGCCGCTGCCAAAACCGCCGATTGTGCACATCCATGTCCGTGGGAGACTCCCACGTTTTGTCAGGGCTTCTCAGCGTTCCCCCACCAGGATTCGTGCATGCCACTTTTGCATCTCCGCGACGTCGACCTTCAATTCAACGGTCCGCTTCTGCTCGATCACGTCAATTTCACGGTGGATCGCGGTGAGCGGATCAGTTTGATCGGACGTAATGGGGAGGGGAAGACCACGCTCATGCGGCTTCTCGACGGCGAACTGGCGCCCGACAGCGGCGAGGTAAGCCGGGGCCAGGGGGTGACCACGGCCCTGGTGGATCAGCAGGTTCCGGCGAATCTGGCCGGAACGATTTACGACCTGGTCGCGGCCGGGCTGGCCCAGCAGGGAAGGTTGCTGGCCGAGTTTCATCACATCAGCACGGAACTTGCCACCCGTGACGACCCGGCCCTCCACGGGCGGTTGGACCGGATCAGTCACGAACTGGAGTTGTCCGACGGATGGCGAGTCCAGCAGCGGGTGGAAACCGTGCTTTCGAAGATGAGCCTGGACGCCGACCTGGAGGTTTCCACGCTCTCGGCCGGGATGAAGCGGCGGGTACTGCTGGCCAAAGCCCTGGTTCGCAATCCGGACGTTCTGCTCCTGGATGAACCCACGAACCACCTGGATATTGCGACGATCGAATGGCTCGAGGAGTTTCTGCTCAAACAGGTGGAGACTCTTGTATTCGTCACGCACGATCGGCGTTTCCTGCGGAAGCTGGCCACACGCATTCTGGATCTCGACCGGGGGAACCTGACCTCGTGGCAATGCGACTACGACATGTATGTCCGGCGGAAGGAAGCCGCTCTTGACGCGGAGGCGGACCAACAGGCCGAGTTTGACAGGAAGCTGGCCCAGGAAGAGAAGTGGATTCGCACGGGTATTCAAGCCCGTCGAACTCGGAACGAGGGACGGGTGCGGCGGCTGGTCGACATGCGTCGCCAGCGGAGCGATCGGCGCGACCGGCCGGGAGTCGCGAAGATGCAGGTGCAAGAGGCAGAGCGATCCGGGCGGCTGGTGGCCCAACTCAAGAACGTATCGTTTTCGTACGGCGACCGGCCGATCGTGCAGAACCTTTCGACCCTGATCATGCGCGGAGACCGCATCGGCATTATCGGCCCCAATGGCGTCGGCAAGACGACGCTTCTGCGGGTGATTCTGGGCCAGCTCGCGCCGACCGAAGGCACGGTACGGCACGGGATCAGGCTGCAGGTGGCCTATTTCGACCAGCTCCACGCCCAACTCGACCTGGAGAAGTCGGTGGTCGAGAACCTGGCCCACGGAAGCGACTACGTGCTCGTGGGAGACAAGAAGAAACATGTCTATGGCTACCTCGAAGACTTTCTGTTCACTTCGGACCGAGCGAAGAGCCGTGTCTGGCAGCTCTCGGGGGGAGAACGGAACCGGCTGCTCCTGGCCCGTCTGTTCGCCAAACCGGCCAACGTTCTGGTGCTGGACGAACCAACCAACGATCTGGACGCGGAGACGCTCGACCTGCTCGAAGAAATCCTGCTGGACTATTCGGGAACGGTGCTGCTGGTGAGCCATGACCGCGAGTTTCTGAACAATGTTGTCACCAGCACGCTGGTCTACGAGGGGCAAGCCCAAGTTCACGAATATGCGGGGGGCTACGACGACTGGCTGATCCAACGTGCGGCGGCGCAGGCGGCAACTTCCGGGGCGCCAAAGCCCGAGAAGTCCAGGCAGGAGAAGCCCCGCAAGCGTGCGGAAGGCCGGCGGCTGACCTACAACGAGAAGCTGGAGCTGGAAAAGCTGCCGGAACGGATCGAGGCCCTGGAGACGGAGCAACAGCGGCATCACGACGCGATGTCGGCCCCCGACTTCTACCAGCAGGATCGTTCGGCGATCGTGGAGGCGACCGACCGGCTCAAGGCCGTCGAACGGGAATTGGCGGAGGTCTATGCCCGATGGGAGGAGCTGGAGAACCTCCAAACGTAGTTCATTCTCTGCTAGGATAATTCGATCGTCCCACGGATACCGACCTCCAACTTTTGTCGTCCAGGAGCCGCTACTATGCCAACCCGACGTAATGTCCTGAAGACCATCGCTGCTGGAACCGTTGCCGCCACCCTGGGCCTGGGCCGACGCAGCCAGGCTGCGGAATTGAAGGGGAACATCAAGTTCGGCGTCACCCAGGGATTCGGGCGCAACATGCCGCTCGACGAATTCCTGCCCGCCATCAAGGCGATCGGGATTCAGGCTCTCGACCTGGTGAAGCCGGAGGACTGGGCCACGGTTCACAAGCACGGGATGGCCGTCTCGATGGGGAGCGGTGCCGGGATGGGGATCGCCAAGGGATTCAACCGCCCCGACCTGCACGCCGAGTTGATCGCCGACTTCGAGCGGGTCATTCCGCTGGCAGCCGAAGCGGGAGTGAAGTGCGTGATCTGCCTCTCGGGGAATCGCGACGGCATGGACGACACCACCGGCATGAAGAACTGTGCCGAGGGGATCAAGAAGCTCATGCCCCTGTGCGAGGAGAAGGGAGTGACGCTGGTGATGGAACTGCTCAACAGCAAGGTGGACCACCCGGGCTACATGTGCGATCACACCCCCTGGGGCGTGGAGCTCTGCCGCATGGTGGGTTCCGAACGTTTCAAGCTGCTCTACGACATCTATCACATGCAGATCATGGAAGGGGACCTGATCCGTACGATTCGCGACAGCATCGACTACATTGCCCACTTCCACTTGGCGGGCAACCCGGGACGCAACGATCCGGACGATACGCAGGAGATCTATTATCCGGCCGTCATGCGGGCCATCGCCGAAACGGGGTACAAGGGCTACGTAGCCTTCGAGTACACTCCTGCCGATCGCGATGCGGACCGGCTGGAATCGCTCAGGAAGGCGATCGCGGTTTGCGACGTGTGACCCTACGTACTGGGGATCATTTCGCCCGCCACCAGCTCTTCAAAGGACTGGCGGCGACGGATCAGGTGGGCGCGGCCATCCTGGAGGAGGATCTCGGCGGCCATGGGCTTGGAATTGTAGTTGCTGCCCATCACCGCGCCGTAGGCGCCGGCGCACTCGATCACGAGCATATCGCCGACCGCGGCAACCGGGAGGGCGCGGGCGGCCACGTAGCCCCCTTCTTCCTGGGTGAAGATGTCGCCCGACTCGCACAGGGGCCCGCCCACGATTACCTGGGTCAACGGCCGGCTTGTATCGCGGTCAGCCGGGGCGATCGAGATCGGGTGGTAGGCGCCGTAGAGGATGGGACGGGCAAGGTTATTGAATCCGGCGTCGACCAGGTAGTAGAGGTTGCCGGCCTGCTTCTTCACGGCTCGGATCTCGGTGATGAGGTAGCCGCTCTCGGCCGACAGGTACCGGCCCGGTTCGACCTCGAGATGGATCTTGTGGCCAAAACGGCTTTCGAGCCGCTTGCGGGTAGCGTCCCAGTGCTGGAAGAACCGGTTGCAGTCGATGGGCTCGTCTTCTTCGCGGTAGGGCGTGGGGAGCCCGCCACCGGTGCTGATGGTCTTCAGGTTGCGGCCCAGTTCGACGGCGGCCTTCTCCATGGCGTCGCAGACCTGGGAGAGGTGCTGGAAATCGCTTCCCGAACCGATGTGCATGTGGAGCCCGGTGATACTCAGCCCGTAGTTGTCGGCATTGACGAGGCAGTCGTGGAGCTGGTCGTGCCAGATGCCGTGCTTTGAGGTGTCGCCGCCGGTGTTGGTCTTCTGGCTGTGGCCGTGGCCGAAGCCCGGATTGATGCGGAGGGTGATCTCGCGGCCCGGGGCGCGGCTGCCGTACTGGTCGATCATGTCGGGAGAGCCGCAGTTGACGTGGATGTTTTTTTCAACGACCAGCTCGAGGGACTCCGCGTCGAAGATGTCGGCGGTGTAGACAACCGGCGGGGGCGATCCATGGGGCTCGTAGCCGGCGGCGAGCGCCCGTCGGACCTCATAGGCACTGACAGCGTCGACGAGTCCCCCATTTTTGCGAACCAGATCGACGATGGCCAGGTTGGAGCACGCCTTCTGGGCGAAGCGGACAGCGTCGAAGGCCTTCAGGTCTTCGAGCCGCTCGACGATCTTGGCGGCGTCGTAGACGAAGGCGGGCGTGCCAAACTGGCGGGCAAGGTCCATCACCGGAATACCGGCGATTTCGGTTCGGATCGGGGAGTGAGTCGTCATGCGTGTCATGCTGTACTGGGTCCATTTGGAGGTCGAACAGACTTTTCAGGATACCCCATCGGCTGGGACGGGAGTAGGGACAGGCGAATCGGCGGGCGGGTTCGGTGGTCGCAAACTGGCAATCAAGACTCGCAGCGGGGTCGCAGCTCTTCGGCTTCGTGACTGCGGCCAGCCCAAAAGTTGGGCTAGTTTTCCGAGTGGTATGCAGACTATTATGCTTCGAGCAACTTTTGCACGCTTATTCAGTATTTCCGAACTGTGCCCCTCGATCTACCGGGTTTTGAGGGCCTCTTGGGCAGGGCGTCGACTTCGTCCGGATACCTGGCGGCGAACTGGTCCCATTCCTCATTCGTGACGATCCCGAGATAGATCATCTTGCATGTACGGCAACCAGCGGGCCGGGCCGAGCCAGAGATCGTAGTCCAGCCAATCGGGCACCGGTTC
>CAYSCH010000194.1:1677-17506 GCA_964429355.1 uncultured Planctomycetaceae bacterium | reverse complement strand
GGGGGCGTCCGGCGTCCGGTCCGGCGGCCGCCCCACCGCCCCGCGACGGGTGCTGATCGTTTATGCGACACCGAATGGGAACTCCGTGGAGCAGACGCTCGGCTGCTCTGCGGCACCGGACCGCGAGTGGCGTTTCGACATCCAGCATGTTGCGGCCCAGGTCCGCCGGTTACGAGGGATGGACAAAAGCCGGGACCTGGTTCTGGCCGTTGTGCAGGCGCCCAGGTTGAGCTGGCCAGCATTCCGGGCCGACGTGCCGCAGGCCGGCAAGATTATCCGCGACTTGGTGGTGTCGCTGGCCGAGGTGTGTTCTGCGAACGGCGTGGTTCTGGCCTGCCACAGCGGCGGCGGTTCGTTTATCTGGGGCTATATGAACGAGTTCGATGCGGTTCCTGCGTCCGTTGAGCGGATCGTCTTCCTGGATGCGAACTACTCCTACAGCGACCAGGAGCGGCATGGCGACAAGCTGCTGGCCTGGCTCGGGGACGATTCGGCCCGACGCCTGGTGATTGTGGCCTACGACGACCGCGAGATCACGCTGAACGGCAAGAACGTGGTGGGGCCGGACGGCGGAACGTATCGGGCGACAGAACGGATGCTCGCCCGTTTCCGCCGCGACGTGGAACTGGCTGAGAACCAGCACGGCCCGTTTCGGCAGATGACAGGGAAAAACGGGCAGATCGAGCTGTTCGTGCACCCCAATCCCGACAACAAGATTCTGCACACGGCGCTGGTGGGCGAGATGAACGGTCTGCTCCAGGGTTTGACGATCGGCACCGAGCTGGAGGAGAAATGGGGCCAGTTCGGGGGACCGCGGGCGTACACCGACTGGGTTCAGGCGGAACCGTTTGTGGAACCGATAGAGCCTCTGCCGGAGATTCCGGCGGATGCTCCGGAAGTTCAACTGGAACTGCCGAAGCGACCGAAAGGGGCACCGACGGGCTCGGAATTCATGCAACAGATAGCAGGACTTTCTTTGGACGAACGCGAGGCAGCCGTTGTTCGGGAGATCCAGCGGGGAAACATCCCCGAGTTCTTGAGACGATTGAAACCGGTGGCGCTGGCGAGCAACGACGGCACGGAGAATCGCCACGAGGCGATCTGTTTCGTCACGCCCGACTATATGGCCGTGGGAACCGATGAGGACTTCTTCCGAATTCCCCTTACTCCCAAAGCGGCCATGGCCATTGCGGACACACTCGGCTGCACGTTGATGACGGCGAGGATCTCCGATGCGGTGCAGGACTTTGCGGATTTGAGATTCGACCCGCGACCTCTCATCGAGGACCGGGAATCGGTCGGGACTTTTTACCGGCATCACCAATTGATCGAAGAGCAACGCAAAGGCAAACCAACCGGCCTGCTGGTCTCGGGGATCAAGAAGGACATCGTCTGGAGCAACCGGCTGGCTGAAAAGTCGCGGAAGGTGGCGATCTACGGCTGGCACTACCCGGAGGGGGAACCGATCCAGCCGTTGTACGTCGGCCATTGGGACCGCTACGTCGACTACAGCCACGGGCTGCGGCTGGTAGCCGGCGACGCGATTGTCGCCGGACGGAAGCTCAAGTTGTTGGACATACTCAAGGACCGGGAGCTTTGTGGACTGATCAGCGGCGAAGGCCCGGTCGATGCGGTCGCGCTGCGGCGGTCGGCCGAGTGGGACCGGTAAGTTGTCTTCAGTGGCCGAACTCCCAGCGCCTCAGCACCCCTGCGACCTTGTCGGCGATCCTACCGCGGGCGTCGAAGCGGTCGACCCCGCGGAGGAGCAGGTCGTCGTAGCCGGTTTCGGCATGGCGAGCGTGGGCGGCGACGGCGAGTCGAACGGTCTCTTCGTCCAGTTCCTTTGCCGCGGCACAGCGGCCGACTCGACCGCTGTATTTCTGGCATGCGTGTTCGGCGATTCGTTTCTCACGTCCCACGGGACAATATGCATAGATTTCACGAACACAGGCCGCGAACTGTTCAATGTATTGCTGATCAAGTTCGGCCCGGCGGAGGGCTGCGCGGGCACGCCGCAGCTCTCGCTGCGAGGCGTCGGCCTCGCATTCCTCCTCCGCCAGGGCAAGGGCCGCTTCTTCGACGAGTACTCCCTGCCGTTCGTAGCGTTTGCGGGTGTGACTCCATTTGAGGACGACTGCGGAGAGCTTGGAGTGCTTACGTGCACGGAGAGTCACGGCAGCGTCGCCCGACGGCAAGTAGGCGAGGTGGTCGAGGTCGGCGTACGTCAAACACGCGGCCTTTTTTTCACCGTAGAGCATGATCCAGGCATGATGGCCGAGTTCTTCGCCGCATTCGTCGCATGTCACCTCGCGGCTGGCGATGAATACTTTGAGTTCGTTCTTTGGATATGCTTTCGATTTGGGCATGGAGGATACTCGGCGTCGGAGTTCCCGTGCGGCGGCAACGGACCTCCTCTACCTGGATAGCGTCCTCGTAGCGTCACTTTGCCTGAGGGTGATCAGGCTATTGCCGGCTCCTGCGGCTGCGCGTTAAACGCTGTTGTGGAATTACACAACCGGTCCGAGGTGTTCTCCCCATTCGGACGCGAGCTGTTTGCCGAGGGCAGCGATCTTGGCCTGGTCGTCGGCTGTGAGGGGGCGGCAGTTGCGGACCATTTCGATGTTCTTTCGCACTTGCTCCATGTTATGAACACCCAGGTTGAGCGTATTGACACCGGGGACGCTCATGGCGTAGCGGACGGCCAAGTCGAGGTGTTCCAGATCCAGTTCTGGAGGGGCCTTGGGATTCGCATAGGAGCCGGCGCTCTTCCTGGCACCGCCGAAGACCTTCATGGCCACGATGCCGACATTCTTTTCGCGGGCGAGCGGCAAGACCTTTTCTTCAAATCCGTAAGTAAGGTGATCGACGAAATTGATGATCGTGAGCAACACATCGACCTCACCCGTCTCGATCAATTGGGCGAACGCGCCCGGCTTGTGGTGCCCGGAGATCCCCAGGAAGCGGAACTTGCCGGCCTGTTTCTGTTTGACGAGCCAGGAGAAGACGCCGTCGGGCTCCATCGCCTTTGGGACATCGTGACTACCGACACTGTGGTAGTAGATCAGATCGATCGAGTCGGTCTTGAGAAGGCGGAGCGAGTTGGACAGCGAATTCTCAGCTTCCTCGATCGTGTCAGCAAGGACCTTGGATGCCAAGAACACGTCCTTGCGCCGCTGGCCCAGGGCCAAACCGATCCCTTCTTCGGATTGGACGTAGGAGGGAGCGGTATCGATCGAGGTGATTCCCTGGTCGACTGCGTAGTTGACGATTCTGGAGATTTCGGAGGGGGAAATGTCAGGACACATGCCGCAAGGCGCAGTCCCCAGGGTCATGGCGGTGACCTTGGCGCCGGTGCGTCCAAGGACCCGGAGGGGCAAGGGGCCAGAGACCGGGGCGGGAGCCTCTTCGGCGACGGCAGGGCGTCCACTGGCTCCCAAGAGCATTCCGCCGGCCAGGAGGCCGGTTTGGCGGACGAAGGTACGACGGGAAAGACTCGAACTCTTCTGGTCAGACATGTGAGAAACCTCCACGAGGGCGGGGTACTGGTCAGTTCAGAAGTATTCTAGCGAACTCGACCGGCCTAGTGAACAAGGACGGCAACGATTAGCGCAAAACGAAGGCCACGCAGCCGTAGGGTGCGGGTCGCCGCCGGCAATAGTCAATAGCCACAAAAAACACAAAAACACACAAAGAGAAGAGAGAGAGAGAGAAAGAAAGAAAGAAGGTCCGGTCTATTCGCGCCTCTTTGTGTTCTTTGTGGCTATTCCTCAAGCGTTAGGAGGTACTTTTTGACGGAGAGTCTTGCCGCGTCGATGTGAGAATCATCTTCCGTGCGGCTTCTCCCTGCCCAAGCCCTTACCACCCAGCGCCCTTGACCCAGGGGAGTTCGGTGATGCGGAGGGTGGTAGCGCCATAGGGGATCAGGCGGATGGTTTCCAGTTGCATGTCCGGCAACATCTGGACGGGGCTGAGCGGCGGATTCCCAGCCGAGTTACGGATTAGAGTCCAATAGGGGAGACGCACTGCGAGGCCTTGCAGGGAGATGGGGACCGACTCGCGGGTCCACGGGTTGAGCGGTACTGATTCGGAGGCCTTGAGGTCGAAATGGCTGCCGGGATTCGTGGCGGCGGCCTCGGAGAGGGCGTAGTTCCAGGGAGAAGCGGGGCGGCATTCAAGATGGCCCCGGTGCATGGCATCGGCGGCGGCGCCCTCGGGGAGTGTGCCTTGGACCTCAGTCCAGTCTTCCTGGATATCGAGGGCGAAGATGAGCGGGCCCCGCTCGATCACCTTGCTGCGGTGGTACCAGGTGGAGGCGAAAAGGGGCATAGGGAGCGTCAGTTCGACGCGATCACCCGACTGCCAGGTGCGGCGGATGACGTGGATCGAACCGCTGCCGAGCTTGCCGGCTTGCAGTGTGCCGTTGATCTTGAGCGACGCGTCCGTGCACCAGCCGGGAATCCGCAAGTGGAGCGGGAACTCGACGGTTTTTGGAGCCGATCCCGGAGCCGTCGCCGACCCAGTTGTCTCTTGCCCTTGGGCGACTCCATTCACGGTTTCGGGATTCGTTCCGGGCGTTTCGATCGTGAACGCGACCGTTTCGAAGAAGGGGTAACCGGTGTCTTCGGTGACAGTGACTTCGGTGCCATTGGCCACTTTGGCGGTCACGCGGGTGGGGGCGTAGGCCAGTGCGGCCAGGCCGCGATCGGCACTGGCCATCCAGAGGTGCTGGGTAAATTTTGGCCAGCCCTGGTGGAGGTTGCAGGTGCAGCAGGGGTAGCCGTGCAGGAGACCGTAGACGAGCCGGTCTTCTTCGTCGTTGAAGAAATCGTGGTTGCCGATGGTGCACTGAACCTGGTTGGTCTGCTGGAAGTACTGCCGGCCGCGATGATTGTCGAGGCATTGGGTGGGGAGCGTGTTGAAAGCCACTCGCTCGAGGCGATCGGCGAACGAGGTGTCACCCGTGATCTCGAGCATCTTCTCCAGCGAGAACATCATCTCGACGGCCGAGCAGAGTTCGCTACCGCGATCGGGGCAGTCGCCGTGGAGGCCTTCATCGGCGCCGTAGAGCCCGTGGGGCTGGCCGTGGAACGCCCGCACGTCGGCGAAGACCTTGGCAGTGGCATCGAGGTGACGGGAGTCGTGGTCCTGCTGATATCGGATGATCGGTGTCTTGATCATCTGGGCGAGATTCACGCAATGGAGTGAGTCGCCCTGGTCCAGCCGGCGGCGGGTCCGGTCGCCGGTGAGAAACCAGTCGGTGACGGGTACAGTCTGCTTGTGGATCACGTCGGCCAGTTCGAGGAGGCACGGCTCGCCGGTGAGGTTGTAGAACCAGAGAACAACCATGAGGTTGTCGCCGCCCCGTTGGGCCGCCCACCAGGATCCGCCCCTGCCGCCCGGAGGGGCTTCAAGAGGTTCGTTGGGCAGTGTTTTCAGTTGGTAGCGGAAGTATTTTCTGAGGCACTCGACAACCCGCTCATCACTGGTGGCGTTGTAATGCTGCTGGAGGATCTTGAGCATGACCATGCGAGGCCACCAGTCGTCGGGCTTGTGGATCTGGGCGCCAGCAGGGGGCGGCTGGGTGCGATCCTCGTTTTTCAGCTCGAGGGGGCCGATGTAGCCATCGTCGCGCTGGTGGGCGAGAGTCCACTCAATCCAGGGCTGGGCCTTCTTCTGGAGCGACTCATCGTCAAGGATCCGAGCAAGGGGGTAGAGTCCGTCGATCCAGTAAGGGCCTCGCTCCCAAGTATCGCCGTCGCCGCCGAGCCAGGCGTTGCGGGGTCCGCAGACCTCCGGGTACCACTCGTCGAGATGGCCGGTCATGCCGACAGCCATTCTCTCCAGCTCGTTGCGAAGCCAGCCTTGGGGCTCGATGGCACCCAGGGGAAGTTCGGCATAGGGTTTGGCAACAAGCGGAGCCCGGTTGAAGAGGTAGAGCTGATCCTCGGCACGAGTTGCAGTGACCATGGCTACCGAAACACAAGAGACAGCGAGAATTCGTGCTGTGATGCTCATGGATATGCCCTTCTGATTGGTTTTTTTGTTAGCCGCGGATGAAACGCGGATTTGAGGTGAAAGTGTCAAGACGGCGAAAAAATATATCCTGGGGGAAACACTAATCTGTACGAAACCACGCCGATCAAACTCGTAAGGATCGGAGTTTGTACGTTCAGGACTCCTGTACTTCATCGGGACCCGCGGTGGCGTAATCTGGGTCGATCGTGTGAGTGTGCACCTCACCCTCATCGTCGAGTTCGACATTGAGCGGACTCTCGGGGTTCTCACATGCCCGGGTAGAGCGTTTCATTGTAGAGGCTCGGGATTGCCGACGGGCGGGCATTTGCGTAGATGCAGGCACTGCGGGCGTTGAAAAGAAGGACCTCGTCGCGGTCGTCGCCCCAGACGTCGGCTGAAAGCCCGTAGAAGTCGGCCGGTTGATCGGAGGGAGGCAACTCGGGGGCGTAGACCATAGGAAAGGTGTCGACAACGTCGCCCGCCCCGTCGTAGATGACAGCCGGGCGCCCCGCACCCTGGCCGTAGACAAAGACCGCGTGCGGCGCGTTGTGTCCGAACCAGTTGATGCGAACCGTGGCGATGCACCAGGCGCCGGGCTCCTGCTGCCGCCGCCAAATCTCCTTACCGCTCAAGTCGTAGAGATACAGAATCGCCCAAGCGTTGGCATCTCGACGGTGACTGGGAACGGGAGTGCGGTCAACAACGGCAAACTGCAGGTCGGAATCGGTCCGGAACCGGCCGGCCACGACGTGCTGCGCCTCGCCGAGCGGGTGATGCCAGAGTTGGCTGCCGTCGGTGGACAGGCAATGGATGCCACCATTTCCGAACAAGAGGCGGGACTTTCCGTCGGCCGGCCGGACGATGTAGCAGGCGTCTTGATGCGACTCCTTGGGGTCGGCTTCGAAGACGACCCGGCCGTCGTCGTCGATCAAGGCAAAGCCGACGAACACCTCATCCTTGCCGTCTTCGTCGACGTCGGCAATGGCCGGAAAATGCCCGGTGGAGCCGGTCCACTGCCAGAGCACGTTACCACCATGCGCAACCCCCCACATGTTCCAGTAGCGATCCTTCACCACGAGATCCTCGCGCCGGCCGCGGCCCGTCAGGTCGGCGAAGAGAAAGCTGTCGGCGGCGGGGGCGGGCAAGGTCAGGGCACTCTTTTCCTTGCCCGTTCTCCCGTCAAGGATCACCATCGTTGCGTTTCCCTCGTAGCGGCTCGCGTGTTCTCGTACCCCGCCCGCATAGGGAGGCTCGGCATATCGGGCCTGACGGACGTAGAGTACCTCGTTGCGCCCGTCGGAGTCCCAATCATAGATCTGGACGGGAAGGTCGCTGTAGATCCGGCCGTTTTGCACGGAGGGATCTCCATTCTGCCAGATGACTTCGCCGAAAAGGGTGGCGGCCGTGAGACAAGTGATTTCGCGGGTCCCGTACACGGATTGCACGAAGAGCAGATCGGGCCCGCCGTCGCCGCTCAAGTCGCCGATCCTGAGTGTTTCGGCGCCAAAGTCCTTCACGTCGATTCTGCTGACGAGGTGGCGTGTGGCAACGGCATCGATTTCCGCTGCCGGAGCAAGAGTTGTTTGACACACAAGGATTGTCGACACGATGAATGCCGCTCGAGTCCACATGGATTCAGCTCCTTTGCGCTCACGATAGGCCGCGGTCGAATCGACCAGGCTCAGTTCCAGGGTACGTTGACGATCGTCAATGAGTGGGGCGGCAGTTCGGTGACGCCCTTCTTGAACTGGAGTTCCATTCTCTCGGGCACGACGCGGTCCGGGTGTTCAATGTCGTTGAATGCATCCGGTGAATCACCGGCCAGAATCGTCGCCTCGTATTGGCCATCCAGAAGCGTGTCATTCATCTTGACGGTACAGACCGTACTTTTCGAAGGATGGCGGTTCACCAGGGCAATCGACCACCGATCGCCCGACTCGTTGACCGTGGCGACGGCATCCATAACCGGGACTGACCGGTTGCCGAGCCAGAGTGTCGCGGCCTCGAGGTCGAGTTTGCCGACGCGGCCTTCGAGCCGGTTTGCGTACATTGCGAGGGTATGAAACGTGGTGCGTTTGACAATCCCGTTGGGATGGACGTAAATCGGTCCGCGGGTGTTGACCAGCGGAGCGATGTTTGCCATACCGACATCTTCAGCGTGCCGCAAACAGGCGTTGAGAAAAGAGGCGGAGAACAGTGCGTCGGCCATCGAGTACTGCGAGGCAATGGCATTGACCTCCCGTTTGGCAACCAGTTCGGCCACGGCCGGGTCGTCGTTCCGGCCGACCTGTTTGCGGGGAAACCCAGGGTGATGCCAGCCGCGCAGGTTCCACTCGTCGAAGGCGATCTTGACGCGGCCACGGCAACCGGCTTCTGCGAGGACATTAATGACATCGCTGATTGTCTGTTCCGGGCCATCCGACGACATGATGCAGGTCAGGTAGTCGGGCATTTCGTTCTTCGCCCAGAAGCCCAACCAGTATTGATGGATGCAGACATAATCGAGGTGTTCCCCGGCTGCTTTCAGCAGCGGCAGGGTCCAGCCTCGATCGGGCGTTGCCGCGGCCAAGAGGATGAGTTCAGGGTCGGCGGAGAGCATCCGATGCGCCGACCTATCGACGAGCGGTCCCCAATCTTCGGGCATTCTGGCACCGATTTCGTGACTGCCCCAGTTCTCGTTGCCGATGCTCCAGTAACGGACGTTGAGCGGCTTGTCGTGACGCCCGGTTGCACGCAACTCGGCATGCCGGCCTTCGGAACCGTTACAGTATTCAACCCATTCCTGCATCTCTTCGGGCGTGCCGTTACCGGCATTCGTGCAGATATAGGGCTCGCTGCCGATCAGCCGGCACCACTCGACGAACTCGTCGGTGCCAAATGTGTTGGGGTCGTCAACACCCCAGACCGGATCCAGAATGCGGTTTCGGCTGGGCCCGACACCATCCTTCCAGTGATAACCGCTGGCAAAGCATCCTCCCGGCCACCGCACGATGGAAACTCTGAGCTCCTTGATCGCGTCGATAACATCCTTGCGAAAGCCGTGACCGTCTGACAGGGGCGAGCCGGGCTCGAACACTCCGCCGTAGACCTGTCCATCAAAGTGTTCGATAAAGCCGCCAAAGACCATACGGCTAAAGGTCGTGGAGGGAGCGCCGGTATCGATGGTCACGTTCGCCTGCGCGTCGTCGGGCGGGGCGTCGAGCTGCTCCAGTGTGACGTCATCGTACCAGGCCTGCCCGGTCGATGATCCCCAACCGCCGAAGAGGCAGTTGATTTCGAGTTCGGTGACCTCGCCGGACCGGAAAACACTTGTCACCCGGGTCCAATCCTTGGTTCCCGACACCGCGGGCGTTCTTACCTCCTGCATGTTCTGGACATTCAGCAGTGCGCCGACGGCCTCCCGGACGTCGTTCGTTTTGATGTATCCGGAGAGCCTGTAGAAAGTATCGGGTTTGATCTTTGCCGTGGCCGTCCAGGCGGCGTCGGCCCCTTTCTCCGAACCGATGGCCAGACATTGCTTTCCGGTCCGGCCTGGCGACGAGACACTCCAACGGACATTTTCCTTTCCGCTCCACGCACGCGACTTCCAGCCTGAGACGCCGTCACCCGCCTCTTCCTCGAACGAAGGATTGGACAGCAGGTTCACCGCGGGTCGGGAATCCTGCGCGACTACCCGGCATACGATGGCAAACGACAGAACAACGAACCACTGAGCACAACGAAAGGTTTCTGGCTTGCGGAGAGACAAGTTGGCTCCTTTCGGGTGCATGTGCATATCGAGAAAGCGTTGCGTTCGGCCGCCTCGATTGTCGCGAACGGGACCCGGTCGTGATTATGCCAGGAGGGACGTCCATTAGAACGGATGGTACCGCCGGTGGCAATCAGGCGGAGCGCCCTCGTCGGATTACGGCCATTCTGCGCCACGTTGGGATCCCGGGGGCATCGCATCCTGCTATTCCAGGACTGCTTGCATGGCCTCGACGACTATGATATATCAAAACCGCCCTTGGACTCCAGCCGGAACAGTTGTCGGCGTTTTTCTCTATCCATGCCCCGGCTCCGCCGCGTTGCCATGCCAAACTATCGTTTCCCTGCCGAGGAATCCGCCACTGCTCCGCCGAACGCCACCACGCTCGGCCAGCAGGTCTACGGGACGTTGCGCGAAGAAATCCTCTCCGGCGCGATGAAGCCGGGGTGTCGTCTAGACCCGGATGCGGTACGACAACGCATCGATGCAGGATACCGATTCATCGCCTGTGGATTGGACACAATGTTCATCATGCAAGGCTGTCGGCAGATGCTGGCGGTCCGCGGGACTGCGGGAGAAGAGAAGTCCGCTTGACAACGAGAGGTATATGGCCCTGTTCAGCCGATTCCGGTTCTGGAGACGCCCATAGCACTGGGAGGTTTCATGCAGACAATCGATGATTCTGCCTGGGCCCTTTGAGGGAGATCTTGAAGGTTATGTCGAACATCGTGCTGGTTACAGAGAGCGAATTTCGCAAGGGCGAAGAAGTATTCTCGTCGGCGGACGGTGTGGAGCTGGAGCCCGTTGCGGCGGACGAAGCGGCCCTGGCCGTGGCAGTTCGCGCTCGCCGGTGCCGGGCAGTGATCGTAGGGGTTCAGCCCTATCGCCGGGAGCTGTATGAAGCCCTGGCCTCGGTGGCGGGACAAGGACCGGCTGTGATCGCCCGTTTCGGCGTTGGGCACGACAGCATCGACAAGCAACAGGCTCTGGTACACGGAATCTGGGTGACGAACACGCCGGGCGTTCTCGATCAGAGTGTGGCGGAACACACCATTTGGCTGATGGGGGCGCTGGCCCGGCATCTGCCATCTGCGGATGGAACTCTGCGGGCGGGGGCATTTGGCGGTGCGACGGGAATGGAACTGGGGGGCAAACTGCTGGGAATCGTGGGATGCGGCGGCATCGGCCGGCGGGTGGCGGCGATCGCCCATTTTGGATTGGGGATGCGAGTGCTGGCGACCGGACGTCGCTCGGTCGAGCGTCTGGAGGCAGACCTGGGCCTGCCGCGATCAGAAATCCTGGCTCGATGGGGACTGGAGGACTATACCAACGACGCAGAACTCGCGTTTCGCGAGGCCGACGTGGTAAGCATTCACCTGCCTGCCATTTCCGAGACCCGTAACTACGTGAATGCTGAACGGCTCGAACAGATGCGTCCTGCAGCTCTACTGGTCAATACGGCCCGCGGCAGCATTGTCGAGGAAGGGGCCTTGTTCGATACCCTGGCGGCCGGCCGGATCGCCGGGGCCGCACTGGACGTTTATCAGCACGAGCCCTACGTTCCGGCCGATCCCGCCAAGGACCTGCGGCGACTGGGCAATGTGGTCATTACGCCCCATATCAGCTCGAACACCCGGGAGGCAAACCAGCGAATGGCCCTCGCGTCGCTCGGCAATGTGATTCACTTTCTCGCCGGACGGTACGATGCGATGTCGCTGGTAACCCCGGCAAAGTAAACAGAACTGTTCATCGCACGGCAAACACGGTTGTGGCGCGGATATCGGCCGACGATGCGCCGACGAAGAGTTCGTAGTTGCCGGATTCGACGGCAAATGCCTGCTACTCGTCCAGCAGTTGAAGACGCCTTGGTTCATCTCGTAATCTCCAGCCGGACCGGCCCCAGCAGCCCCGAGACCGTCGAACCTCGGTAGTGGGTGGGGATCGTGACATAGTGATTGGCAAGAGTGTTGCAGACGAGGATCTCGAGTCGGTTGTCGCCTGCTGTCACGAGCGAGCTGAGTTCCAGCCGCCAGGGTGGGGCAACCTTGATGCCGGCCGGCTTGCCATTGACGAGGACCTCGGCAGAGGCTGCGACCTGCCCCAGGTCGAGCATCACGACGCCGCTCGCCTGCTGCGCGGTGAGAGGAACAGTCCGGCGATACCAAGCGCCGCCGGAATAGGTTTCAAGAACGCCCGCTTTCGACCAGTCGCCCGGGCTGAGTTCTCCCGCATCGCACTCGAGGCGGATGAAGTCGGTGAAGGCTGCGCCCCCGTAATCGCCGCGCTGCTGCTCGACGCGGAGAGCCACGACCACCGGGCGAGGCGACGGCTGGGAAACTTGCACCGTCGCCAGCCCGGCCTCGCTGCGGACCGGAAGCTCCTTTCCGTCGACCCAGGTTCGCACAGGTTGCGCCGTCGGCATGACCAGGCTCCGCAGGCCCGGCGGCGATACGAAGCGATACCAGCCTGCAGGCTCGCGTGCTTCCGGGCGGGTATCGAAGGGGAGCCGAGTGGTGTCGCGGTACCAGCGCATGGCGAGGTCCGCGTTCCAGGGCATGTTCGTCGGATCGCCCACGGGTGCGTCGAGCCGGGGCGGACCCTGCTCGTGCTTCGCCCACAGGCTCTCATCGAATGTCGAAATGACCCGGGCGGGCATCCAGGTCGAGTCGGCAAGTCCCAAGGTGGGCCAGCCGGTCGGCAACGCCGGTGCGGAAAGCCAGGTGGCATCGGTTCCGATTCGGGCCACGCTGCCGTCGGCCTGTTGGAGCCAGATCTCGGCGACGAGCGCGCCCTGGCCACCTTCGTTGCGGGCGTCGACGGCGATAACGTTGGTACCGCTCTGCAGTGCGGATTTGGCGTCGTATTCCTGTATTCGCATCCATGAATCGCCACGGCCGATTTCACGACCGTTGACGAAGAGCGCATAGCCATTGTCGCAGGTGATGCGGATGCGACAAGCTCTGGGCACGTCCGCCAGGGTGAACTGGCGGTGGAAGTAGCGACTGGCCACGCCCTCGGTTTCGCCGGGCCACCAGATCCAGTTGGCGGCGGTGGAGAAGAGTGTTTCGTCGCTGCTGCCTCGGTCGGCGGTGCCGAAGACGAACCAGCCACGACCGACCTTGTCGTAGCGGAGGAGCAGCGGATTGGATCCTGCCTTCAGTGCGGCCGAAGAAGTCTTGGGGTCAAGCGGCGAACCGTTGAGCCAGGCGGCCGCAGGGAGAAGACCGCCGCGAGAAATCGGCGTGGGGCCGTCGTTCAGCGAGTGGACCGTGGTCCAGAGATAGTAGCGAGTTCCGACGGGCTCCGGGACTCGGTTGCAGCTCGGATGGCCGTGGCCGATGGCGCCGAGGCCGATGAACTGGTCGGCTACCTGAATCTTCAGTCCGTGATAGCCTTGGTGGCCACAATCGCCCTCGATTCCAAAGCGCCACGAAAACTCGTAGGGCTGCCAGTGAAGGGCACTGCCGGCAATCTCGACGGGCTTTGATGGATCGACCTCCTGAAGTTGGGAGAGGAGGGCATCGGCCTCGGCAATACCCGGCAAAGGACCGAGTTTCCAGAAGCGGGGGCCGAATCCGCAGGTCACCGTTTGCCAGGCGGAATCGTCGAGCTTCGGATCTTGCCAGTCGGGATTGGGCATGGTTTCGTCGGCGTATTTGAGCCGCCTGGCTTCTGCGCCGATCCGCGTCGGGGTCGGCGGCCAGTGGAAGTCGCCGAAGCGGTTGTCGAGGCTTGGCTGCAGTTCAAACTCCCAGGGACCGTCGAGCGAGATTGTGTCGGAGACGGCCTTCGAACCCGGCAAGTGTGGACCCTCTTCTTTCTGCCCCCCGTCCCCTTTTTCATCCGGACTGAAGACCATCAGTTGCATTTCCTTCTCGCCAAGGGGAAGTTTCAGACACGTGCCGTGTTCGTCCTGCGAGATGACGGAAAGCGGGCGGGCTGCGCCGGTCCAGGGGTCCCAGAGTTCGACGTGTCCGCCAGCGCGGAAGAAGACTTCGGCGCCTTGCGGGGCATTGTAGACGGCGTAGACGTCGCGTGGTCCGATGCGGCGGTGAAGGATGTAGCCTGGGCCCTCGTAATCGCGCAGCGGGATTTGGGCGGCGACATCTGTGGTCAGGCCGTTCGGGAACAGTTCTTTCACGATGGCCTTCACCTCGGGGTCATCACAACCTATGCGATCGCTGGCCTCGGGGAGTGCACCAACGGCCAGGACCATGCCGCCGCCGCGGTGAAACTCAACGGCCTTCATGAGGGTCGAATGACGCACGGCGCGCATGCCGGGGAGGACCAGCACCCGGTAGACTTCGCCGGAAACGTGCAACTGACTTCCAATGATGCGGGCACGGTCGAGCGACTCGAAATCCATGAAGTCGAAATCGATGCCGTTGCTGTAGATCTGCCCTGCCGTATCGAACGCTGCCTGCACGGCCTCCTTGCCGCCCAGATCGGCTTCGACCGGCGCGACGGGATAGAGAATGGCTACATCGCAGCGGTGGTCACCCTGGCTGAGCAGGTACGCCAGTCGCTGTTGGCAGTCCATGAAACCGCGGAGGTGTTTCCAGTAGGGCATGCGGAACGTGTTGTCGGGTGGCGCCCACTCCCACCAGCCGCCGTGGGTGGAGTAGTACATACCGTGCAGACCGAGCAGGTTGAAGCCCATCGCATAGTTTGCAAAGGTTGCATCGACGAGCCCCTCGGAGGTCGTGCCCCAGCCGCTGCCGTAGAACCCCTCCAGCCAGACTCGTGGACGTTGGTAGAGGTGGGCGATGGAGGCCGCTACCTTGGCCTTGATCAGGTCTTTTCCGAAACCGGGCTGGTCGGCTCCGGGCCCCTGGTTCCACCGCTGGGTGCGGAAGTAGTCACCAAACTCGTCGACGCGTTTGCCGCGGCCGCCGTGGTCGCAGCCCATGATCATCCCTCGCTGCTGGTGCCAGTCGAAGACCGGCTTGAAAAAACCCTCCTCGGTCAACGCGACCTTGACATCGCTGTAGTCGAGGCGGATCTTGGGCGTGCGGGGCCCGATGTCGTTGAACAGCGCCGCCAGTTCGGGCGTGATGTCGTAGCCTTTGCGGCGCCGGAATTCTGCGGCGAACTCGGGAGACCATAGCCTCCCGTCGACGCCGAACCCCAATTCGTCGGAGAAAAAGAAGTTCAGACCCTTGCCGCTCTCCCCCGGAAAACGCCGATCAAACTGGCCAAAGAACTCTTCCGCGTAGAGTTTGCCCGAGAGCGGGTGCATGGGGTTCAGCGACCAGGCAACTCTTTCAGGCCTGATCTGCCCCTGGCTGTTCATGCGGAGTTCCATGCCGGTCACCTCGGGGTGCTCGCGAAGGATCTTGTCGACGCACCAGCCCTGGCCGAATCCAAGGGTGTAGTCGCTCAGACTGATGCCGGCACCCTCCTTCTTCGCCTCGGACATAAACCACCCCGTTAGCGCCCACCACTCTTGGGAGAATAGGGGAGGCCGGCTGGGATAGGTCAATCCATAGCTGTGGCCGCCGCTGTCGGAATGGGCATAGTTGATCTGGTAGCCGGAGACACCCATGCCTTTCATCTGTTCAAGTTGCCAGACGAGCCGTTCCTGGGTCAGCGGATGGCCGAGCCACCAGAAGAACGGGACTATTCCGTACCCAGGCGGAGGAGCGCGTAAACCGGAGGAGACGTCCAAATCGGGTTGGCGGTTGGCCAGGCCGATGGCGCCGTTGGGGGGCGGCGAGACGCTGGCCGGGTCGCTCGACCAGAGTTCTCCACCGCAGGCCGGGAGCAACCCGGTCGCCAACGCAATCGTAAGGCCGGAAATGTTGAACTTCAGCATGGAGCGCTCGTCAGGAAATGGGGCTCGGGAGCGAACGATCACAGAAGGATACGAAAAGTCAAGTCCACCAGCGAGTGGGGGCCCTCGGGCGTGGTCGTGCACTATCGACGGTCTTGTTAATCCCTCTAAAAGGACCCTCGCACCAGATCGTATCCGATCAGAAAAATGCCGGCATCGATCAGCAGGTGCCCCATCCATGGCCCAAACAGCGAACCGCTGCGGTGGTACAGCCAGGCCCAGACCACTCCACC
>CAYSCH010000194.1:0-1667 GCA_964429355.1 uncultured Planctomycetaceae bacterium | reverse complement strand
CTCCACCGACGGCCACGGACGCGGAAAACACCGCCACCGGAATAGGTGCCCAGTTGAAGTAGATGCCCAGCACGATCACGTGGTGAAGCATGAAGCCAACGCTCGACAAAGCGATCGCCGAGCCCAGCGGGATCAATTTCCGAATCCGTCCAAACACGAACCAACGCCAGTAATACTCCTCCAAGCCGGAATGAATGAACGAATAGAAGGCGCCGAGAGCCACGTATCGCCCCAGGTCTCCAGCGCCGAACCCTCGCACCTTGGCGAGCACCTCCAGGCCAGCGGGACTCTCGGGCGACAGGTAGCCCCCTGGCTTCAACCAGAGGTGATAGAGGGCCATCATCGCCGCAACCACGATTCCGCCAAACAGCAGGTTCGACAGGAGTCCCGCTCGTGCGGGACGGAGCCACTCGAGTCGCTCGCGACAAATCCAGTAGACCCACACCGCCGGCAGGGCAAACTGAACGGTCTTGCCGATCCCGCTGGCCGTCAGTTGGGCGACCGGGGGCGAGGACGCCAAGGCGACGAAGTAAAGCCAAGTCACCAGGCTGGGCAGCAGGAGTGCAATCCCCAGAACGGCATACTCGCCCTTGGGAGGCGTCCATGTGCTCTTGTCTGTCATCTGGTTTCCTTCGAGGCTACGAGGGGTGCGTGGGTGGAGTGTCGGGCCCAATACCACTAGATCGCATGCCGGTTCAGCCAGTGCCCGACCACAGAGTGCCTTGCTGACTGGCAGAGGATCAACCTACCCGCTGACGCTGAGGGCGTCGATCCAACCGAAATATCTCGCTTCGATTCAGCTTTTACCACCACCAGATTGCCCATCTTTCCTTTTCGTCATTTCCACTTCAAGTCCCGTGTCCGATACAGCCGATACGACCAACGCGCATGTGCGCTCCTAGTGTCGCCAATCCACCCACAAGAGTAAGAACCTCCGGTCACGCGAATCAGCAGCAAAGGTCGGTGTACTGCGGGATCCTGGTCCCTCCAGAACAGGCTCATTTCCGAAGAATTCTCTCGGCCTGTTCCGCTTGCCCTTCGACCGACGCTGTGCTTGTCCGTTGGCTGAACAGATTTCGAAGGTGGTTGCGGCCGCCTGTCCGACTTCGAACCAAACCGACGGAGGCATGCCGATGTGGCTGCTCTCAATCGCACAAATCCTCGCGGTGGCGGCAACGGGTGCTCAGCCTGAATTGGTGGCGAGACAGAACTCAGGCTCCCCACCCGATCCAATATCCACACGGCAGACCTATTTTGCGATCCCCTTCGAAATCGACCAGATCGATCATCCCGTCCTGGGAGCAGTCGAGATCCAGCTCCATGTTTCCCGGGATTGGGGCAGCACGTGGCAGCACGAGGCATCGGTAGCGCCCACGACCAAGCAGTTTCTCTTCCGCGCACCGAGTGACGGCCAGTATTGGTTCGCCGTCCGCACTCGGGACCGGGCCGGAAACTTCCGTCCACCCGTCATCGACACGCCCGGTTTGAAAGTCATCATTGATACGCAGGCACCTTCGTTGACAATCGACGCCCAAAGGGGACAAGCAGGCGAGATCATCGCCAAATGGAAGATCGACGAAACCAATATCAGGCCGGAGACATTCAAGCTTCAGTATCGCATTGCCGGCAGCCAACAATGGGAGACGATTGCAGTAGACCCGGCCCAG
>CAYSCH010000193.1:0-17515 GCA_964429355.1 uncultured Planctomycetaceae bacterium | reverse complement strand
CGTGGGGAGACGAGGTGCTCATCAACTTCCACAGATTGCCGCCGGTTCGCCGCGATCAAATCATTCTTCCGGAAACGCTCCTCAAGCGGATCGAGAAGCAGACTCTGGAGTTCTCTCGCCACGGGGAACAGCTTCGCGCGGCCGGGCGGCATCTGCGGCGAGGAATCCTTCTGTACGGGCCTCCCGGCACCGGCAAGACCCTGACCACCATGTATCTGGTGGGCCAAATGCCCGAGCGAACCACCATCCTCGTGACCGGCCGCAACTTGGGGCTCATTGGCCGAGCGTGCAGTCTCGCCCGCATCCTCGAGCCATCGGTAGTGGTCATTGAAGACGTCGATCTGGTGGCCGGAGACCGCCAGCAAGCGGGCGGTGCCACGCCGGTGTTGTTCGACCTGCTCAACAGCATGGACGGACTGGCGGATGACTGCAACGTGCTTTTCCTTCTAACCACGAACCGTCCGGAGGCGTTGGAGCCGGCGCTGGCTGCTCGGCCAGGCCGTGTCGATCAGGCGGTGGAATTGGCCCTGCCCGACGAGGCCTGTCGTCAACGACTGTTGGAGCTCTACGCGCAGGGGCTGACGCTCCTCGGCGATCCGTTGCCGGCCCTGGCGCATCGGACCGAGGGCGTCAGCGGGGCCTTCATCCGCGAATTGATGCGACGGGCGGCCCTCGACGCCGTCAGCACCAACGGCAAGTTGGAGCTGGAGGCCCAGCACCTGAACGACGCGTTTCGCGAACTGGCCGTCGATGGCGGTGAATTCACCCGCAGTTTCCTGGGCTTCCGCCCGTCATGCTGAGCGGCGCGCCACGCGGCCAGCGGGCACGCCAGTTCGGCCACCATTTCACAATCGCCCGATCGCGTGATCCGGTTCGCGGCTGCGTACTCCCGTCAGTCGCGCAAGCTAGGGAGTACGTTACGTGCCTCGGGGTTGTCGAAATATCTCTTTATCGCCGAGGCGACCGTATCTAGTGGGACTCGGAAGTCGGCATCACGAAACACGACACGATCTCCAACTTGTACCAGACGGCCATTATCGCGAAGAGTCGGATAGGCGATTGTCGCATCGATAGTGAGAATTCGCACCATCGGCAAACCGCTGACTTCGGCACTGCGAAAAGCGCTCCATGGTATCCAGCCGATCAGCTTACGAAATCCCTGCATCGTGCAAATGAGCCACGCGACTCGAATCATGGTCGGAACAAGAGGCACACCATCGAGACTCGACGCTCCTATCACATTGATTTCAATCCCTTCATTCCAGATTCTGAGCAACGGTTTCCGGCGAGCACATACGTTGAACCATCCGAGAATGGCAACGAGTCTCAAAAACGGATTTGTCTCTTGTTTGTCTGACGGGTTGAGAGTTGAGTTCTGTTACTCCGAAATCGTGTTGCCGGTGCCGTATTTGAGTAACTCTTCCACATCCCACAAGTGCATCTTCCCATCGCGTCCCGTCGTCACGAGCAGTTTCCCGTCCGGGCTGAAGCGTGCCGATCTGACGCAACCACAGTGGGCACGAAACTTAACCACCAGTTTCCGTTCCTGGAAGTTCCAGAGGCATACTTCACCCTGTTCGGCCTTGGGCGTTACAGAAAAGAAGTCGACACCGCTGGCCGACGCAAGCAGTCTTTCGTCGGGCGACAGGTCGACCGAATGGATCGTTTCGAGATGTTCAGCCGGCAACTCGGTGAAACTATAGGTGCTCATATCCCAGATCTTGATCGTCCTGTCTTCACCAGCGGAAACCAACAGGTTCTTGGACGAAAAGACGATCGCGCTGACCGATCTCGTCCCTTGTTCGAGCGGTTCCCGCAATTCTTCACCGCTGGCCGCGTCCAGAAGGATCACCAGCCCATCTTTCGTCCCGATGGCCAGGATCTTCCCGGCCTTGTCGAAGTCAATCGATCGAAAAGGACCGAGCTGTGAACCAACACACCACAGTGTCCTTTGCGTTGCAGCATCAATCAGGCTAATGGCTTTCTCGTTGTTCGATGCAATCGCAGCATTCTTCCCATCTGGCGAGATCGCCATGTACGCCGCAGCGAAGGACGGCTTGCGGGAAGGTATCGTCTCAGGAGAAAATACCACCCGTTTCAGTTGTCCTTTCGTATCCCACAAACCGATCTTGGGCGTGCCTTCAACGCTGAGACAGGTAACAAGCATGGTCGTGCCGGGCAGAAACTCCATGCATTCCTGGAACATGTATCCACTGTCATTGTGCCTCGCGTCGAAAGCAGCTACCGTTGAGAAGTCCTCAAGACTCCAGACGCGCAAGCTCTTTGGATTCACACCTACTGCAGCCAGCAACCTCTGCGACGAAAACGTACTCCACATTGACCAGTCTGCGTGAACGACAAAAGTTGCCCGGGGTTGGGGGCCGTGAGCTTCCACCTCGACCGGCTCAGGCAAGTCAGCAAGAGACCAGATTCTCGTCGTGTTGTCGTCAGCGCAGGTGATCAGCGTTTCTCCATCGGCCCCGAAAGCTATCGCCTCGATGTGCGCCCAATGGGCGTGGAAATTGTTCAGCAGCGTACCCTTCGTCACATCCCAAAGACAGACTGTGTGAGACTGCCCGCCTGCGGCCAACTTGGTGCCCGTTCGATCGAATGCCAGTGCCTGAAGCGATCGAACGCTTGGCAGCGATCGCAGCATCCGCCCTGATTCGCGATCCCAGAGTTTTACTGTGCTGTCACCACTGGCTGATGCGATTTTCTTGCCATCCGGGCTGAAGGCAATCGCGCGGATACTACCTGTATGCCCCGTCATTACTTGCATACACTCCCAAGAGGCTACATTCCACAGCTTCACCCCAAACTCACTCCATCCGCCTGTAGCCAGGAGTGAGCCGTCTGGCGAAAAGGCGAGACTAACAACCCCTTCCTTCTGGCAGGCCTTGATACTACTGACCTTTTCTCGCAACTGTGCGTTCCACACACTGACATCTCCACTAGCATGGGCGGCCACAATGAGCGTGCCGTCCGGTGATACTGCCACGTCATGGATAATTGAGCCGCTTTCCGCCAGTGTCATCAGTTGCCGGTCGGAACCAACGTTCCAAACCTTCAGCGAACCGTCGTCGCAGCCCACGGCCAGCCAATCAGCCTTCGGTGAAAAAGCAATGGCGCGCACTAGAGGATCCGGTTCTGGCATTTCGGCTTCCTTCTTCCAGTTTCCATCTTCTAACCGCCAAAGAACGACGGTTCCGTTGCCGGCCGCTGTGGCAAGCAACGTACCATCGGGCGATAGCGCTAGGTCACGAATGCACCAGGGTTGGCCGATGAGTTCCTGAACCGGCTCGGGTTGCGCCCCGGGCAACGGCATTATTGCCTGAGCAGCGTCGAATGAAAGGTACGCCACAGCGCCTGGCTCTATCTCGACCGTACCACTGCGAATAAGCGCCGAGTCGGCGCGAATCTCAACTCGATGCCGACCCTTCGGCAGCAAGCGATAATGCGTTCCTTTCCCATAAATGGGCATAGGCGTCTCTTCGGAGTCAGGAATTGATACGGAGTACGAGGCTTTGGTCGCCCATTCGCCCAGCGAGACATAGAGCAACCCCGGTTCTGGAGGCAGCGGCTCGGGATCGCTGTCGCATGTGATCGCCAGACAGAATAGACTCGGCTTTTCGACATGGCTCCGCGCCACATCCATGGTGGCGATCGTCTTCTCCGGATAGGGGTTCTTCCAGCAACAATGGTAGGCCAGGATTGTCAGTCCCTTCTCAGATGCCACGGGATTTGTTCCGGACCAGGCAATCTCCGCCCGTGTTGCCAGACGTTGTTTGTCGTTCGGCCCACAAAGCCACTCTCGCAAATGCCGCCCGGTAACCACCGGCATCGATGCGGTCGTTCCGTCGTCATAGTGAAACGTGTATGTGGCGATCTCTTGTCCGAGCACATTGTAGGAGTTCGTAGTCCCATGCAAGAAATGGACCTTCGTCGCTTTGCGGCCAATCTCGATGTCGCGGACCGCATCAGGACAATTCGGAACGTATTTGCTGGACAATTGGATGTAACGACGGCCAATCTGAAATGGAATGCCCTTGAACGAGAGGTCACCTTCGCGTAGCTCGGAAAAATTGTTGTTAGGTGCATCTGTCCCCTCTCCTAGAAAGTGAGTTGCCTTCGCCTGGATGCCGACCGGAAAGAACCGTGGTGGCGGCTCCGGTACCCTTACGTGCGTGTCGGCTCCCCCGCCCTGAGCGCTCTGCCCTGTCTTCTCCTTCAGCCACCCGTTCACCCAAACCCCGCCCACCACAAGCACTACGGCTGCCAGCGATGCGGCCAACGCCGCCTTCAGCCAATTCCGGCGCGACACCGCCTTGCGCACAGTTGGCAAACCCGGCGGCAGCGCGGCCTGGGAAGGTTGCTGAACGTGCGCCAAGTAGCGTCCCAGTATCTCAGCGGCCTCTGCCGAGGAGTGGAACCGCTCCTCCGGTTTCTTCGCCAGCAGGTGATCGATAATCTCAGCCAGCCAGTCCGGGACGTCAGGATTGCTTTCTTTGATAGGGCGTGGCGAGTCCTCGCATACACGATGCATTGCTCCGCTCGGGGTCTCGGCGCGAAAGGGCGAGCGGCCCGTACACATCGCGTAGAGCACACAACCAAGGCTGAACAAATCGCTCCGATGATCGACTTCGTCGCCACGCGCCTGCTCCGGCGACATGTACTGCGGGGTGCCCATGACCGCATTGGTTTGCGTGAGTTGGGCTTCGTGAACGACACGCGCCAGGCCAAAATCGGTGATCTTGACACGCTCAACGCCGTTTTCCAACAGAATGTTGCTCGGCTTGATGTCGCGATGGACCAGACCTTGCGCGTGGGCGGCGGCCAGTCCGGAAGCGGCCTGCATCCCGATGCGGAGCACCTCTTCCACCTTCATCTGCCCGGTCCGCTGGATGCGGTCTTCGAGTGACACGCCAACGATATACTCCATGACCAGGAACGGCACGTCGGCCGTGTCATGCACCGCATGGATCGTCACCACGTGCTCGTGCGTCACGGCCGCCGCCGATCGCGCTTCTCGGAGGAATCGTGCACGGGCAGCTCCGCTCGAAGCCAGCTCGGGATTGAGCACCTTGATGGCCACGAGCCGTTCCAGCTTCTGGTCGCGGGCTTTGAACACGATTCCCATTCCCCCCCGTCCGATGACCTCCAGAATCTCGTACTCGCCCAGCTTGCCCAGATGGCGAGGATTCTTCGAAGGTTCGAGAAAGCCCAAGGACGGACGAACCGCACGCGATTCTGCTTGAGTCGCCGTCTCTGCGACCGTTCTGTCTTTCAGTCGCGCCATGACTTCGTCCAGGGCTTCCGACCGCATCGATGCATTGCCGAGTGCCGCAACCTGGTTGCCGATAGTGTCGCCTTGCGCGGCGAGGCGGTCCAGGTTCAGTCGGCACGACTCGCATCCCTCCAAATGGACGGCCACGGCCTCTGACTCGGCTGCCGGCATCGTACCGTCAAGCAAAGCCCTCAACTGAGCTTCGTTCAGACAATCTTGAGAGTCAGCCATGGGAATGCTCCTCTGCCTTGCGGCATGATTCGTGTCTGAAGACAACTATTCTTCGAAAGCCCGGATTTCCTGTTTCAGTCGTGCAAGCACCCGAGATCGTGCGATGTAGACGGCCCCTTGGGACATGTTGAGGGATTGGGCGACTTCGCGAATCCCCTCACTCTCCACGCTGGTTCGCCAGAAAGCTTGCCACGTCGATTCCTCAAAACTGTCACGGATTCGATTGACAGCCAACTGGAATGCGCTTTTCTGATATTCCTGCTCCCACGCTTCCTGAGAGTCGTCCGGTGAACAGATTTGTTCCAGATGGTTCTGGACTCGCGTATCGCCGCTGCCGGTGGCCTGCCGCCCGTGAGAAGCCCAGAAATCATTGAGGCGGTTGCGAACCACGGCCATCAACCAGTTCCGGAAGCGCCCCTTCTGCCGATCGTATTTGGGGATCGATCGGATAACCGAGCGCAACACCTCCTGGACAATGTCGGCTGCGTCGGCATCCTGAAGGCCCTGCCGGCGGGCAAAGCCGTAGATCACTGGAGAGTAGAGGTCGATGAAGTCGGACCAAGCCTGCTTGTCGTTGCCGTCTTCCAGCCGAATGATCAGGCTTTGTCGTGTGGTATGCGATTCGTCCATGATCTCCCTCCACGTACCATTCTCCTGGTGGCCCGGGGTTCTTTCACGTCTTTCGGGAATTCTCCTGAAAGCCCCCCCAATTTCCAGCGGCGTGCCTCAAAAAGGTCAGTGACCGACCCGAATTAGGGGTGACAGATTGGGGTGTGGTTGTTTGGTGACAGCGTAAGCGGCCGCAGTGGTATAGGGGCAATTAAACGGGACAGGTCTAATTATTGACAAGGCAAACAGTTCTGGACAGACGACTGCGATGCCTCGCACTGCCCGAATTTGCTCCTGGCGGGAAGATTTGGCTGTAACCGGCGTTCCGCTACAGGGCGAGTTGAAACCAAGGCGTTTAACGTGTTGACGTTTGCGGTGAGGTCGTTTGGTTCCCGCCGGTGGCCCCGATAGCTTGTCTATCGGGGAGCCGTCAGGCCCAAGAGGTTTCGCACGGTAAGCGATCGACCGGTTGACAGGCGGCGGCAAATCGGCGATGTTCTGCTACCGACGCTGGCGATTGTTGGATCATGATTGAGCGAAACGAATCGTCCCTGGCGTATTGTGGCTGCAATTGGCGAGGCGCGACGGTTCCTGGATCGGTCTGTTGGTGATGCCCGATCACGTCCACGCGGGTGGTTGGTTCCCGCGACCCGGCTGCCTGAGCGTTTTCGGACAATAGTAGAAACGCCTGAGCCCGTACCACATTGGGCCTTGGGTGCGAAGGGAATAGAGCAGTTATGCGAAGGAAATCAGCGCAAATGATCCCTTTCTCTTGTCTTCCTTGGGGCGGATTCAATCAGCTACTTGACTCCGCACACACCGCGGCTCTATCCTACCGGCACACCCGTAGGTTCGAGTCCCAGGGGCCACACGCGAGTTGCGCGCAAAACAGAACGAGGTCCGCGCGATGAAGACGGTTCGCATTGAGTTCCATGGGGGATTCAAGGATGGCGACGTCATCGTTGAAGAATGCGCCTGCAACCAGTGATCGTCATGCCTAATCCATATCGTTCGCCAAAATCTCAGAGTGCCGCCACCATCCGATATTCCTCCCGCTTGCAGGCCGCACGGGCGGGAATGTGGCGAGGCGCTGTCCTGGGCGCAAAGTGGATGACCTGCCTATTGCTTTCCCTCAGCGTCCAGGTATGGGGTGCCCTTGGGGCTGGAATCACGTCGATCTGGATAACGAATGCGTGGAAACAACGCGGAACATCCCGTTCGCAATCAAACACGAGGCAGGTCATTACTACCTCCAGTTGCGCACCATCCTTTACCGCAAACACGATGGCGAGGTGTTTGCGCAGGCCGAACAGTTCTTCTTCGGTCGCAGACCGCTGGATTTGGCAACTGACCTTCCATCGGTAACATTACCTGTCGAATGGCCGTCGATTCCCCTCGAAGAGTTGGGGCGCTACGGCACGATCAAACCGCAAAAAGACCGATGACAATGGGGATTGGACTTCGTGTGCCTCACGGAAGTGGCAGACGCGACGCGGAACGGAGGGGGGTTTTCCGAGAATCCAAGGTTTTCCAGACTGCGGCGGCCCTGGGGAGTTCAGCCGGCCGCTGAGCGATAGGAACAACGCATCTCACCCCGCGCCTCGGCGCGAGTCCCCTTCAAACTCGTCACAGCCCCCAAGAAGTACTCCACTTACCGTACCACAGCTCCCGCTGCTGTCGCGGCCTCAGCCCAATCATCCTCCTCCACTCTCCCAACCTCTCGCTCCCTCCTCTCTGGCGGGGTGGCCAATCTGCCTTTGACTAGAAACACTTTTTTTTACACACACTCGCACGCGTCCCAAAACCCTCAATTGACCCCGATAACTAAACACCAGTCCGACGCGCCATCGAGAACTACCCCGCGACGACCCGTTCAATCCAAACCCGACGCGTAAGCGAGGACCAGCCCCCACTCAATCCAAACCCGACGCGTAAGCGAGGATCCGTTCGTCCTATTCCCTCCCGTGGAAGTCACGTTCTCAATCCAGTTCATGAAGAATCACTCATGCCCCCACCCGCTCCTTGCTCCTTGCTCCTTGCTCCCCGATCTCCCATCTCCGATCTCCGATCGCCCTGCTCCCCACTCTCGCGGCAGGGGTGGAGCGGTGTTACCATAGGGGCGTTTGGCGTTTCATTCAGCGCGGCGCTGCTGCTTCCAGCCGGATGGACCGAACGGGAGCGGCCAGCGCACACACCTCGCAGGAGATCCTGCCATGAAATTGCGGTTGTTGCGTCACGTGGGGCTGGCCGGCTTTGCCTGCCTGTGCGTCGTGGCTGCGGCCACGGCGGCCACCGTCCAGGAGCGGTACTACGCCCACCCGGCCGTGCACGACAAGCACGGGGTGATCCGGCCCTGGTATGAGGGGCAGAACGGGGTCTGCGACTTCCGCCTTCGGATTGCGGCCGAGACGCTCAAACGCTACCCCTGGGTCGCTCCGCCGGAGGCCGCCAGCGCCGCCCCGCACTATATCTTCAACGGCCATTGGACGATCGCTCCCGATGGCAAGATCACGCCGGTGCCCATCAACGATTGGGATAATGGGGACCTGGGCCAGCGGGCCGCCTACGTGCTCTCGGGCCTGGTGGATTATTACCGCTACAGCGGCGATCCGGCGGCGATCGCCCATCTTGCCTGGCAGGGCGACGCCCTCTTGAATCACTGCCTCACGCCCGCCGATCACCCCTGGCCCGGATTTCTGATCAGCGTGCCCACCAAGGGCAAGGCCTACGGCCAGTGCGATCCGTCGGGAATGATCCAGTTGGATATCGTGGCCGAGGTGGGACTGGGCCTCTTGCAGGCATACCAGGTGACCGGCAAGGCCGACTGGTTCGAAGCATGCAAGCATTGGGGCGACCTGCTGGCCGCCAAGCGTAACCTCCGCCCCGGCGAGGCCCCCTGGGGCCGCTATGCCAATCCGGAATCCGCGCCGTGGAAAGACGACAAGCAGACCGGCGGGGTCGTCTTCCTTCTCTATTTCTTTGACGAGCTGATCCGGCTGGGCCACCGCGGGGCCGGCGACCAGATCGTCGCGGCCCGCGATGCCGGCAGGGCCTGGCTCCAGGGCGAGTTGTTGCCCCACTGGACCCTTAACGACGTGTGGGGCCGGAACTATTGGGATTGGGCCGATCCGGTCCAGGCGGAAAACGTTACCGAGTTTGCCGCCCGTTACATGATGGACAACAAGGAAAGCTTCCCCAACTGGCGAAACGACGTTCGCAACATCCTCTCGCTTTTTCTCAACCACACGAGCGTGTGCCCGAATTCGGCCGGCGAGGTGTACAGCGGTGCCTGGGCGTTTCCCGAATCGTGCGGGTGCTGCGGCCGCTCGCTGTGGTACGGCCCGATGGAACTGGCGGTGCCATTTGCCCAGTTGGGGGTCCAGGCCCAGGACCCTTGGGCGACCGAACTGGCCCGGCGGATACAGATTCTGGCCACCTACGACGGGCACGAGACGGGCGTATCGGAAGACAATATCGACGGCGGGTTCGTCGTCAACGACGGCTGGTTCAAGATCGCCCATCCCATGGCGCTGAAGCACCTGCTGGCGACCATCGCCTGGATGCCGGAACGCTTTGCACCGGCCAGGGAGAACCACATCGTCCAGACCACCGCCATCGTCGACTCGGTGACCTACGGGGCCGGCGGGATCGATTTCTCCACCTTCGACGCCCCGCCCGGCACCACGACCGTGCTCCGGCTGGCCTTCAAGCCCGACGCGGTCTCTGGCAATGCCGACACTCCGCTCCAGTCGCGGTCCGACCTTTTGGAAAACGGTTACCTGCTCAAGCCGTTACCAGGGGGTGACTACCTGGTGTCCATTCGCCACGACGGCATCCGCCAAATCCGCGTGGCGGGCGGAGAAACGGATTCAGCCGGTTGGCTGAGCCCGGGGCAAGGACCGTTCACCTTGGAGGGAGCGTGGTCGGCAGACCACACCACCGCCGAAAATGGCGCCTCGATGGCCGTGCAGTTCGCCGGCAACCAGGTTCGGCTGACGGGCGACGTGACGCCCGACGGTGGACTGGCCGAGGTCTACCTCGACGGCGTCAAACAACTCGTCGACATCGACTACTGGAACCCCAAGCCCCGAGCCGGCCAGGTCGTCTACTGGCGCAACGGGCTGCCCAACGGAGCCCACACGCTCAAAATCGTGGCCTTGGGCAAGGGCAATCCCTGCTCCCAGGGAGCCCGGGTGAAGGCCGGGCCGGTGTTCCACTCGGCGGCCACCGCCAATGTAGACTTCGGTGAAGGGGGCGGGCCGACCGGCGCACAGCGGATGGTGTTTGGCTATCCCGGGCGCGAGGATCTCAAGGATTCTGAGGGAAATCTCTGGCGGCCAGGCACCGAACTGATCATCCGCCTCGGGGCGATGAAAGACAGTGTGGCCGAGAGCTGGTGGACCACGCCCGTCGAACAGCCGATCCTGGATACGAAGGATCCGGACCTCTACCGCTACGGCATTCACGGCCGTGAGTTCTGTGTGAATGCGACCACCGGTCCCGGCACCTACGGGGTGCGGCTGAAGCTTGCTGCGGTACGGGGACTCGACACGTGCGAAAACTGCGTCAGCATTGCGATCAACGGCCGCCAGGTTGTCGGCAAGATGGACGTGGCCGCAACGGCCGGCGGCCCGAACCGCGCGGTGGATCTCGTCTTTCCGGGGATCGAGCCACGCAACGGCGTGATCGATATTCGCTTCACCGGCGGCGATGCAGACCACGGAGTGCTTGGCGAGGCGTTTGTGCAGGCCATCGAGCTGGGGCCGGACGTCCGTGGCCCGAGCGCCGCGCCGGTGTGCCTCATCGGACGCAACCTGCTCCGCGACGGAGGTTTTGAGGCAGGAACTGCCGGGACGGAGGGTGAGCCGCGCCCAGCGATCGGCCAGTGGCAATTCTCGCCCCAGGCCGGCGGCAGTGTGCGGATCGAACGCGAGTCGGAGGCAAAAACCGCGGGACCTGGCGAGCCGGGCGCGGGGAGCGACGCGGTACGGATTTCCGGGCAGGGACAAAGCCGGCTGGTTCAGGAGGTGGCTGTTCGGCCCGAGAGCACCTACCGCGGCTCCGTGTGGGTGCTCACTCGCGACCATGACGGGCATGGATTCGGCCGCAGCGCGGGCGATTCGGCAGGTCTGCTCCTGGAGGAACTCGACGGGGCCGGCAAGCTGCTCGCCGCCCACCCCAAGGCGGCCGTCAGCGAGGCGGGACCGTTCCGTTACGTCTCCAGCGAAATAGCCACCACGGCCAGGACCGAGCGAGTCCGAGTTGTGCTCCATACGGCCATGGAGTGCGAAGGGCCCGACGGATCGGTCACCTACGATCAGTGCCAGCTCGACGGGCCTCCGGCCCCCGCAACGGTGAGCGGACGCGTCACGGACGAGCAGAATCGCCCGCTCGCCGGCGCCCTGGTCAGTGCGGGTGAGCAATCCGTGCGTACGGATGCCGATGGGATCTACAAGCTCGCAGGGTTCAGCGACCGGACTGCGGCGGCGCTGCGAGTCGAAAAACAGGGTTGTTATGCCCAGACGAAGAACAGCGTGCTGGCAGCCGGGGAGAACCGCATCGACTTCGTTCTTCCCGCCCGGCCCGGCAAGAATCTCCTCTCCAACGGCGATTTCGAGCAGGGATTTCCCGCGGCCAGGAGCATGGAACACGGCATTGCGGGAGACCGCGACGCCTGGAAGTTCACGTTCTCGCCGGGTGTGGCCTGCTACATCTACCCGGAGTCGATCTACACCTGGCGGAAACCGCTTATTTTCGAGGGCAAAGAGGCGATCAGCCACGTTACCGATGGGGGCGGGGAGCTGCAGCTCTCTCAAGACGTCGTGGTCGATCCCAACGTGTCGCTGATTGCCTCGGCCTGGGTTCAGGGGCTCGATGTCGCCGGCCAGGGGCAGGGATTCGGCGCCGGGGCCGACGATTTCGCCGGCCTCTGGATTGAGGAGTTCGACGAGCAAGGCAACGTCGTGGCAAGCCGGAAGAATGCCGGGATAAGCAAAGCAACGTCCGAGTTTGAACGTGTCACCTGCACGTTCACCACCAGTCCCAAGTCTGTCAAGGTCCGATTCACCCTTCTGAGCAAGATCGGCTGCGTCTGGAGCCAGGGAGCCGCGGTCTACGACGAGTGCGCTCTGGAAGTGGTGCCGGTGGAGAAGTAACCCTTGGGTCGTTGGGCCGGCAAGGAGAGAATTCATGGAGCTTGCAGCGAAACCCGATCTGGCCGAAGTGCTCGCCCGGTTTGAGGCGTGGTGGAATTGCCAACCGCTGGACTATCCTTTGGTGACGATCGAGGTCGAACCGGCCCGTCCCCCGAAACTGCCCGAGAAACAGCACGGCAGCATCCGGGAGCGGTGGATGGACTCGGACTACGTGCTGGATTGCGTGGAAGCCCGCATCGAGAACGGCGTGTTTCTGGCCGACACGGTTCCGACCTACATGCCCTTTCTCGGGCCGGAGATTTGCGCGACCTTGTTTGGCGCCGAGCTCAAGTTCAAGAATGAAGAAACCAGCTACTCGGTGCCCCTGGTCCGCCGGGTGCGAGACATCCTAGGGATGGAGCCGGATTTTTCCGGCGTGTACTGGGAGAAGATCCGCGAGTTGACGGAGATGTCGATCGAGCGGGGCCGGGGCCGCTGGATCACCGGTGTGACCGATCTGCACACCAACGGCGATCTCGTGGCGGCGCTGCGTGATCCGCAGGAGTTGTGCCTGGACTGCGCCGACGACCTGGAAGGAGTCCGGCTGGGCTGCGAGCACGTGACGGACTGGTTTCCAAGGATTTTCGACGACCTCTACGGCCCGGTCGCCGCGGCCGGCCAGCCGTGCACCACGTGGACGCCGGCCCTGGCCATGGCTCCCTGGTACACGATCTCCTGCGACTTCATCTGCATGATCTCGCGGCCCATGTTTCGCGAGGCGATCCTGCCTTCGATCTGCCGCGAAATCGAGCACATGAAGTACAGCCTTTTCCACCTCGACGGGCCGGGGGCGCTGAAGCATCTCGAGGCGCTCCTGGAATTGGACTCCCTGGACGGCATTCAATGGGTCTACGGCGCGGGGGCCGGACCGGCCGCCCGTTGGATCGACGTCTACCGGCGAATCCAGGAGGCCGGCAAATGCCTCCAGATCGTCGGCTACTATGGACTCGATGAATTCCGCGCGGTCGCTCCCCATCTGAGGCCCGAGGGGCTGTGGTTCTGGCCGATCGGCACGTTCCCGCAGCCCGAGGCCGAGGAGTTCGTTCGCTGGACAAAGGATTGGACCGTCGGCAAGTGACTAGTGCGAATGCGCTATCATCGCGACACGCCGTAATGCCGCACGGGCTCACAGGGGATCACCGGGCCCAAGTCGGCCGCAGGATTCACGCACAAGAGTTCGTGCAGGGCCTCCGGCCCGCGCCGCTCGCCAGGCGGGCGATCGTGGTGCCAGTCGCGATCGGTCGGGGCCAGGCAGTCGTCCAGAGGCCAGGGGGTGAACGGATTGTATCCCAGCGCGCCGGCCAGCTTCGACGAATCCATCGTCACGTCGCCCGCCCGCGGCGGAATCGGCCCCGCGTGGCGTCGCGGCATGCCGTGGAGGAGTTTGGAATCGTAGCCTCCGACGCGATTGATCACCTGGGCGATCTGGTAGAGGCTGAGTTTTCGCGAGGCGCCGGCGTGGTAGATGCCCGCCAGCGGCCGGGTCAGCATGATCTCGCAGACCCGGCTCAGGCAGTCGCCGTAGGTCGGTGTGCGGATCTCGTCGTAATAGAGCGTGGCCGGGCGCGACTTGCGGAACCGCGACGCCATCCAGTCGATGGCGCCCGCGTGGCCGTTGAAACTCACCGCCATAGGGAGCGAGATCCGCAGGATGCAGGCGGCAGGATCGATCTCGAGTACGGCCTGTTCCCCTTCGACCATCGTGCGGCCGTAGACGGTTACCGGATCGGTCGGGTCCGTCTCCACATAGTCGCCCCCCTTGTCGCCCGAGAACACCAGGTCGATCGACAGGTGGACCAGCCGGGCCCCGTACTGGCTCGCCAGCCTCGCCACATAGCCCACGCCTTCCACGTTCGCCCGTTGGGCCAGCACCGGATCCAACTGGCACGACTTCAGGGCACAACTGCCGGCACAGTTGAGCACTGCCGCGAATCGGTGTTCCTCGAACAGACGGGCGAGGCCTTGAGCGTCTTCCGTATTGCACGCCACCACTCCCGGCCCCTCCAGCTTCCAGGTGTCTTCCTGGCGAATACCGATCACCCGCCCCGGATAACGCGATTGGAAATAGTGGAGCGCATGATAGCCCGACGGCCCCGCCACACCGGTGACAAGCAGTGGCAAAGGAATCGGATCGTGAGGCAGTCGAGCTTGGAACATGACAGGCAGGGCCCATTTGGTACGGATGGAAAGCTCAATTCTACCATCAGGCCCGATACGCCGAAAGCCAGGTTCTCACGGTCTTGAGCCGACCCACTGATCCACGAAAGGACAACGTTCGCCGTGGACAAGTTGGTCGGATTCGCGGACCAACTCGTCGAGCTCGGCTTGCCATTGCTGGCAGGTGCCGCTCGGCAACATCTGCTCCTGCTCCAGGAATCGGACGACCTCGAAGAAATAGGGGTCGATTTCTCGAGGATGGGTATCGGGCCATCCAATATATTGGCGGTAACGGCGGACGAAATCGACCAGACCTTCGCCCTCGATATTGGTTGCCCGATAGTCAGCCCCGGCGTGAATCAACATATAAACGAGACAGAAACGCCGTATACCGGCGAGGAGGATTGGTGTGTCGCCAGACTTTGTCGCGCATTCCAGGTCGGCGTGCGCTTCGATCGCCAAGGCAAGATTCACAGGTGAGGGCTTGGAGGATCCGATTACTTCAAGATGTCCCCCGCATATGATGGACGTGGGTGTTCTGCCCGTTGTCTTGTCAATCAGATTGGGATCTCCGCCGTTGGTCATCACAATCGGGAAATAATTGAATTCCGTCATCCCATAGAGAATCGCGGCGAGATGGGTGACGGAATATCCTGGCTCGGGAGGAAACATGGAGGATGGAACCTCGAGTCCCTTCACGTTTCCCGGGATTTCCGAAACTTCTGTTTCCTGAAGGACGACGTTCGGATCCGCACCCAGCTTCAGCAGTCGTTCCAGAAAGGCCGCATGTTTGCTCAGAACCTCTCGTTCGATCTGCTTTACCTGTTCTAGGAACGCATCTTCTCGGAACGCATCTTCAGAGCGACATTGCAGACGTCGATGGAGGGACTCCGCTTGCCCGAGCGGAAATGCCCAGAGCAGCGGAGTGATGTCTCTGAATCCCCTTGCGTTGATATCGACGCCTTCTCTCTTCACAAGTTGTTCGACCAATTCATAGTCCTGGTCCGCGATCGCGTAGCAAAGCCTGATAACCTTGGGGTCAGAAAAGATGCGTTTCGGCGACCAGGTGCTATGGAGAGGGTAGTGCCAGGCGGTGGGATCGGGCTTGTCTGCAGTACGTGCCGGCTCTCCCTTGCGTATCGCAGAAGGCGGCAGATATGTGACAGACATATCCTCGAGCAACACGATCGTCTCAATTCGCCCAAACGGCCATGGTTCGGATCGAAAGGTGTGAGGAAGCATCATCACGACCCTTTTTTCTTCCACCGCCCCAACATCCGCGGTGTTGGCGTAAAGGTGATCATTGGCAACCCACAAATACGGCTCTCCGGATCTCGCGTCATGACATAGCGTTGGAAACGGTTGCAGTTCTTGGAGAGATTCAGGCCAACGATAATTGCGATTCCTGAAGTTTACAACCGAAAGGCTGATCTCCCCGAGATTCCTCGTGTTCTGAGTGTTTGGAATTCCCGTGTGAGTTTCATGCCACAACCAGTGTCCCGCACAGACGGCGAGCGCCAAAGCGGTACTGAAACAGAACCAGACAATACGCCGCATTGTTCGCTTCATAACACGTCAGGTCCTTGCGCTAAATAGCCTTGCGTGATTCCAGGAGAGAATTGAACGCCGCCACCCACCTTGTGTGGGTGGAAGCGACGATTGATGGCTAATCTTAGCCATCAATCGTGGCTTCCACTGGGGCAAGCCCAGTGGCGGCCTTTTCCTGGAACCACGCACGTCCATTTAGTGCGCGCGGGCTCCAATCGGAACGCTGCTTCCGATCGCGAGGTTCCGACGGAGCCGATTCGTCTTCTTTTCCAAACCCACCCAGATGCTTCTTCCTGTAGTTGTCGCCGACGCAGACCGCATGGTACTTGCCCAGATCTCAAGATCGACATTCACCGCATGGGTGTTGCCTGCACACCTACCACGGGGACGCAACATACCTGCATGGCATCATTCTCCCGAATTCTCCTGGTAGATGTCGTCGAGTGAGACATCGAGAATAGAGCCGTCCCCGAGGAGGACGAGGGTTCGGCGCTCTCGGAGATCCCAGATATGCCTGCGATAGCCCGCAGGCAGGGTCATCAACACCTGCCTGTTACCATCATCACCGCGGGCAGAAGCCCTGATGTACACGTTCCCGTCGCCATACCAAACGAACGGCTTGCCGCTGCGGACATCTCTATACTCGGCTGGCTCCAGGCCCAAGTCCTCAATCCGCCGCGGCAAGTGTCCGTTTGTATGCCGATAGTCCGCCGCTGCCGCGAAGATATCGCCGAAAGCGCAGGACCATCGCGGAGCTAGTAGTGCCAAACGCACCTCATGCCAGATCACGACACCCGCGCACAGGAGGATGACCGCGAGCAGGAGGAGAACGTACCTTTTCACTCTCTTCATTTGTTTCGTCGCCCGAATTGACGGTCTTGGTGTCCTTCAGCCTGGTGTATGAGGCCCTAGACCGGAATATCCGTTGATTCCCGGCCCGAACTCTCCTTGGTGCCGTCGAACCACGCAACGGGTCATTTCGACTCTTGAGCATCCGATGCCGGCTCTCTCTGGCGTATCGCCGAAGGCGGCAGATATGCGACAGACATATCCTCGAGCAACACGATCGTCTCAATTCGCCCAAACGGCCATGGTTCGGATCGAAAGGTGTGAGGAAGCATCATCACGACCCTTTTTTCTTCCACCGCCCCAACATCCGCGGTGTTGGCGTAAAGGTGATCATTGGCAACCCACAAATACGGTTCCCCCGATCTCGCGTCTTGACACAGCATTGGAGACAGTTTCAGTTCTTCGAGAGATTCAGGCCAACGGTCAGGCCCACGGCGATAATTCATAAACTCGCCAATCGAACCGCCGATTTCCCCGAGATTCATCACGTTCTGAGCGTTTGGAATTCGTGTGTGAGTTTCATGCCATAACCAGTGTCCCGCACAGACGGCGAGCGCCAAGACAGTACTGAAACAGAACCACGCAATGCGCCGCATTGTTCGCTTCATAACACGTCAGGTCCTTGCGCTAAATAGCCTTGCGT
>CAYSCH010000192.1:15140-17609 GCA_964429355.1 uncultured Planctomycetaceae bacterium | reverse complement strand
AACGCCGTCTTGTTCAAGGATTGCTGGAGCCTTCCATGCTTCGACGGACTGTGCAGTCGCGCCTCCAGAGATAGACGGTAGCCAGCGACCCCCAAAGACCAAGGGCTGCACCCAACGCAATCAAGATTCGCGACCTCTTTCGGTTGACGACGGCCTCGAAAGGGGAGAGAGGCATATCTGAGGCAATGTCGTCCTCGTCAATGCCAGTCGGCGAAAATGACGTATTGGGACCTGCCGACACGACACGAACCGCATGCCCTTCAAGTGAAACAACCCGATATGGTTGTCCCCAAGGGTCGAGATCTGTGAGCGTAGTCACCGACTCGCTGTTGTCCTCATTGACGAGTGACTGCTGAAGGCGTCGCACTTCGTTGTACGCCATTGAAAGTCGTGCCTCGCTGCGGGACATTTCGATATATGGCATGAGCAGGAGGAACACCGGTAGGCAAATGATGCCGATGCCCATCACGACAATTCCATCCGCGACTGAAATTCGACGAATCATCGTCCTGCCAAGCTCAACGAGAATCAAGTTCGTTCGTTTCTTGGATCCTGTCAGAATACAATTCTAGTCGCTGCCGCCCGACCACTCCACAATGGCCTTCGTATGCCGCTGGGGAGGCGCATGCCCGGCGAGCAGCAAACGTTGGTTATTGGGGGTGCCCCTGCGCGACGGGCAAATGGGACAGACCCTCCCCCATCAAACGCCTAGTGCCGCTTTCTGACCGGGAACATTACCTTCCTACTTCTCGGCCCTGGCTGACGAACGATTTCGACAAACGGGACACCGGCGCGCCCAGAATCAAGAGTCGACCCCGCTCCCAGACAGACCCCGCTCCCAGACACTTGTGCCCTGGTTGAGCAAGGATCTCGGGAAATGGGACGATACCGATCCGCCCCTTCATCAATCCTTGGTGCGTCCCGTTTCGACTCCTTCTCATCGCGACATCACTTGTGGATGGTTCGCAAAGGCCCATTGAGTCCTGACTACCTGCCAGATAGGATGGAAAACAAGCTGGAGTACCTTTGGGGGGTAGGCAAGTCCAGGTGGCTACAATTCCTGTTCGCAGGGGGAGCTGAAACATGAAGAAGAAGGCAGTGTCCGTCGCCATCACTCTTGTGGCTGTGGGCGGGCTGCTGGTGCTCGGGCAGCCGGCGGTGGCTGCCGAAGGAGGTGAAGACGGCACGAAAGCGCTGCAGGACCTCGATCACATCAATGCGAGCCCCATGGAAGAGGCGGGGGTCTATCACGTTTCGCCCGTCTTCGAGAAGGTCGCGAGAGTAACCGTCATCAAGCGGAAGGGGCACTATGGCCCGGACCACACGAGGGCCCTCGAAGGCTGGGACTACGAGACGAAGACGGGCCGGCTGATGGTGAAGGAGATGGTAGACAACGAGAAAGAGATGGTCCTCGTCTACGGGAATCGCAAGGTGCCCTGGGCCTGGCAGATGGAGGGACCGATCTCCAACGTGAAAGTTCTCATCGGGAAGGAAGCGGGGGTCCGCGGCGAGGACTACGAGGTCGACGAGGCCGCGGGGACCGTGCAGTTCCTCAAGAAGGAACTCTCCAAGGAAGGTGTCCACTACTATATCACCTACGGGTACCGCGACGAGCCGTCCAAGAGCGGCGCAATCGGCAATCACCCCGACAATGCGATTGTGCGGAAGTTCCTCGGGCTCCACCCGGCGCCGGACAAGAATGCGGAGATCGGCCAGTCCCACGGAACGAACGCCTCACGCACAGACAACCCGAACGTCTGGACGATGATGCAACCCATGCGTTCCGAATCGATCAAGGTCGGGCTCGCCCGTCGCTCCGTGAAGGACAAGTTCGACTGGCTCGAGCGCGGCAAGGACTTCGCTTACGATGAGACCCTCGCTACGATCGTCCTTCTCCGCGAGATCCCCCTCGAGGAAGACTCCTGGATGCACGTGCAAGGTGTGCCGACACAGATGGGCCGGTTCCTGTTTCACTCGGCGCTGACGAAGGGAGAGGTCAAGGTGATCGTCGGCGACCGCCTTCTCGAAGAGGGCATGGGCTACCAGGTGGACTACGAGCAGGGCATTCTGACAATCGTCGACAAGGCCATCGAGGAGAAGGGTGCGAAGTACCTCATCTCGGCGAGCGGCCGCCTGATGGGCAACTACGGCGACCTGGCACCCGTCCGCAAGCTGCTCGAGGACTGAGCCCGGACAAACCTATTCCTTCGAAAACAGCTCCCGCAATAGCTGCTCGCGCCGCATCAGAAACGTCCGGGTCACGCGATAGTGTTCCGTGTCTTCATACTGGATCTCGTGGATTCCCTCGCTGTCGAAGTGGTAGATCAGTGCCTCCGGATAGGCCATGATGATCGGCGAATGGGTGGCGATCACAAACTGCGATTCCCGCTCGATGAGCTCATGCATCCCGACGAGAAACGCCAGTTGTCTCTGGGGCGAGAGCGCCGCCTCCGGTTCGTCGAACAGATA
>CAYSCH010000192.1:0-15130 GCA_964429355.1 uncultured Planctomycetaceae bacterium | reverse complement strand
ACAGTCCGTCGCCGCGCAGCCGATCGGTGAACAGGTGGAGCATCGATTCGCCGTGCGACTGGTTATGGTAGGAAACATCGCCGTAAGGACTGCCCGACGAAACCAGGCCAAGCCGTTCGATCTCCGTGGAAACGTTATAGAAGCTCTCGGCCCGGAAGAAGAACCCGTCGCTCCGCCGCTTCCCCCGCACGCCTCGCACCAATCGAATCCACTTGTACAAATCGGAATGCGACGCCCTTGAGGCGAAGTTGAAGTTCCGCGTTCCCCCCTCGGCGTTGAACCCGTCGGCCACAGCGATGGCCTCCAGCAACGTCGACTTGCCGGACCCGTTTTCGCCCACGAAGAACGTAGCCTTGGGGTGCAGTTTCAGCCGACTGGTCGCCCGAATCGCCGGAATCTCCGCCACATAGGCCGATTCGAGCGCAGTCCGGCCGTGCAGGATGTCCACGTAGTCGACAAATGGTTCGCGAGGGCGATCCGACACAATCTGCCTACCTCAGTTCTCCGGCATCGAGAGCGGGAGCCGGTTGGTTCCCGCCCTTGCCGGGTCAATGCTCATGCCCTGCATGCGAATCGGCGGCAGGGTTCAGCGGAGCTGCGTGCTCGTCGTGGCCCTCCGTTTCGGACTCTTGAGAGTGGCCGTGGCTGCGGCCTTCGACCATGCCGATCACCACGGCGATCGCCAGGCCGGCGACGAGGGCCAGCGAGAGGGCGGCCCGATCGTGGGCGTGAAATTGGAGCTCTGGCAGCAGGTCGCTCATGGCAATGCACAGGAATGTGCCCGCCGAAAAGGCGAGCGCGTAAGACAGCACATGGCTGGCACCATGGGCGTGACCAAAGCCCAGGTAAAAGAGCAGCACGCCGACAGGTATCATCAGGGAGAAGAGAATATTGACGGCGTGGCGAGCAGGGGGGGACCAGCCGCCGATGGCCATCAGGGTGCCGATCGTCATGGCGTCGAACGGTTTGTGAAGGAAGATCACAAGGAACGTTCCGATCCCGGCCAAGGTGATCGCCGGACTGCCGTGCGACTCCGCTTGAACGCTTGCCGCCAGGGCGACACCGTTGAAGACCGTATGCAGCATCAGGCCGATCGCGGCGCCGCTCCAGGTGAGCTGGTGCGAGTCGCTCCGCACGTGATGGCAGTTCTCGCCGTGGTGTTCATGGGCATCAGACCCTTGCCTGTGAGGACCATCGATCACGGGAACATCGTGGTGGTGAAAACAGAAGAACCGTTCGACAAAGAACATGGCCAGGAAGCCACCGAGCACCCAGAGGAAAACCATGTTCATGGCATCCGGGGCTTCCAGCAAGGCGTGGGGGAGCAGGTGGAGAACGCCCACCCCGAGCATCACTCCCGCGACCAGGCTGGAAGCGATCTGCATGCGGCGGTGGGTCAGGCGAATCAGCAGTGGAATCCAGCCGCCGGCCAGCGAGGCCAACAGAATGAGGACACAGTAAACCAACAGCAGCACAGTGGGCGACATCCAAGGAGGGTCCTTGTGTTTGGCAGAGACAACCGATTGAGTCGAATTGGTCTGCCCAAATCGGAGCAAATCGGGGCAGACGGACCCCTCATTGTACCTGGACGACAGCCCTTGCCAATCTTTCCCGAATTGAAAGTGTGACCGTTGAACCAGATTGCAACGACCTTGAGAGGGGTATCACTTGCCGATCTTTCCTGACCGCCACGATCGGCATTTTTCCTCAAGATTCTCCCGAAAAACCACCCTTCTGGCAGGGTATGCATGTCTATCCGATGGCGAGCCCCATGCTATGATGAAAGTCCGGCCCCTCTTGGGCGGCTGTCGCAAAGGTTGCGTTTCCAATGGGTGTTTGTGCGTGTTGATGAGGTCGTTCATGGGAGAGTCCGTGCCATTGCGCTACGTTGAGTATGGTCGTGGCGCCACGCCGGTGGTTTTGTTGCACGGTCTGTTCGGCAGTCCCGAGAACTGGCGGCAGATCATGGAGGATCTGGCGGACGACTACTACTTCTTCGCGGTCCAGTTTCCAATCGACCGCTGCGAGAGCCGATGCCACCGCAAGTTCCGCGGCGTGGAGCAATTGACCGACTACGTGGAAGAACTGATCGACCAACTGCAACTGGACAAAGCGATCCTTTGCGGCAATTCTCTGGGCGGACAAGTCGCGGTGGACTATTCGCTGCGCCATCCCGACAAGGTCGATCGCCTGATCATCACGGGCAGCGCGGGGCTCTTCGAACGGAGCCTCAACGATGGAAAACGGCCGCAGATCGACCGCGACACGATTCGCCAACGAGCGGCCGAGATTTTCTACGACGAGCGCCACTGCACGGACCAGATCGTCGACGACGTCTACCGCATGGTCCACGACCGCTCGTTTGCGAGATTCCTGATCCGCGTCGCCAAGGCCACCCGCGATCGGAACATGAAAGACGATCTGAGCCGTCTCCACATGCCCACGCTGATCATCTGGGGCCGGAACGACACGATCACGCCCCCCTCGGTTGCCGAGGAATTCCATGAGGGGATTCCCAACGCGCGACTGGTCTATATCGAGGAGTGCGGCCACGCGCCGCCGATCGAACAGCCAGCCGAGTTTGCCCGGCACATGCGAGAATTCCTGGAAGACTCGGCGCCGGCCGAGGTCGCGTCCTGAGCGGGCGGCGGAAGGATGATTTTCGGCCATATTGGAATCGGGTTGCCGCCCCTGACCGGCGTTACCCCCCCGGCTCCAGACTTCTGGCCCTCCAATACTCTACTCACTCTTCTCCAGATCGGGGCGGTGCTGGACTTCCGTCTCTCAGTCGGCCGGCAGTCCCGACGCCAGCAGGATCGTCTCGTGCACCGCCAGATCGTGCGACGGTGGGTAGGGACTCTCCATCTCGCCGCGGATGATTCGGGCAAGTTCCGCAAGCTGATCGTCGTAGCGCCCGGACATCGTGGGAAGCTCCACTTCCTGATAGCCTCGGCGATAGCCTTCACGCGGCTGATCCAGGGCCAGCAACATCTGGGGCGGTTCCAGGGGCCGGATGTCGACCGTGCCAAGGTCGCCGCAGGCCACAAACTGGCGCCGGCGCATGCCGTCCGGTTCCACAATCGCACTGCGCACTGTGCACGTCGCCCTGGGATACTCCAACACGGCCAGCATGTTGTCTTCCAAGTCGTCGCGGTCGGACCAGGTGCGACGGGCGAAACACGTCACCTTGTCCGGTTTGTCTCCCATGAGCGCCACGGTGGCATCGATCAAGTGGCAGCCGAGCTCAAACATCGTTCCCCCCGGCATTTCGAGCCACTCGCGGCGGCCCTCGGCACTGACAAACTTGCTCATCACGCCGTGGGTCTCAAACACGGTTCCCAGCCACCCTTCCCGCACCGCCCGGAAGGCAAGCTGAAACGCCGGGTTACTGCGAAGCATGTAGCCCATCTGGATCGTCAGTCCCTTAGGCGTCGCCGCGTCGAGGAGATGCCGGAACTCAGTGAGCGACGCGCCGGCGGGCTTGTCCAGGTGCACGTGCATCCCGGCATCCACGCAGCGCGAGGCCGTCGCGATCAGGTCGGGCACGCTCGTTTCCACCGCCACGGCCGCCCATCCCGGCGTGTTCAGAAGTTCCTCTTCGGTCATCCACTTCAGATCCCGATAGGGCGCCAGTGCGGCGTTCTTCTGCCGCAACTGCTGGTCGGGCTCGGCGATTCCCACCACTTCGTAATCGCCGGTCAGCTTGCGGAGCGAATCGATCTTGCCGGAGGCGTGGGCGTGCCCGGTGCCGATCTGGCCAATCTTGACCTTGCGGCGGGGTTCGTCCGCAGCCCTTCCGATCATGGGCGCTGCCAGAATTGAACCACAGGCCAACGCGCCGGCAGTCTTCAGGAAAGTACGTCGTTCTGTTGGGTTCATGGTCGGTAGCCTCCGGGCGATAGTACTACACTACGCCCGGCATTCTGGCATGAGCGGCCTGAAGAAGCAATGCTTGGCGGCCACCGGGCCACCAAGCCATCGGGAGGAAACCCTGCGAGTCGGGACTCTTGGCCTGCCCGAGGCGTCTCCCTCTGCGGAATTGCGCAGCGGCCGGCCTTTGGCGAAGGCGGCCGCCCAGTCCATCCGTCGCCGGCCTGCGGGAACACTTTTCACGCTTGACACGTTTGTTTACACTACTCGTCAGGGAAGGTCCGGCCCGTGTAGCAAACAAGAGTCTCCCACGGGCATGGATGTGGACAATCGGTGGTTTCATTAGCGGCTCCAAGAATTACCCATGGCAAGACTCGCGGGCAAGTTGAAACGAGATGTGGCGGCGATCGCCTTGCCGGAAGGGCGGATGATCGGATCGGCCGGGCACGAGAAGGCAAGGCGCTATCTCCTTGGTCGTATGGAGGAACTTGGGCTCGAACCTTATGAAGGCAACAGTCTCGAACTGCCTTATACCTGGGACGGCGAGGAGTTCGTCAACCTGGTCGGCGTCGTGCCCGGCGCGCTGCCCTCCGCCAGACCGATTATCATCGGTGCCCACTACGACAGCGTGATTCCCGCCCCGTCTGCCGACGACAACGCGGCCGCCGTGGCGATCGCGCTGGCCGCCGCCGAAATGCTTCGTAAACGAAGGCTTCGACGAGATGTGGTGATCGCCATCTTCGATGCCGAGGAACCACGCCACTTCCTGCAACCCTCGATGGGCAGTATCCGCTTCTACAACGACCATGCACGAGAACGGGGAGTCCATGCGGCGCTGATCATGGACATGATGGGACACGACGTCGTCGTGCCTGCGGAGATGCTCGATATGGTTCCGTGGCTCGGCCGACTGGGGCAACTGCTGCTGCCTCGCCTCGGAAAGGAAGACGTGGTGATTCCCGGTATCCGTGACTTGTTCTTCATGTCCGGGGCGGAAAGCCATCCCGACCTGGCCAGCACGGTCGATTCGCTGCGAGTGCCCAGACGGCTCCGCTTGATCACGGCGCCCAATAAGTACGTGGGTGACGTGAGTGATCACAGCGTGTTCCGTACCAACGGAGTTCCCTATCTGTTCCTCTCCTGCGGGCGATGGCGGCACTATCACGCCGATACCGACACGCCTGAAAAGCTGAACTACGCCAAGATGGCCCGCATGACGCACTATCTGGTCGCTGCTGCCGAAGCCCTCGCTGCCGCGGAACTTGCGCCGCACGCGGACGGCCCCGTCGACACGGCAGAGTTTGAGATCCGTCGTATCAAGAAGGCCTGTGGTGTGGCATTCCCGTATGTGCTCCAATTTCTGGGAGTCGAACGACTGAAAACGCGGGAAGATATCTCGAAGCTGGCGATGAAGCTCCTGGGGATGGGGATATGAATCAGGGCCGTGAGCGGGGAGTTAACGGCGAGTGTCACCGGTGTCACCCATGGGAGATACGGACGATGAAGTATCAATGGTTGTATTGGCTGGGTGTGGCCGGCCCGATTGTCTTGGCCTCGGGAAGCCTCGTTCTCGGCGAAGAATCAACGCCGGTTGACTTCACGGTCAAGGTCGAGGTCGTCCAGCAGGCATTGACGCCCGAGTTCTGCTGGTTCCATCCCCGGGCGGCAGCGATTCCGGGAGCGGGCAAAGACGGCGGGCCGGCCGTCGTGATGACGTTGCAGAAGCACCTGAAGGTGTCGGACTACTACTCCGGCATGTGGACGATGCGGACCGACGACCTGGGCGGCTCGTGGACCGGACCGGTCGAGATTCCCGAACTGGGTTGGACGCGCCAGTCCAGCGGAGTCGTGGTGGCGGTGGCCGACGTCACGCCCGGCTGGCATGAGCCCACCGGCCAGCTCCTGGCCATCGGGTGCAGTGTTCGCTACAGCCCCCAGGGTGAACAGCTCTCCGACACAAAGCGTCCCAGCCAGACGGCCTACGCCATTTATGACCCGAGAACGGGAACCTGGTCCGCCTGGCAGACCCTCGAGATGCCGCCCGACGAGAAGTTTGATTTCGCCCGCAACGGCTGCTCCCAGTGGATGGTCGAATCGGACGGAACCGTGCTCGTCCCGATCTACTTCGCAGATTCAGCCGATGTGCCGGCCTCGGTCACCGTTGTCCGCTGCCGGTTCGACGGGCGGAAGCTGACCTACCTGGAGCACGGAACGGAACTGAGGCTGAATGTCGAGCGCGGGCTCTGCGAACCGTCGCTGGTGAAGTTCAAGGATCGGTATTACATGACGATCCGCAACGATGTGAAGGGCTATGTCGCCACGAGCAGCGACGGGCTGCAGTTCGGGGCGATCCGGCCGTGGACCTTCGATGACGGCCAGGAACTGGGGAGCTACAACACGCAGCAGCACTGGCTGGTCCACAGCGATGCGTTGTTTCTTGCCTACACCCGCAGCGGTGCCAATAACGACCACATCTTCCGCCACCGGGCACCGCTCTTTCTTGCCCAAGTCGATCCCGAGAATCTCTGCGTACTGCGGTCGACGGAGAGAGTTCTCATCGCCGAACGGGGCTCCCAGTTAGGCAACTTCGGAGCGGCGGCCATCAATCCGAGCGAGTCGTGGGTGACCGTTTCCGAGTACATGGCCGACGGCAAACCCGATCCCCGCGGGGCCGACGGCAGCACGTTTGTGGCGCGGGTGATCTGGTCGAGGCCGAACGGGCTGGCCGGCCCAAAGGCCAGCGGCCCCCCGGTGGCCAGCCCTGAATAGGAAAAGACCCGTGCCACGAGTATGGACCGTCCCAGAAAGGCAGGGCAAGTACCTGCACTCCGGGTAACTTGCAGGCCACCGTGTGATATGATAATCAGACGTAAACCCTACGGTGATATATCCACCACTCGAACAACAGGAGGAGGAAGCCGGCCAGGAGGATGTATTTCCAGAATTCTTTGCGGGCCGGTTCCCAGTCTGAGGTTTTGCCCTTGACCGGCACGTGTCCGATCTGGATCTGCTGGCGGACGGCAATATCGCTCTCGGCCTTGTCGAAGAGATTGACCGAGAAATGGTCGATCGGCTTGCCATCGCTCCGCACTTCGTAAATGCCCAGTTCCTCGGTGCCGGTGAACTTGCCGCGTCCGAGCTTACCGACAGGCACCTTGGCCCTTTCGCCGCTGGGGCTGACAACATCGAGGGGTTTCTCCGGTACCGGTCCCTGCAGGTCGACCTGCCCGCCCGGTTGGGCCGAAAGGGCGTCGAGTCCCCCCTGCCCGCCGCCGAAATACTGGAGCAGGTTGAGCATGAACACGGGGAAACCGGAACGCCCCTGCCAGTTCGTCGCCGCCCGGAGCCGCTCGACGCCGTCCTGGCCGACGATTTCCTCAATGAAAGGGAAGCCGAGCACGAGATCTTCGAAACCCTCGCGGGGAGCGATCGCCATCAGGGGGCCAAGATGCGAATCAATCAGCACGTTGCCTCCCGGAGGAACCTTGATCGGGGTGGCCTCGGCGATGAGCACGTTGTCCATGGCGACCCACTGGGTGAGCGGGTGGGAGGAATCGATGTCGATGATTTTGGGCCCGTCGACGCGCTCTTCCGTTTGCCAGATCTCGATCCGGCGGGGTTGGCCCCCTTCCTTCTCGGCTGCGACTTCGACGGCCGTGACAGGCAGGGCGCCCAGGAAGAAGGTATTGGCCTGCGGCATGACCTTGGGGCGGCAGCGATCGTAGATCACCAGGTCGTAGGCCCCCACGGCCTCGCGCCGGTAGTACTCGCTCTTCTCGTCGGCCAGCACATCGGGCGACTGGATCGTCACGCTGGCCAGTTTCGCGGCCAGGCCGGTACTGAGCGCGAATTGCAGCGCCTCGCAGCGCGTTGTGATCAGGAGGACATTGGCGGGCCGGTTCTTGCGGGCGACCGTCCAGGCCTGGTTGTCGAGGGGGAATTGATCCGTCATGGTGGCGCCCTCGGCGGTGAGAAACTCGGCCTTGGTGATCACCAATCGCAGATTGCCGGTTTCCAAGGCTCCCAGGTCGCGATCGAAGCCGTGGGCTTCCCCGGGGCCGATCTGGAGCCGGTCCGAGTCGATGGTTTCGTTGTCGAGCAGGAGTTCCAGCGACACGGTGGCCTGGGCTGTGCTGTGGTTTTCCAGCCGGGCGAAGGCCTGAAGCTGATCGGGTCGCGATTCGTTGCGGCGAACGTTGAAGATGGCGATGCCCACGTTGGCCGCCCCGTCGGTTCCGATCGGCATGTAGACCGGTTCGAGATTGCCCAGGGCGATGTTGGTTTCAGGGAAGTTGCCGTCGCTGAAGATGTAGAGCGTGGCCGGTTTGGCCTCGGCCACCTGCACGTCGGTGGCGTCGCTGGCGCTACGGCCCGGATTGGCCAGGCCGGAGGCCACCTTGAGGGCCTCCGAGAGCGACGTCGGCCGGTTCGTGGGCTTGATCTCGTCGACGCTCCGCAGGAGGGCCCGCTTGCTCTTGGTGAACATCTGCTCGACCTTTGGTGTACTGGAGAAGCTCACCACCATGGCCACGTCGTCCGGCTGCATGAGCTCGATCGCCTCGCGGGCGGAGCGTTTGGCGCTGTCCAGCCGCGAGCCTTCCACGTCGGTCGACTGCATGCTCGCCGAGCTGTCGACGAGGAAGATGAACCGGTTGCCCAGCAGCCTGGCTCCCTTCATTCCCGGCCGCAGCACGGCCGCCATGACGAGGAGGACGAGAAGGAGCTGCAGGAACAGGAGCAGGTTGCGCCGCAACCGCTGCCAGATCGTGTTGACGTGGAGATCCTCGATCGATTTGTGCCAGAGATAGGTGCTGGGCACTTCGAGAGGGCGGCGTTTCAGCTTGAGGAAATAGAGCGCGATGATGGCCGGCGGAACCGCCGCCAGGATCAACCATTGCCACCACGAGAGCATGTTCAGAAACATCAGCGCACCAATCCTCGCTGCCGCAAATACCCGCTGATCAACCGATCGATCGGCACGTCGTTTCTCGCCGGGAAGTACAGGATACCCCGGCGGTTGCAGAAATCGCGAGCCTGCTCGATGAAGGCGCTCAGCGTCCGCTTGTAGCGTTTCAGGAGCGGCCCGGTGACGGTCACCTCGGCCATGTCGCCGTCTTCACAGTCGATCAGCCGCAAGTCGCCCTGGAGTTCGGGCTCGAATTCTTCCACCGACAGGAGGTGAATGAGATAGATATCGAAATCCTGGGCCAGCAGATAGCGCAGGGCCTGCTCGTAGCCCGACTTGTCCATGAGGTCGGTGATCAGAACCAGGATCCCCTTTCCCGAGTTGCGAACGCAGAAACTCCTGGCGGCTTCGGCCAGGGAGAACTGCTCGTTCGGTTCCAGGCCGCCGAGGTGCTCGAGCATCCGCCACAACTGCTGCCGGCCGCGCAGCGCCGGGGCCGGACGGGCGGCCGACTCGCCCATCGACAGCACCTTGACCCGGTCGCCTCGCACCAAGCCGATGAATCCCAGGGCGGCCGCCAACTGCTGCGCGTAACGGAACTTGGTCGGCTCGCCGAAATTCATCGAGGGGCTTGCGTCGACGATCGCGTAGAAGTGAAGGTCTTCCTCTTCCATGAACATTTTCAGGAACAGGCGGTCGAGCCGGGCGTAGCTGTTCCAATCGATAAACCGCAGATCGTCGCCGTGCACATAGTTGCGGAAATCGGCAAATTCCACACTCTGCCCCTTGCGCCGGCTGCGGCGTTCGCCTTTCATGCGCCCGCGGAAGATCTTCCGGCTCACCAGCTCCATCCGTTCGAGCTTGGCCAGCAGTTCAGGGCTCAGCAGGTCGCCGTTGGTATTGGTTGCCATGGTCAGGCTTCGTCCTTCTCGGGGACTTGCTCCAGCAGTTCGAGCAGCACCTGGTCGGGCTGGATGCCTTCGGCCTGGGCCTCGAAGTTGACGATGATGCGATGGCGCATGGCGGGGAGAAACACCCGCCGCAGGTCTTCGAAACTGACGTTGTACCTGCCGTCGAGGAGAGCGCGCACCTTGGCCGTCAGGGCCAGCGTCTGGGCGGCGCGGGGACTGGCTCCCCAACGGATGAACTTGTTGGTTGGGGAGAGGGCGAACTGGCCTTGCGGATGGGTGGCCAGGACCAGACGGACGAGGTAATCCCGCAAGTGGTCGGCCAGGATCACCTCGCGAATGAGCCCCTGCCACTGGAGGATCTCCTCGCCGTCCATGACCTTGGCCGGCTCGATCACCTCTCTGCGGGTCGTACGATCGACGATCGTTGCCAATTGCTCGCGATTGGAGTAGCCCACCTGAAGCTTGAACAGGAACCGGTCGAGTTGCGCTTCGGGCAGCGGGTAGGTCCCTTCCTGCTCAATCGGGTTCTGGGTGGCCATGACCAGGAACGGCCGCTTGAGTTCGTAGCGGGTGCCGGCGGCGGTGACGGAGCCTTCCTGCATGGTTTCGAGCATGGCCGACTGGGTCTTGGGCGTGGCGCGGTTGATCTCGTCCGCCAGGCAGATCTGGGTGAAGATCGGCCCGCGTTGGAATTCGAAGAACCGTTTGCCTTCCTGGGTCTCCATGACCATATTGGTGCCGAGGATGTCGGCCGGCATCAGGTCGGGTGTGAACTGGATGCGGGAGAAGTCCAGGTCGAGCACCTGGGCGAGGGTGCGAACGAGCAGGGTCTTACCCAGTCCCGGCACGCCTTCCAGCAGGCAGTGCCCGCCGACGAAAAGGCAAGTGAGGACGCCGTGAACGATCTCGTCGTGCCCGACGATCACGCGGCCGATCTGTTCCTGAACGGCGGTGTAGCGCTGCTTGAACTCCTCCGCACGGCGCTCCATGGTTTCGGCAAGGCTCATAGAAGTGTCCTATTCATCCGTTGTCAGTTGTCGTTCGTAGTTCGATATTCGGATTTCGCAATTCTTCGCCGGTCGCTATTTTCCCTGGTCTTTCCACGCCTTCTTCTTGGCCTGGAGGAGCCGGGAGGTGTAGGTTTCTTCCTCGCTCTTCTCCTGGTCGACAAGACTGGGGGCCTGGGCCTTGGTGTCGAGCGATTCGGGAGGGGGGGCGGCCAGATCGATCGGCTGATCGCTTGCCGATTCTCTCGTCGCCTCGAACCGCGACGTCGACCGGAGTTGTTCGACCTGGCCTGCCACTTCGGCCTTGCGGCTTCGGAGCCGGTCGATCGTCTCGATCTGGGGGGCGGGCTGCGGGCGTCCGAAAAGTCGGGCGGTGACCCGGCCGGCCAGCGCCGGGACCCAGGCGAAGTTCACTTGCACGCGCCGAACAAACACGTCGAAGAACAGGAGCCACGCCGCCAGGAGCACGACCAGGAACCAGATATCCTGACTGCTGAAGGCCCTGGCCAGGTCGTGGCGGTAGGTGTCGAACTCGAGCAGGGGTTTCACATCGCCGAACCGATCGAGCGAGGGGAGGAGCTTTCCCGCCTTTCCCCCCTTCGGCTCCAGAGCGGGAAGCTGGCCGAGGAGGGCCTCGTTGGCCTCGCGGCTGCGAAACTCCTCGCTGTAGGGCACGTTTACCCCAGTTCGCAAGGGGGCCATTTCGGCGCCGGGGCTGACCACCACGAAGTAGCTCCCCGCATCGCGGCCGGCAAAGGACCCCTGGTAACGGCCGGGAGCGGCCTGTTCCAGCTTGAGTTCGACCGGTTCGAGATTGGGCCCGACGACGGTGCCGGTCATGTTGAGGTAATTGAGGAAGTCGTCGTTCTTATCGAGGGCGTTGACGACGACCTCGATCCGTCCGTCCTTCTCTTCCGTGGAGACGCTGAATTTGCCTTCATCGCCGAGGGGGCGCATGGACCAGACGATCATCTGGCTGAAGAACTTGTCGTAGTCTTCCCATCCGGTCCAGGGCGTCGCGTAGCGCGCCCCCGTATCGGTCGTGTAGGCGACGGTTCGGCCGAGCCCGTAGGTCCAACTGGCCAGAATGGTCCGATTTTTCTCGGCTCCCGGCAGGGGCGAGACGAGGGAGACTTCCACGAGGGGATTCTCCTTGACGGTCGTCATGACATAGCCGGTGATCTTGGGGAGCGGTCCCTCGATTCCGCGGATCATCTCGTGGGGGAAGCGGACTTCCGGCTGGACTCCGGCGGCATTTTCGTAGATCAGGGGCTGGGCGACCCGCCGGGCCTCGCGCTGGAAGATTTTGGGCAGGGCATTGGCGCTTCGAACGGCGTAGTATTTGCCGCCCGTCTGCTTGGCCAGGTCGCTGAGAACACTGCTTCCGGCCGGGCCGTGGGTGCCGACCGCCACGGTGGAGACGGTGACGTTCAGATTCTTCATCGCCCTGACGGATGCGGCGCTGGGTGGACTGGGGTCGCCGTCGCTGATCACGATCATGTGTTTCACGGCGGCATCGGCGAGGCTGGCGAACCCTTGCTGGGCGAGGACCATGGCCGGATCGAAATGGGGCATGTCGCCGGGGACCATTCGGCTGATTCGGCCCAGCATGATGTTGCGATTCTCGCCGACGGTGGCCATTCCGGGCTTCCAGAGCCACTTGGTTGCGGCCTGGTTGTCGTAGTGGAGCACGCCGCAATAATCGCGAGGTCCCAGGGCCTTGAGGGCCTCTTCGGCGATCTTCTTCTGCCAGAAGTTGCCCTCGGCCATCTCGGAGGCGTGCATCATCATCACCAGCGCGCCCCGGGGAATCACCTTGGCCGCCTTGATCTGGAAATCCACGGGCATGGCCTTCTCGATCGACGTGTTCGTCCAGCCGCCGGCCCCGAAACCGTTGGGGGCGCCCATCATCACCAGCCCTCCGCCCAGTTGCTGGGTATTTCTTACGAGCATTTCGATCTGGGCATCGGTGAAATTCTCGCGCGGGACGTTGGCCAAGACGACCGTATCGTACTGCTGGAGTTGGGCCAGATCCGTGAAGGGGAGCTCCCCGCTGCGGATGTCCACCTCAATGTTTTGCCGCTGGAGGGCCTCCACCAGCCGCTGGTACTGGCCGGGGTCGTCAGCGTCTTCGATGAGCAGAACCTGCCCTTTGCCCCGGATGTAGCTGAAGGTGGTGGCCACGTTGTTCTGCCGCATCGCGTCGTCTTCCGCCTTCTCGGGCAGAAACTTGGCTTCATAGCGGTGGAAGCCGACGTCGTCGATTCTCTGCCGGGCGGTGAAGACCTGCTTGCCGGGCGCCAGGGTGATCTTCTCTTCGCTGACCACGTCTTCCCCGCGGCGAATGACCAGGGTGCCCGGGACCGATCCGTCGTCGCCCGGCGCCGGCTCGGTCAGGTTGGTCAGCACAACCTTCAAATCGAAGGGATTTCCCTTGCGAATGTTCCCGGCAGCGGCCACCCGATCCAGGATGACTTCGCCGCGCCGATCGTAGAGGATTGGCACGACGTCGATTCCCACGCCGTCGTCCACCAAGTTCTGGGCCTGTTTGAGGGCGTCGCCGATGTTCTCGTTGCCGTCGCTGACGACGACGATACGTTTGGCGGCGTCTTCCGGAAACGTGGCCTGCGCCAGGCGAATGGCGGCCGAAAGATTGGTGAAGTCCTGGTCGAGAAGGCTCTCGATCAACTCGGTCAACTGCACATCGTCGTCGAAGGGGGGAATCTCGATGGCTGCCTCGCGCCCGAACACGATCACGCCGGCACGGTCGTTATCCTGGCGGTGGGCCCGGATCTCTTCGTTGACATATTCGATCATCGCCCTGCGTTGTTCGACGGGAATACTCAGCGACTGGTCCAGCAAGTAGATCACCGTCAGCCGGTTGCTGATCCGCACCATCTGCACGTCGGCCAGGGCGGCGATGAACGCCAGCAGGATCACGGTGCGCAAGGAAAGTGCCAGGAAACGGCGCAAACGGCCCAGCGGCGCCAGCCCCCGATAGCTGAACCACCAGAGGACGGGAATCACTGCCAGCAGCAGGAGATACCACGGCGATTCGAATGTGATTCGGTAGTCGAACATCTTGCCGAACGGCTCCGTTTATACCGGGGTGAACCGGCAGTTGAGCGGTTTCAAAATTGCGACGGAAGGTCCCCGCAGACAGGAATTGTGAAAATCGCCCCAGGTTCTGAGATCGGCTGCAGGTTTTCCAGACCCATCGACGGGCTTTGTGGGTGATCTGGTTGTCGGCGCGAGACTCGCGCGGTCGAACAATCCCGGCAGAGGGCACACCACCTGGACGCGGTGATTGTTGGTGTCGAGGACATGAATCCTTCCGCTACTATCCTGGGCCAGGGCCCACGGATTGAAGAGCTGTCCCTCGCCCCGTCCTTGAGATCCCCACGTTCCCAAGGAGTGTCCGGCCGAGTCGAAGCACTGGATCCGGTGCCCTCCAAATTCGCTCACCAGCACGCAACCGTTTCTTGCCAGGATGAGATCATAAGGATATTGCATCTGGCCTGCGGCGCCACCCTGGGTCCCCCAGACGCGAAGGAGATTTCCTTCGCCGTCGAAGACCTGGATACGATGGTTGCAGGCATCGGTGACCCAGATCCGGTTCTCCCGATCGACGGCCAAGTTCTGAGGGCGGATGAACTGGCCCGGGTCGGAACCGTGCCCCCCCCACTGGGTAAGATACTCTCCGGCCGGTGAGAATTTCTGGATCCGATCGTATTCCCCGTATTCTGCCACATAGAAATTGCCGGCCGAGTCCTGTACGGCGTCAGTGACCAAGCCGAACTGGCCGGGTCCCTCGCCCTTCTGGCCCCCGAGGGTCTGGACGAGTCGGCCCTCGGGCGTGTAGATCAGCACACGGGCGTAGTGGGTATCGGCCACGAGTACGCGGCCATCGATGCCGATGGAAAGCCCTGTTGGCTTGCCGAACTCGTGGTCCGGTGTGCTCCAGGCACGCAGGAATCGGCCTTCTCGGTCGAAGACCTGGATCCTGGCGGTCATATCGACCACGTAGATTCGGTCTTGCGAGTCGATGGCCATGGCCCGGGGTTTCTGGAATCGCCCGTCAGAAATACCGCGGGCTCCCCAGATTCTCTCGAACCGACCGAGGGGTGGGGACTCGGTTTTGGGCTGGCAGCCCTGGAGCGTGGCCAGGAGGATGGCCGCAAAAAACGGTGCGGCAGCCCACCGGCCTTCTGGTCGCAGGGCGAGGGGGGCAAAAAAGCCGCCGGCCCGGTTGCGAGTTGTTTGGATCACAGCCACGCGCATCGATTGGATCACCACCACCGGAAAGGCTGCTGACTCAGACAGTCCCTCCGTTAGCGTACCCAGTTCCCACCGGAAAAGCCAGTATCTGAAGGGCCAGGGGTCGATGGAGCGGAAGATGCGGCTGGTCCAGCCGGCCGTCTCGGTGAGTTCCACCG
>CAYSCH010000191.1:0-17630 GCA_964429355.1 uncultured Planctomycetaceae bacterium | reverse complement strand
GGGCCGTGAGAACACCGTCGCCATTGCGGTCGTAACGGGCGAATTCGGCCAGGCGGGTCTTTTCGGAGTCGGGCGTGTATTCCGCCACCGTGAGCTGGCCGTCGCCGTTGGCGTCGCTGGTGCGGAACCAGTCGGGAAGAGTAGCCAATCGCGACTGCGGCGTGACAAACCGCTTGGAGCTCGCCTGATCGCTGGCCGGTTCTGCCTGTGCGGCGGCGGGAGTATCGCCCTTCTCAGAACCGGCTGCGTCTCCTTCTTCTGCCGCTTCCGAGTTGCCGGGCGGCACAGTACCGGCCGGTTCTGCAGGCGCCGGTCCCGCCGTCTGATTCGCCAGCGCGACAGGAACCGCCTGGGCCTGTTGGGCCCCTTGCTGGGCGGCAGCTTGGGCAGCGGCCATGGCGTCGAGTTCCGCCGTGGGAATGTAGAGCGGGGGAAGCTCCGCAACCGCCTCTTCAACCATCGAGCCGGTCAGACGCATCCGGCGATCCCGACTGTAGTCGGCCGCGTAGGCTGCCAATTCTTCGAAACTGATCTTGCCATCTGCGTCATAGTCGCTGGTGGCCGGTGCTCCCTGCATCTGGCGCTGTTCCGTAGCGTCGATCCCACCGTCGCCGTTGGTATCGTAACGGTCAAACAGACGCCTGGCATAGCGGGTGATTTTGACCGGCACAGGATCTTTCGGAAGCGGTCTGGCAGCCCGCGGAGGAGATGCCTCCGCCTGGCGGACCACGATCACTTCCGAAACGTCCTGGACGGCACCAGCCAACGCCGCTGCGTCAGCGGGAGCCGATTCGCTTGCAGGTGGGGCGCCCGCCGAAACCGTCGTCTCGGCGGGCGTAGCCGCCGGCTCCGCCGGTTCGGCCGGCGTTTCCGGGCCATTTGGCGGACTCGCGGCGCTGGCAGGTTCCGAAGCAGCGGCCAAGGGGGCTGCTTCAGCGGGAGCCGATTCACTTGCCGGTTGGGCTACCGCCGCAACCGTCGTCTCGGCGGGCGCAGCCGCCGGCGCCGCCGGTTCGGCCGGCGCTTCCGGGGCATTTGGCGGACTCGCGGCGCTGGCGGGTTCCGAAGCAGCGGCCAAGGGGGCTGGTTCAGCGGGAGCCGATTCGCTTGCAGGTGGGGCGACCGCCGCAACCGTCGTCTCGGCGGGCGCAGCCGCCGGCGCCGCCGGTTCGGCCGGCGCTTCCGGGGCATTTGGCGGACTCGCGGCGCTGGCAGGTTCCGAAGCAGCGGCCAAGGGGGCTGGTCCAGCGGGAGCCGATTCACTTGCCGGTGGAGCGACCGCTGCAACCGTGGCATCGGCAGGCGAGGCCGCCGGCGTCGCCGGTTCAGCCGAAGCTTCAGCGCCGTTGGTCAGCGTGGGCATTGGGGTGGCAACACCTGGCAAGGTGGCCGGGATCAACGCGGCTTCGGCCTGCGCCGGAATATCGGAGGGAGAGCTTGAGACCAGGAGAGTGGAAGGAGCCCGCTCATATTGGGGAGGGGCCGGCGCGGGGCTGGGTGAAGCCTTCGGCTGTTGCGGGGCCGGTTGCTGAGGACTCGCCGGCTGTGTGCCCTGGGGCCCCACGGGGGATTGGCCGGCCCGCTGGTGTCTCTTCGCGGGCCCCACCACATCGGGTTCCGATCCGCTCTCCGGCAGGAAATCCAGGCTGAAAACCAGGCCGGTCGCGATCAGAAGCAGGAGAAGAATAATCTTCCGGCCGGACGAACTCTTGGGCTTTTCGGTTGGCGGTCCCGTGCCAGGCTCGCGTTTCTCGGAGGTCGCCATGTTCATGCCTCGAAAGGTGGGAGAGGCGGCGGTGCGGGGGTAATACTCACTTAGGGGTACCTTGCGTCCAAAATCAAAGCGATTTCAGAGCAAACTTTCCCTAATTGCCCAGTCATCGCAGACTACCGAACAGCCCGGATCGCTGTTGACGCAAGGTGCACGTAAACTACAATAAGCGGTTATACATCTGTATTTTAACATGGCCGAGCGCCCCATCGTCAACCCTCCCGCCAAAACCCAGCCCGCCTCAACATCCCCACCTTAACCGGGGAGCGCCGGTTGCAGATGTGCTTCGCAGTCGCCGGAGGGCGACGATCGCGTATCGGTCAGCGTTGTGCCCCAGCGCGGCACGACCAGACGACAAAACCTTTTCACGCCGGCAATTGAGCATGATTCGATCCCAGGCCTCAGGCGAGAAGGTCGCATTGGACCCCCGCAAGTTGAAGATTGCGCGGGAGGCCCAGGCCCGAGACGGAGGGCTCCAGCTCGTCGCCCGTGAGCTGGGTTTCGACCGCGAAGAGGATGCCCTGCTGGCAGTCGGGCAGGCCCTTGGGATGGAAATGGTGGATCTGACGAAGATCAAGACCGATCCCGAGGTGCTGCGGCAGTTCCCGCTCAAGCTCATCCACCGTCACGTGGTTTTCCCCATCGAGCGTGACGGCGAGTCGCTGATCCTGGCCATTGGCGATCCCTTCGACCTCCACGCCCTCGACGCCGTGGGGGCGGCCACCGGCTTGAGCATCATTCCCGTCGTGGCTCTTCCCTCCGAACTGGCCAAGCTCGTCAAGGCACATCTGGGTGTCGGGGCGGAGACAGTCGACGGGCTGTTGGCCCAGAGCGAGGAACGCGAAGGAGGAGTCGAAGTCCTCGACGACCTGGAATGGGACCATTCCGAAGCGTCGGAGATGGCCCAGGAGGCCTCGGTCGTCCGCCTGGTCAACGAAATTCTCACCGAGGCCATCGAGGCCCGGGCGAGCGACATTCACATCGAGGCCCAGGAAGAGGGGATGAAGGTCCGCTACCGGATCGACGGCGTGCTCCAGAAGCAGCCCATGCCCCCGGAGATCAATCGCTTCCAATCGGCGATCATCAGCCGCCTGAAGATCATGGCCCGGCTCAACATCGCCGAAAAGCGCGTCCCCCAGGACGGCCGCATCAAGCTCAAGGTGCAGGGGCGCGAGGTCGACATCCGCCTTTCGATCATCCCCATGCTCCACGGCGAAGGGGTGGTCATGCGTATTCTCGACAAGGATCGCATGAACTTCTCCCTCCGCGGGATCGGCATGGACGAAGACATCTACGCCCAGTTCGGCAAGCTGATCAGTCTGCCCCACGGGATCATCCTCGTCACCGGGCCGACCGGTTCGGGAAAGACTACCACCCTCTACAGCGCTTTGAACGAGATCAAGGACGAAGAGACCAAGATCATCACCACGGAAGACCCCATCGAGTATCAGCTTAACGGGATCAACCAGATCCAGGTCCATGCGAAGGTGGGCCTGACGTTTGCCGCCAGCCTGCGGGCGATCCTGCGCCACGATCCCGACGTCGTGCTCGTCGGCGAAATCCGCGACCTGGAGACGGCGGAGAACGCCGTGCAGGCTTCGCTCACCGGACACCTGGTGTTCAGCACGTTGCATACGAACGACGCCGCAGGAGCCTTCATGCGTCTGGCCGACATGGGTGTCGAACCGTTCCTCGTCTGCAGCACAGTCGAAGGGGTGATGGCCCAGCGGCTCGTGCGTACGCTCTGCCAGGAATGCCGCGAAGAGTACGTGCCTCGGCGGGAGGATCTGCCCGACGACTTCCCCTGGGACGAGTTCATGGAACAGACGGGACGCCTCTACCGCGCGGCCGGGTGTCGTAGTTGCCGGGGAACCGGCTACAGCGGCCGGCGAGGCATCTACGAGTTGCTGATTGCCAACGACGAGATCCGTGGGCTGGCCAGCGAGCGCACCGGATCGAACGTCGTTAAGCAGGCGGCCATCCGCAGCGGCATGCGGACCCTCCGCTCCCACGGATGGGTGAAGACGATCCAAGGAACCACGACCGTCGACGAAGTCTTGCGAGTGACCAAAGCCGATTAGCGCAACAGCCATGCCTGAGTTCTCCTACACAGCAAGAACGCTTTCCGGCGAAAACGTCGCCGGCACCATCAGTGCCGGCACGAAGCGGGAAACGCTTGCCCTCCTGGCGGAGAAGTCGCTTTTCCCCATCCGTGTCGAGAACGCCGAAGCGGGCCAGTTCCGGCTGCGATTCAGGCAGCGTGTGGGCGCGGGGGTGCTGGCGTCCACGTTGACTCAACTCGCCGATCTGCTGCAGAACGGTGTCCCCCTGCTCAGCGCCCTGGAGCTTCTCTCCGAGCAGGCCACCCATCCGACCATGGGGGAGGTCCTGGCCGACATCCGCGACCAGGTATCCGAAGGCGAATCGCTCGATGCTGCCTTCGCATCCCATCCCGAGGTGTTCAACGAATTGACGATCAGCGTCGTCCGGGCCGGCTCGGAAGGCGCGTTCCTCGAAGACGCCCTGAAGCGGACGGCCGACTTCCTCGAATTGCAGGAACAATTGAAGAAGAAGATCACTGGGGCAATGACCTACCCCGCGTTTCTGGCAATCGCAGGAACGATCGTCGTCATCATTCTGATCGTATTCTTCGTTCCCAAATTCGCTACCCTCTTCGAACGGGTGGAACGCGAAGGGGGCGGGCTGCCCTTGCCGACCATCATCCTCCTCGGGCTCAGTGGCTTCATGGGGAGCCGATACGGCGTGTTGGCGGCCGGCGGCATCGCAGCCCTGGTCGCCTGGCTCTGGAACCTCATCAAGACGCCCCGCGGCCGCATGTTCATCGACAAGTGGAAGCTGCGGTTGCCGGTTTTCGGCAGTATCTTCCTCAACTCGGCCCTTTCACGATTCTGCCGGATCCTGGGAACTCTGCTCCAGAACGGCGTGCCGATCCTCCGAGCGCTGGAAATCAGCGCGGAATCGACCGGCAACAAGGTGCTGTCCGAAGCGATCACCAAGTCGGCCGAAAATATTTCTTCCGGCGACACACTCTCCAAACCGCTGGCCGAGTGCGGACTCATCCCGCGCCCGATTATGGCCATGATCAGCGTTGCCGAAGAATCGAACAATCTGGATAATGTGCTCGTCAACGTGGCCGACACAATCGACCGCAAAACGGCACAAATGTTGGATGTGATGGTTCGCCTGATCGAACCGAGCATGCTCCTCATCATGGGTAGCGTGATCCTGTTCGTCATGGTGGCCCTATTGCTTCCGGTCTTCGAAATGAGTTCGACGATAGGATAGTCGCCAAAGAACCAAACCAATTTCACGGGAGGAAGAGAAATGCAACGTTCTGTCCAATCCACAAGGAGACGCGGTTTCACCTTGATGGAACTGCTCGTCGTCTTGGCGATCCTGGTGCTCCTGATGGCCATGGTCGCTCCACGCGTTCTGAAATTCCTGGGCAAGTCCGACGTCTCCGTCGCCAAGAGCCAGATCGGTAGCCTCAAGAAATCGCTGGACCTCTATTCCGCCGATTGCCGCAGCTACCCATCCACCGAGCAAGGGCTCATGGCGTTGATTGCCCCGCCGGCCATGGGCGAGACGGGCACGGCCGTCCGCGGCTGGGACGGACCCTACCTGGACAGCGATTCCGTCCCCTCCGACCCCTGGGGACTGCCTTACGGCTATTCGTTTCCGCCGACCCGGGGACGCGGCCCCGGCCCCGACATCTGGTCTTTCGGCCCCGACAACATGGACGGCACGCAGGATGATATTGTCAGTTGGAACGTCGCTTCCACCGGCACTTCCGAGGGCATGCCCGGCCAAGACGGTCAACTGCCAGGGCAAGGCCAATTGGGTCCCGACGGAATGCCGATGAATCAAGGCGGAATGCCGCCGCTCGATGGCGGTATGCAGCCCGGCGGAATGCAGCCCGGCGGCATGCAACCCGGTGGTATGCAGCCTGGTGGAATGCAACCCGGCGGTATGCAACCCGGCGGTATGCAGCCTGGTGGAATGCAACCCGGCGGTATACAGCCCGGCGGTATGCAGCCTGGCGGAATGCAACCTGGTGGTATGCAACCTGGCGGTATGCAACCTGGTGGAATGCAGCCTGGTGGAATGCAACCCGGTGGTATGCAGCCTGGCGGAGTGCAGCCCGGTGGCATGCAGCCCGGTGGCATGCCTCCGCTGAACTCGGGAGGTGGTACCGGGACGATGGGTGGAGGTCTCGGCCCCAATCCGCCTGCAGGACAGGGGACGCGGAATTTCTGACCCAAACGATTTCACTTCAGGGCCTCACGGAGGATCGGTGCCTCCCTGGGGCCCTGCGCCATTTTGACTCCCGTCGGTTTTGACTGGCCAATGGTCCATCGACAATCCTACCTATCGAGTGTCTCCTTCGGGCAGCTCCGCCCGCACTATGCATTCACCCTGGTAGAAATGCTCGTGGTTCTGGCCATCGTGGGGCTCTTGATCGGAATGAGCTGGCCGTCCGTCCAGAAGCTCCTGAGCCGCGCCCGAGTCAAAGACGCGGCCCAGCAGGTCCGTACGGAACTGGGCGAGGCTCGGCTTCGCGCGATCGAATCCGGCAAGCCGCAGGTGTTTCGTTTCCAGCCCGGCACGGGTTTATTTGAAATTCGCCCCAAGGAGGAAGAAACGGCCGGTCCGGCGGTGCTCAAATCGGCCCTGGAACAGATGAGCGAGGAAAACGCCGACACCGAGCCGATCAGCGGGGCCGAGATCGTCGATGCTGCGGCTTACGAGAAATATCTACCCGATGGCATGCAGTTCGTCGGGCAGGAAGTTGCCAGGAAACCGGCGGCGGGAGAAGAAGACGAGGAAGGACTCGCCGGCTTGAGCACCGCCGAGATGACCGAGCAGCAGAACTGGTCGCAACCGATTGTCTTCTATCCGAACGGGCGGACGTCCAACGCACGAATCCGCATCACCGACGCTGAGCGATACGCCGTCGACGTCAGCCTCCGTGGGTTGACCGGGGCTGTTCGTATCGGGCCAACCAGTCGAATCGACCCAACTGGCAACGAAAATCCGCTTGCCAGGTCCCTTGCCGAGGGCGAAGGGCTCCTCGAGGCCGATGCGGAACCTGACCGGCCAAAGACGGTGAGCACCTTCTCTGCGGGAGGGACCTTGGGCCCGATGCCGCGGGAGGCTCAGCCATGATGCCGACCCGCCGCCCCGGTTTCTCCCTGCTGGAAGTGATGCTGGCCACAACGGTGCTGCTGGGAAGCGTGATTGTGCTGTCCCACATTTCCTTCGTGGGAACGGCCCATATGGATGCCGCCCAGCAGTATGCTGCGGCCCAACTGGTGTGCCAGGCACGAATGAACGAAATGCTCGCCGGTGCACTCCCCATCGAAGAGGTCAGCCACGAGGCGATTGCCGAACTGCCAGGCTGGGGGCTGACAGTCAAGGTCCGATCGGCAGGCCACGCGGGACTCCTGGCCATCGAAGTGACCGCCGCAGAACAGCCGGCGGAGTCTGCGCCAGGGCACCCTGGGGTTCCCGCTGGAAACGCTGCCGGAGAAACCGTCACAACGGACGTCTCGCCGCAACAGCCAACCGGTTCGCCCCAACCGACGCTTGCCACGACCGGTTCGCGGCAACAGGCGGTTGGCGCCGGCAAACGATTCACCCTCGTGCGCTGGATCGCCGAGGGCAAGGACTCAGAGTCCACGAGCTTTCGGCCGGCCAGCCAACTCGCGATACCGGTGGACGTGCCCCAGGAGCCGTCGCTGTTTGACGACACCCTCCCTCCCGGCGATGGGCTGCCCAGCGAGGAGCCGATTCCCGCCGGCGGTTCCTTCCAGCCTGACGATTCACCGCCCCCCTTCGGCCTGCCGCCCGAAGGTCCGCCGTTGCCTGAAGGCCTGCCACCGCCCGATGGCTTTCCACCGCCGGAGGGCCCCGACATGTCCTGGAGCCGGTGGCATGACCGCCACGATTGTGAATATCCATGCCCCTGGGAGACTCTCACGTTTTGTCAGCACTTCTTGGAGCCGGTGGCATGACCGCCACAATTGTGAACATCCATGCCCCTGGGAGACTCTCGCGTTTCGTCAGGGCCTCGTAGCGAGGTTTTACGGAAAGATCCATGTTGCAGAACCATCACCACCGGCCATCGCGAGCTCCACGGCGGGGTTTCACCCTGCTCGAGGTTGTCATTGCGTCGCTCCTGGTCGCGGTGCTGATGGGGGCCGTGTACCAGGCGCTGTTCATCTATCGCAAGATGTTCGAACGCGGCGAATCCCAGACAGAAGAGATTCAACTGATCCGAACCCTTTCGCAGCAGCTTTCCGACGACCTGGTCGGCGCCATCCAGGACCCCGTGTTCGTCGATCCCAGGTCGCACGAGCCCAGCGGGGCAAGGCGGTTCGGACTGTTTGGCACCTCGACCGAACTGCGGATCGACGTCTTGCAGATCCCCGCGTTCCAACTGGCTCCCACACCGACCGCCGAGGAGATGGAAAACACCACGAAGCCTCACAAGCTGCAGGCGCCGGAACTGCGGACCGTCTACTACACCTTCAACGATTCGGCCTCGGTAGACAGCAAACTCCCCGACTCGCGGGTCGGATTGACCCGGCGCGAGTTGGATTTTGAGACCCCGGAAGAAGTCGATCCCGAGAAACTCACCGGAATGGCCGAGATCTCTCTCCCGGCGGCAACATTCGACCAACCGGTTGAACCACTCGCCGCGGCCGCTGCGGCCCCTGCCGCGTCAACCTTCGACCAGCTTCTCGACGTGGGGATGGATAGTGGGGTCATGTGGGCCCCCGAGGTCATGTCGCTGAATTTCCGCTATTTCGATGGCTCCAAGTGGCACAAATCCTGGGACAGCCTGGCCCGCAAGGGATTGCCCGTGGCCGTCGAGATGACCCTGGCCGTGGTATCGCTCGATGAAGCCGACAGGACTCGCGGCCTCGGCAGCGAAACCGTCGGCGGACCCCAAGCGGACCTGCTGACCGGAAGCAACCTCCTGGCGGTCGTCGAGACACCGGAGGAAGAAGATGCCGCGGCGGCCGACGAGACGGCAACCGCAGAGACATCCATCAGCCAGCCACCCGCGGCAGAGGCGGCACTCGATCCGGCAGGCCAGAAGAATCTGTCGCCGCTGCATATGCACCGCGTGGTGGTGCACCTTCCAAATTCGCCCCTCCTCAAGGAGCGGCAGCCCGTCAAACGGCAGGCGGCACCCACCCTCGAGATTCCAACGCTCAGCACCCCCGTACCGATGGCCAAAGTGATCCTCCAGCCGGCGCAGCCGAGAACCAGTACCCAACAGGGCGCGGCCGACCAGTGGATGAGGAACGAGTGATGGCGGCACCGGCACACCAATTCCATATTTCCGCGCGGCGCCGGCCAGCCCAACGACGCGGCGCACAGTCCGTCCGGCGGCAGGGCATGGTGTTGTTTATCGTCGTCATCTTCGTGACGATGCTCAGCCTGGCCGGGCTCGGTTACGTGGCCCTCATGTCGACAGAGCACAAAGCCGTCCGCCTGCGAGGCGACGAGCTGCAGGTCGAAATGGCCGTCGGCTCCGGTGCGGAAATGATGCGTGCCTATCTCGGACAGAAGTCGAAGCCGGCGGCATCGGCAGGGCAGGCAGATCGGCTGGCGTCCGGCGAAAACCAGTTCCGCGGCGTGGTCGTGATGGACGACGATACGGGGCGCCGTACGCGGTTCAGCATTGTCTCCCCCAAGGTCGAAAACGATCGGGTGACCGGAATCCGTTTCGGCATGTCGAACGAGTCGGCCAGGCTGAACCTGGCCGTGCTGCCCCAGTGGGACCAGCGCCAACCCGGGGCCGCAAGAGAGGCTTTGATGCATTTGCCCGATATGTCGCAGTCGATTGCCGATGCGATCCTTGACTGGATCGATCGCGATACAACCCCCCGCCAGTTCGGCGCAGAAGCCTCGTACTACGCCGGTTTGGGCGTTCCCTATGGCCCGCGCAACGCCGAACCAACCTCGTTGGAGGAACTCCTGCTCGTTCGGGATGTCACCCGCGACCTGTTGCTTGGGGCCGACGAGAACTACAACTACCAGATCGATCCGGGTGAACAGCCCACCGCCTCCAGCGGCTCCCTTTCCGCGGCCGGCGATTCGTCCGCCGTTCCCTGGAGCGGTTTTATCACTGTGTTCAGCGCGGAGAAGAATCTCGATCCCGACGGCCAGCCGAAAATTGACTTGAACGAAAATGACTTGACGTCGCTGCACGGGAAACTGGAAAAGGTCGTCGGCGCGGACCTGGCCAAATTCGCAGTTCTCTGCCGCCAGTACCCGCAGGTGGCAAGAGAATCCCAAAGTACCCAGGCCGTCGCCCTGGAAAAGATCGAGCTGGATCTGGCTGGCCAGGCACGTTTCCAGTTCACTTCTGTGCTCGACCTTGTGGGGGCGACGATTGAAATACCCCTGAACGATGCGGCACGCACAATGCAGACGGTTCGCAGTCCCCTCGCGGCAAGCTCCCAGGTGATCCAGGAAACGCTGCCCGATCTGCTGGACCATCTGAGTGTGGGGAACGAAGCGGTGGTTCGGGGACGCATCAACCTGATGGAGGCCCCCGAGGAGGTGCTCGCCGCGGTTCCGGGAATGACCGAAGAACTCGCCCGGCGGATCAAGACCCAGCGCCAGGGGGCGTCGACCGGTGGCGATGCGGGCCGGCGCCATCCCACGTGGCTGCTGGCCGACGGGCTCGTCGACCTGGAACAAATGAAGAAACTGTTGCCCTACGTCACCTGCGGCGGTGACGTCTACCGGGGCCAGATCGTTGGCTTCTTCGACCAGCAGGGGCCCGTTAGCCGCTCCGAGGTGGTAATCGATGCTACCTCGGTACCGGCCAGGCAAGTATACTATAAGGATCTGCGGCTCCTGGGGCGGGGGTTCAGCCTCGACGCTCTCCGAGGCACGACCGCCGGAGTCCCCGAGCCCCTGGAGGCCCCCAAGCCGCTGGAAGCAGCCGAGTGGCCGTGATGTAGCCGAACTCGCCAAATCGTAGCTGAACTCGCCAGAGTTTGGCCCTTGTAGCTGAACTCGCCAGAGTTTGGCCCTTGTAGCTGCAGGCCAAAGTCTGGCGACTTCGGCTACAGAAATCGGTAACAGTTGAGGCATCCGATGGGAAAGATACTGGCACTGGATTGGGATCGCCACCAACTGCGTTATGTGCTGGCGACGACCGGGCGGCGGACGGTGAAGGTCCTTGCCGCGTCAGCCGTGCCCATGTTGATGACACAAGGAGAAGACGATCCGGAGGCCGGTCCGGATCCGGCGGGCACTTTGCGGGCCAGTTTGGGCCGCAAGGTGTCGCGCCTCCCCGCGCTGATCGGCGTGGATCGCGCCAGCATCGAAACCTTCACCCTCACCCTTCCGCCCGCCTCCGATGCGGAACTGCCGGAGTTGGTCCTCAACCAGGCGATGCGTGAATCGCCGACCGTCACCGACGATACGCCGCTGGACTTCTTGCCCCAGACCGACGACCCGGGCCAGCCGCGAGAGGTTCTGGTGGCCACCCTCGCGCCCCAGGCCATGAATCAGATTCAGCAGGCCTGCCATCAAGCCGGGATCAGGCCGGTGCGAATGCTGATGCGACCCTACGCCTCGGCGTCGCTATTCCTCCGCGGCGAGGCGGCCGCGGGAGGCGAAGCGAGCCTGCTGGTGAATCTCGTCGGCAACGAGGTGGACCTCACCGTGCTGGCCGAAGGCAAGATCGTCTTCACGCGAACGGCACGGATCCCCCACAGCGACGATCAGGCAGAAACCGACCGCCGCGTGCTGGCAGAAATCGGCCGCACGCTGACGGTGGCCATGCAGCAGCAGATCGGCGACCAGGCGGTCCGGCAGATCTGCCTGTGCGGTGCCCCCGGCGACCACCCGGGCCTCGTCGACGGCGTGGGCCACCAGTTCGACATGCCGGTGATCCAATTCGATCCGTTCGATACGGTCGACGTCGCCCGCAAGCTCGTGCCCAGGCAGCCGGGATCGTTCGCGTCGCTTCTGGGAATGCTGCTCGACGAAGCTCACGGTGCACAGCATGCGATCGATTTTCTGAATCCGCGCCGCCCCGCCAAACCGCCGAGCCGCCGGAAACTGTATATCGGGGCCGCGGCACTGCTGGTGATCGGTGGGCTCTACGTTTGGGACGGGCAGTCCGCCGAACTGAAGAAACTCGATGCCACCATCGCGGCCCTGACCCAGAAATATAACGAGCGGAAGCAATCGGCAACTCAGGCAGCGGCCCAGATTCAGATGGCAACGGCCCTCCGGGCCTGGCACGCCGCCGATATCAACTGGCTCGACGAGTTGCGGGATATGTCGATCCGCTTTCCCTCCGGCCAGGACATGGTCTTGCTCCGCATGAGCCTTTCGCCCGGGCGAGGTGGACAGGGCGGCTCCGTGGCGTTCAGCGGGCTGGCTCGCGATCCGAAAATCCTCATCGGCATGGAGAAGGAGATGCGCGATGCGTTCCACGACATCAGCAGCAAACGCCTCATGGAACGGGGACCAAGTGGCCAGTTGACATGGTCGTTTGAAACATCGATGACCGTTGGCCCGCGGACCGCGGCAACCTACCTGGCCCATCTCCCGCCCGCCACGGGGCCATCGCCCCAGGTGGCCGGCGGCACCGGCAATCAGGGCGCCCAGGCCATGCCGTCACCCGCGCCGGTCACGGCCGCCGCAGGGGCCACGGCACAGGCCGATACCCAACAGGGAGGTGCCCCGTGAAACAGGATCGCCGCAAACACCTCCTGCTGGCCGGACTCGGCCTGCTCGCCGTATTCTACGCCGGCGATTGGGTGCTCACCAACTGGATCGAGAAACCCAAGGAGGATCGTAAGAAGCAGATCGTCGCCCTCCAGGCTCAGATCAAGGATTTCGACCAGAAATATATTGCCCGAGCCCAGCAAGACTCCCAGTGGCTTCGCTACTGGTTCTCCCAGTCCCTGCCGGCGAATCCCGCGGTTGCCCAGTCGCTCTACCGCGCGTGGCTGCTGGAGGTCGGTGAGTACGTCGGCATCGCCGGGCGAAACGTCAACGCCACCGAGCCCGCCCGCCGCGGGGCATTCTACTCCATGAGCTTCTCCATGCGCGGCCGGGGGACTCTGGAACAATTGACCCAATTCCTCTACGAATTCTATGGCGCCGGCCACCTCCACAAAATCACCTCCATCAGCATGACGCCCTTGGGCAGTGGGGGCGTGTTGGACCTTTCGGTCGGCATCGAGACATTGATCATTCCCTATGCGAACCGGGCCGATCTGGGCACGGGCCGAGCCTACCGGCTCACCTCCCTGTCGCTCGACGACTACGACGTGATCTCCAAACGCAACCTGTTCTCCATCGGCGGTGGCGGCTCGGTCGATCCGGCCGGCCACACCTTCCTGACGGCGGTCAACTACGTGAACAACCAGCCCCAGGCCTGGTTCACCCTCCGCACCACCGGGGCTGTGATGAAGCTGGGACGCGACGATCAGTTGGTGCAGACCGGCGACACCATCCGCAAACTCTGCCAGGTCGATGATCTGGAGACCATCTTCTTCGATGGTACCCGCAGCGAGATCGGCTCCATCGGGGAGATCGAGTCCGGCTCGATCCTCGTTCGCGTGGCCGACCGAATCTGGGAGCCGACACTCAACGTTGCCGGCAACGCCCTGGAATTCCGCCCCTTCGATTCCAGCCTCTCCGAAATCGGCAAGGTCGTCGATATGGAAGATACGGAAGTCGTGCTCCAGACCGGCGACGAACGCTGGCTCCTGTCGATCGGCGATGGGCTCAACGATGCCCTCGCCCTGCCGCCAGAAGTCTACTGAACGTGAAGGACCCTTTGTCGGAGGCGATATGATGACTTCAGCTTCTGTACCATCGGACGTTGCCCAGTTCATTGAGCAAGAGATCGCCAGCGGTCGTTACCGATCCGAAGATGAACTTGTCGTCGACGCGGTAAGGGTCCTGCGCGAGTTGAAACAGCGGCATCACCGGCTCTGTAACGACATTCAGAAAGGTATCCGGGAGATTGAACAAGGCCAGGAAATCGAACTTGAGAGCGAAGCGGAATTGCAGCAATTCCTGAACCAGGTCAAGGCGGAAGGACGCACCCGATTGGCCAACGATAGAAGCTGACCTGCAATGCGCTGCTCGTTTACGCCCTCGGCACGTCGCGATCTGGGCATCCCCTCCAATTGCAGTCCATCTTGGGGCTCGCTCGCCCCTCCAGTCCGGCCGCCCAGTCATGACCGGCTACTCCCATCCTCCTGCCATCGCCAGACTATATGCCAACGGCTCGGTGATCTCCGCCGAGTCGTTCTCGCCGGTCGTTTCTCGCACCCGGACCGTCTCAAAGGCGATCACTTCATAAAGCAGGTCGAGAGTATCCCCCGCTTGGTAGAGCCGCAGCCAGTCCCCGCTGGCCTCCACCAGGTCGTCGGCTCCCGAGGGCCAGATCTTCGCGATGTCCTCCCCACCGTCTTCTTCCCCCGCGCTGCTGGCAGCCTTGGCCAGAACTGAATCGAAATTGCGGGCGGTGATCCTGTAGACCTCGCCGCCGCTCAACCCGTCGAAGAGCTCCGATTTCCACCGCTTGGCGTGAAACTCGTCTTCCAAGGCCGAATCGGCGAAGGTGGCCTTGTCCGTTCCCCCCGAAGCATACGCCATCACCTGGCCAAAACCGCTTGCCCGAACGTCGAACCCCTCGCCCCAAAGCCGGCTCGTGTCCTGCTGACCCTCAAACGCGTCGTCGCCCGGGGAGTCGAAGAACCTCGCCAGGTCCCTGCCGCCACTGGAGACGGCCTCGACCACGTCGAAGAACTTCACCCGATTGTACATCGCCGGGCCGTACATCTTGGCATAGCCCTCGGCGGGCTCGGCTTTGAACTTGTCGGTCTTCTCCGAATCGTACAAGGTGGCCCTATCGTTGCCGCCGCTGCGGGCGTAAACCTGGAGCTCCTCGAACTGGCCCAGGCTCACCGTGAAATCGGCCACCTCGTCGTCCGTCCGGTTCGTGAACATGGCCGTGCTCGGTCCGGCTTCCAGCCAGTCGTCCCCCGGCGAGTCGAAAAGCGTTGCCCTGTCGTCGCCGTCGCCCCCCAGGAATTCGACGGTCCTGACCTCCGAAGCGGACAGGTCGTACTCCACTTCGTTGATCACGACTCGCCGGCCGTCTGCAGCACTGAACAGAAAATTGTCGTCCCTCCCGGTGCCGTGAACCGAGACCCGCGTGTTGTCCCCGCCGACCAGGTTCGTGATGCGAAGGTCGAGATGGCTGACCGTGCCCGTCAGATGGACGTAGTAGGCCTCCCCGGCCGCCACTGCATAATCCGTGCGTTCCTCGCCCTCGGCAGAATGGAACTCGGCCACCGGAGCGATCCCTGCCTTGTCCAGCGGATTCTGATCGTAGAGACGGAGCGAGACGGCCTCGGACGCTTCGGCCTCAAGTGCTTCCAGCGTCAGGAACCCCGCATGGGTCGTCGTCAACGACAGATACACCCCGTTTCCGGAAGGATTCAATTGGCCGACCGTCAGGAAGTCGACCGTGCCAAGTTCCCCGCCCACGCTGACGGTTGCCCCCGCAATGGCCGTGCCACCGTCGCCGTCGTCCACGGTGGCTATAATTTCGTATCTGCCGCCCATGGCCGGCACAAAAGAAAAATCCTCACCGTCGCCTTCGGTGTAGGCAACGCCGTCGTGGGACACGCTCCAGGAGATCGAGTGAACATCCTTCGTCCCCGGATCGGTCACGGCAGCCTCCAGAGCGATCGTGCTCCCGATCCAGCCCAGAGCCGGCAGGCCGGAGATGGCAACAGCCGGACCGACGTTGAAAACCGTCGCGATTGCCTCCCCCGACGTGCTTCCCAGATCGTCGTCGATCACGGTGACCGTGACGGTGTAGCCATCGCCGGCCGTCTCGTTCGGGTCGTCGGCGTAAAGGTGGGTTTCACTGAAATCGGTGGTCCCAGCCCGATAGGTGAAGATTTCCACCTCCGAACCGTCCCCCCAGTTCACATAGACACGCAACGTGTCCCGGCTGCCCAGGTCGCCGACCAGGCCGGTCAACGTGGCCGTCGAACTTTCCTCGACGGGGGTGACCGCCAGATCGGCCAGCCTCGGTGACTGGTTCTCGACGGTCACGGCAATCGTGGCCGTATCGGCCAGTTTCGATTCGGCACCTTCGACACACACCCTGATCGTGTAGGCGTCGGTTTCGCCGTCAGGATCGTCCAGATACTGGTGGGCCACGGCAAACGTTCCCGTCGTCTCGTCGACGGTGGCCACCGTTTCCAGAACTCCGTCGCCCCAGTCGACGGTCACCACGTGGCTGGTGTCCGAATCGGAGGGGCAGCAGAGACCGGAAAGCGTGACGGTGTCATTCTCGGCAATGACTTCCTCATCAACGTGGAGAGACCTCAGTGAGGGCCCCGCCCCTGCCGCCGGTGCATATAGGGCGAGGATCGCATCCTTGTCGGATCCTGCGAGGCTGGTGAACGACCGGCTCGCTGCGATCAAGGAACCCATCACGGAATCATCCTCGTCGGAATGCTCCAGGCCGAGAGAATGCCCGATCTCGTGAACGGCCACCAGAACCAGGTCATAGGCAGCGTTGCCCAGGGTGTTCCCAATTTCCCAGGTTTCGGCGGCATCGAATTCCACGTCCCCCGCGATCGGTTCCCGATTGATATCGTCGGGGTAGAAGGCCTGGGCGAGAGTGCCGCCGGGCCCATCCAGCTTGCGGAACTCGATATCGATCGCATTGTCGCAATCGGGCGACTCTGTCGGGATGAAGGCGATGTCGGCCACCGCCGACCAGGCGGCCAGCGCGCTGGCCAGCGCCGATTCCACCTCGTCCTGGCTCAGTTGCATTATCGGGGGCACGGGAGCCACGTAGTAGCTCAGCGCAGCGCTGCCCAGCCCAGCGCCGTCCCAACCGGCACTCGCCGCCAGGCAGAATCGGCCTTCCAGGGCCTCCAGACGAAGCCGGCGTTGAATGCAGCCTCTTCCTGCCATCGTGGTGCCCGTGTAAGAGTCGCAGCCCAGTTCTCGAGGGACGAATCGGGTCGTTCCCTGTCACTCCCAGGATGGCAGAAATCCCGGATTTTTTCCACGCCGGTTTCCGGGCTCGTTGTTGGCTGGCAGGTAAGAAAGGGGGCTCCGCCAACCCCCTCTTGGATGGCCTTGGATCGCTGGCGCTTGCATCTGGCCCCGCGGGGGGTTACTCTGGGCAAGATTGCAGACGGCCCGGCCAACAGGCGGGTATCGCATATTCGACTCGCTTTCTCGTTTCCAAAGCAGCCATCCATTGCCAGGAGGAGTTCCCCTATGAGTAACAGTCACGGCGGCACGTCGCGGCGCGAGTTTCTGAAGACGACCGGTCGAGTGGCCTTGGCCTCGGCAATCGTTGCCGGCGCAACCCCGCGAGTCCACGCGGCAGAAAACAACACCATCAACGTCGCCCTCATCGGCTGCGGCGGACGTGGAACCGGCGCGGCGGCCGACGCCATGTCGGTCCAGCAGGGACCGGTCAAGCTCGTCGCCATGGCCGACGTCTTTGAAGATCGCCTGAATTCCAGCTTCAAAGGCATCAGCGAACGATTTGCCGACAAGATGGACGTCCCCGAAGACCGCAGGTTCCTCGGTTTCGACGCCTACAAGAAGGCCATGGACTGCCTCAAGCCAGGCGACGTCGCCATCTTCGCCACCCCGTTGGCCTTCCGCTGGGTTAATTTCGCCTATGCCATCGAGAAGGGGCTCCACGTCTTCATGGAGAAGCCGGTCACGGCCGACGGCCCAACCTCCCGCCGCATGATCGAATTGGCCAAGACGTCGGTCGACAAAAACCTCAAGG
>CAYSCH010000190.1:10789-17717 GCA_964429355.1 uncultured Planctomycetaceae bacterium | reverse complement strand
TCCGAACACTAGAAGACCAAATCTTGAAAAACCAATAATTAAGCGGAACGTTGATAATAACCGGGATGGGGGTGGCCAACTTGAGCGACAGGGCAAGGCCCTTCCGGTGTGCCTCCTCTCGCAGGAGGTCAATGACGTCGACGGCGATCTGGATGGGGTGGCAGGGGCCGAAGTCTACATGGATTTCCCCTGCTTCGATCTTGGAGAGGTCGAGGATATCGTTGATGATTGCGAGCAAGGCTTCTCCGTTGCGGGAGATAGTGCGAAGGTTCTCGCGGAGCGACGTTCTGCCGCACTGGCAATGGGCGGAACATTCCGACGCCAGGAGTTCCGTGTACCCGAGGATGGCGGTCATGGGCGTACGGATTTCATGACTCATGTTGGCCAGAAAAGCACTCTTCGCCTTGTTGGCTTCTTCGGCTCGACGTTGGGATTCGGCCAGGGCATCCTCGGCGAGCTTCCGTTCGGTGATATCCTCGACCGTCTCGATGGCACCGACGACAACGCCTTTCGCGTCCTTAATGATGGCGGCAATGAAGCTGAGCCATCGATCGTTCCCACCGACGGCCGGAAAGAATCCCCAACCCTCGTAGGCGCCTTCCACGAGCGTGGACTTCTGAAGCTGGGGGCCGTAATGCTTGTCGAGAGAGTCAACACGGTCATCCACAAGCAGATCTGCAAGGCACGGCCTCGGAGTCGAATAGAAGGCCCTCCAGTGATCTTGCGTAGCGATCATCTGTTTAGCTGTCAGTCCCGTGATTTGCTCGAGCGCCTTGTTCCAGTGGATCACTCGGTGGCGATTGTCGATTACGAACTGTGCAATCGGGGTTCCCCGCAGGACATCGCGAACCTTCTGATTGCTGTCGTCGACGGCCTCCTGGGCCCGCCTGCGATCGCTCATTTCCTGTCGAAGCTTCTCGTTGGCCTCCCGTAATTCCGCCGTGCGTTGGGCGACCATTTCTTCGAGATGCCCGTGATATTTGCTCACTTGGGCCCTGGCAATCTCCCGCTCTTGTATCAGGTAGTGATGGCAGTTCTCCGGGCGATTCAGGCCGTTGTGGATGGCCAGCATCATCATTTCGCACGACTGATATCCACAGGAACAACAGTCATACAGATCCTTGTCGGAATATTTGTGCATCGAGTGAAGGATCTGGGCCCGCTGTTGCCGGCTGGGACGATTCACGCACGCGCCCGCCGATCGATCCTGAAATGTCCGCGTCTCTCCCGGCGGTTTCCAGTAGCGCTCGATGGTATCTCGAATCTCACGATCGGTGGCCATAGGTCCGAAGATCCCAGCCGACTCGCACTGTTCTCTGTACCGCTGCCGGAGCAAGGCCTCCGACACATCCGGAGCCTGGTCACGCAATGCCGAAGCAGGTCCAAGGTTGCACCCATGCCTGCAGTTGAGGCAGTCGATGAGGACCGGAAGCGAGGCCGGACCAGGTGCGATCACATTTTCCAGCGTTTCAAGGTATCCGTAGAGCGTTTCCTGGCCTTCGATTCGCCGAGTGTTGTTGCGAAGGTCGGGGATCCATCGTTCCAGCGTACGAAGGAGACCACCGGGGGCTGGAAAGAACAGTCCGGCGCCGGGCGACGGACCGTCGTAGTCTGCGGCGTCAAAAGACTCCAAGTCGATGCCGTTCTGCCGAAGATGTCGATTCACGGAGGCGAAGTTGACCTGGATCGCGGCGACTCCGGCGGCCTCGAATTCTCGGACCTTTGAAGGACATGGCGAGACGACCACAATGCCATGATCGAGAAACTGCGGACAATGGTCCCAAATCATCTTCACCGTGTGGATCATCGGACTATCGACCGGCGCCAGATACGGCAGCAGAGCCGGCCGGTATTGTTCGACATAGGAGACAACCGCCGGGCAGGGAGACGCGATCACGGGCCCTCGCGTGCCGGTGTTTAAGTGCTCCGCCAGGCTTCTTGCTGCCAGTTCGGCACCAAAGCCCACGTCGAATACGGCTGACACGCCCAGCGATTTCAGCCATCCATTAAAATGAAGATACTGGCCGGGGAAGTTTGCGACGACGGAGGGCGCTACAATCGCCACCGTCGGTTCCCCATTCTTACATGCTTGGAGGAACTCTCCGAGATGGTCTTCCAGGTAACGGGCATCATGCGTACATGCTTCGAGACACCGGCCGCAACCGATACAGCGATTGGGATCGACGTTCACATAGTCGCCCGAGCCGTCGTTGCAGATCTTGACCGGGCAGACCGCGATACATGCGTGGCAGTTGACGCATTTCTCTCCGTCAACCTGCACGACTTGCGACAGCTTAGAACAGGGGACGCCTGTGTCATTTGAGTCCATTGGGCAGCTACTCCGCCATGTCCCGGCAAACGTCAACGATTGACCGCCGGCGGCACACGCGGCCGTGGTGGCGGTGAAGGTCGACGCTCGCTTATGCAAAGTTAGGTTTCTGCGGGTACCCGAGCAAACTTGGGGCGTCGTTCCTGTTGTCTGCCCCTCAAAAGACGGAGGCGGTGGGGGGGGCGTTTCGACACAAACCGCGTAATCCGCAAATACCGGCGGATGGATTCCTCGGCCTGGGGCCTCCGTCCCCAAGAAACGGCAACGCCCGCTCGGCACCTGTCTGGCGTGCCGGCGGGCGCGGTTGAATGGGTAAGTGCGGTCGAGATTACTTGCCCATCTTGCGGAGGTTCTTCAGGCAGACGTCGACGCTGACCAGCGGATCGTCGCCGCTCTCGTGCTCAACAATGTACCACTTGGTGCCGCCCACCGATTCACAGAGTTGGAACACCTTCTTCCAATCTACGTCACCCTCTCCGACCGGCGCGTTGCCGTCGGCGGAGTGTTCCTTGAGGTGAACCGTCAGCGAACGGCCGGGGAATTTTTCCAAGGCGGCATACGGATCGCCGCCGCCGCCGATGCAGTTGCCGATGTCCATCTGCATGATGACCCGCTCGGAGGAGTTTGCGAACAACAGGTCCCACTGGGTCACGTCACCGACCTTGACGAAGTCGCCTCCGTGGGCATGGTAACCGACGTAAGCGCCGGCTTTCTTGAGATGCTCGGCCAACTTGTTGAGCAGTTCGCCCGTCTTCTTGCACGCCTCGACGGTATTGCGCATATCTTCGGGCATCCACGGGAAGAGGAGGTAAGGATTGCCCATGACCTGGTTGAACTCGACTTCCTTGTCGAATTCGTCGTAGTTCCCGCCCGTGAGCGTGTTGATCGCGGTGCGCAGGTGGGTACCGCAGCATTTCAACCCGTTGGCGTCGAGCATCGTCTTGAGTTCGTCCGCCGTGCGGTCGTAGTAACCGGCGAATTCGACACCATCGTAGCCCATGGTAGCAACGGCCTTGAGCACGCCTGGCAGATCCTTCTCGCACTGTTTGCGAACCGAATACAACTGAAGTCCGATAGGGAGCTTCGTCTTCTCGCTGGCGACCAAGAGGGTGGTGGGGACGGTGCCGGTGGCGCAGGCGGCGGCAGCACTCACGGTCAATTTCAGCAAATCGCGTCGTGAAAGGTTCATAACATCTCCAAGTTTGGGAGGAATCGGGCAGAGAGGCAGTGTTCTCCGTGAAGAAGCCTTCAGTTTAGGCTGGCGAAAAGTAGGTCGCAAGCGAGCTGGTGCAGGTCGGGTAGTGGCGGGAAGGAACCGGGCCCTGGAAGCTGGCAATCGGCCGGTCCGGCCTCTATGCTGAGGCTTGGGAAAGCCTCGGATCGCCAACAGTCTTGTTCCCCCCTCGGAGGAGTTCCGCATGTCACCTTCCATGAGCCGCCGTTTCTTTCTTTCCGCCGCAGCAGGCAGTGCTGCCACGTCGGCGTTTGGTATCCGTTCGGTATGGGCTGCTCCGACGGGAGCCGCCGGCCCAACGGTCGCAGATACGTTTGCGCTCCGTAAGGCCGGTAAGAGAATGCCGGTGATTTTCGATACGGATATCGGCGGCGACATTGACGACACCTGGGCGCTGCTGATGCTGCTGAATTCGCCGGAAGTCGACCTCAAACTGGTCGTGTCCGACTACAAGAACGCCACCTATCGAGCGAAGATTCTGGCCAAGATGCTGGAGGTCTGCGGCCGCACAGACATTGCGGTCGGAATTGGCCAGGACCAAGGTGTCCAAGGCGAGAGCCAGGCCGACTGGGTGGCCGACTACGATCTGGCCCGGTATCCCGGTTCGGTGCACAAGGACGGTGTCGACGCCATCATTCGGACGATTCGCGACTCGAAGGATCCCGTGACACTGATCGCGGTGGGGCCGGTGCCGAATCTTCCCGAAGTGCTCCGGCGCGCGCCCGACGTTGTCGAGAAGGCCCGCTTTGTGGGGATGCACGGGAGCGTTCGCAAAGGCTACGGAGGGAGCGACACGATTTCGGCCGAGTGGAACGTCCGCGCTGATCCGGCGGCTCTTCAAGCCGTGTTTGCTGCCCCCTGGGAGAAGACGGTTACGCCCCTGGATACGTGCGGAATCGTTCATCTCGACGGCGAGCGGTATGCGAGAATCCACGCATGTCCGACACCAGGAGCCAAAGCGCTCATGGAGAACTATCGCATCTGGACGGCCGCTCAGGAGAAGGGGGGGCATAAGATGGCCGACCCGGCCCAGCAGAGTTCCACCCTCTTCGACACTGTGGCGGCGTATCTAGGCTACAGCGAGGAAATGCTGGAAATGAGAACCGTCCACCTCACTGTTACGGACGATGGGTTCACCAGAATCGATGATCGAGGGGCTCCAGTCCGCTGCGCCATGGCCTGGAAGGATCTGGATGCCTTCAGGGAGCATCTGACGGAGCGGATTGTCAGGGCCGAATAGGGAGCCTACGACCACATGCCCAGCTTCCGCTCGCCACCGTCTCGGCCCCCTGCCGCGGCGGTCGTTTGTCGCTGGAGCGCGGCAGGGTGCATCTACCCGCCAATCGCAGCCAACGCCCCTTGAGCCAACCGGGCCAGACGGGGATCGTCGCCCGAAACTACGGCTCGAAGTGCGTCTGTGGCGGATACGGCGCCGGGGCCGATTGCTCCCAGTGCCCAGGCCGCCCGTTGGCGAACGTTCTGGTGGGGAGAATTTTGCAGGGCCGCGATCAGGGCCGGAACGGCGGCCGCCGCATCGGGTCCAAGACGACCGATCAGTGTGGCCGCCCAGTAGGCAACTTCGGCCTTCTCGTCCGTGAGCATCGGGGTCAGCCGGTCGAGCAGTTCGGGATCCGGTGGTCCCATTTCCTCCAAGGCTCCGACGGCCGCTTCCCGAACGGCCTCCGACGGGGCGCCGCTGGCCTCGACGAGCACCAGGGCGGCTCGCCTGATCTCGGCCGGGTCCAACCGGCTGAGCCTTTCGGCGGCCTCGGCCCGGGCTGTCTCCCGAGGACTCCCCAATGCGGCAATCAAACTGGGCAGGTCTTGTTCCATCGTGGCAGCCTCCGAACAACCGAGTGAGAAGGGAAGAACCAGGGACGCTACAACGCAGAATGCCCCCAACCGTCGCGCGGAAGTCATGGTAAGGTCTACCTCTCCTCGTGCCAAGTTGGGGGACTGCGGTCACAGTGGCGGGTTGATGGGCGGCGGCTTTCTTCAGGGACAGCAGGCCGATCCCCGGACCCCAAAGGGAGTGTCAATGAACAGCCAGCAGCGAGCCCACGGTTCGTGGGGCGGCCGAGACCGGTCACTGGGAAGGCGAAACATTTGCACGCAGGCGTCCAAAAGGCTAACATATTTCGTAAGGCCAAGCAACATAATGAGTAATGGCGGAGGCTGACAGGTGTGTGGGTGGTACGATTACTTCCTGGCCAAACGATGAAAGAAACATAGCAGTGAAGCCGAGAGATCTGCAAGTAGTGAGTTGCCTTGTTGTGTGGGCAGTGCTGGCGTTGGTCTGCGCGGCCGTCGCTGAGGACTCGACGATCGAGGATCTCGCCAAATGGCGGGTGGCCGCGCCTCACGAATCGTGTGAGGTCTGTTCGAATGGCCTGAAAACACGCACCCTTTGGACTGATCCGGGCAAGCCGCTCGAAATGGAATTCTACCTTGGCCCGGACGTCTCGGAGGGGCCTTACAGATCGCTCGAATACAGCCCCGAGCGGTGGTACGAATCGACTTTCTGGACGGGCCCCGACTGGACCCGCGTGGGCGACCGCTGGCATCATCCGGGCGAGTTGACGCCGAGCATCCGCCGTTTTGAAATTCCCCGCGATGGCCAGATCACGATCAGCGGCCGGGTATTCAAAATGCACCTGGAGGGAGACGGTATCAGGGCTGCGATCCATCACAACGACCGCGAGGTGTGGTCGAAGGAAATCGAGGGGAAGGACGACCAAGGCGTCGATCCCAGTGTCTCGCTGTCGGTGCGCAAAGGCGACGCAATTCGGTTCATCGTCGGCAAACGCGGGGCGATCTCCTGCGACACAACCGGCTGGGATCCTGTGATTCAATACGAAGACGGGGAGACTTTTCAGGCCTCCAAGTCGTTCGGTACGGAGCAAGGGGCTGGGCATTGGTTCTACGAAATGGAATCGGTTGCCGTCGTGCCAAGGGCGGTGCCGCTTGTGTATGCGATCGACTCGAACTTCGTACTTCACCGCTTTGTGATTGAAGAGGTGAAGGAGCCTTTTTTGAGCCGCCGGTGGCTGCCGTTTTTCGTGTTCACCGATGGCCACGACTGGTCCTGCCTCCCCCTGGTCGTCACATTGTCCGAGGCTTGGTCGCTGGCGGTATCCTTCAGCGGAGAACAATCCCTCACCGTTCAGATTCAAGGCGAACGAACAGGAGAGGGGGCAGCGTGCGAGCTGGTGTCACGGCCGGGGCCCTGGACGGCCGGACTGGAGCTGCTCGGCGCACGTCAGTCCAAGAGTACATCGGGGGCAAGCGACTCAGCTCGACGGCGGATCGACGCAGCGTACCATCAGGCCATCGATGGTCTGACCCTGACGCCCGAGCCGGATCTC
>CAYSCH010000190.1:0-10779 GCA_964429355.1 uncultured Planctomycetaceae bacterium | reverse complement strand
GCGGAGCAATCCAGGACCATCTGAACCGGACGTCGGCCCTGCTGGTCGAACAGGTTGCCGAGGATGGCAACACGTTTCTCCGGGAAAACGCTGAGCGGCTCGTGGCACTCCGCCACGCGGCCGATTCCATGTCGGGCGAGGCCGGCGGCTGGTCACGGCTGTATCTGCAAACACGGTTGTTGAAGCGACAACTGTTTCTGAGTGATCCGCGCTTTGATTTCGGCCCGCTCCTGTTCTGCAAACGCAAGCCGCCAAGTTGGAGCCATCTGGTCGCTCAATACTACGGCTGGCGGCAGCGGCCTGGCGGAGGGTTGTTTGTGCTCGAACAACCGGGAATCGGCATGAAACTGAGAGATGTGCTGGGCGATCGATTGCCCAGCGGGAATATCCTGGAACCCCGTCTTTCCTACGACGCGAAGCGGGTTGTCTTCTCCTTTGTGGCCTGCGAAGAAGGTCAGTCCCACAATCCAGCCGGCTTCCGCGTGAACGAAAAAGGCCCGGACGACCGTTACTTCCACGTCTATCAAGTGGATGTGGACGGGTCCAATCTTCGCCAGTTGACCTCCGGTTGTTACGACGACCTGATGCCGACCTATCTCCCCGACGGCGACATCGCCTTTTGCTCGACGCGGCGCAAGGGTTATTCCCGCTGTTTCGGTCCCGAATACAGCGACCGCTGGGACGCCTACACGATGCACCGCATGGCGGCCGACGGTTCAAGTATCCGTCGCCTTTCGGCCAACGACGTGAACGAGTGGTTTCCGTCGGTGTCGAACCAGGGCGAATTGCTGTTCGCCCGATGGGACTACATTGACCGCGACGCCGTTACCCACCAGAACCTGTGGGCCATGCGTCCGGACGGAACCAATCCCATCGCGGTATGGGGGAATGCTGTACCGAAGCCGCACTGCATGTTTCAGGCGAAGGCGATTCCCGGTTCTGGCAAGTTTGTGTTCATCGGGTCGGCGCATCACTCCATCACGGCGGGGCCGGTATGCGTCGTCGATCCGGCCATCGATCGCAACGCGGATGCGGCCCTCCGGCGAATCACGCCGGGGCCGTTTCCCGAGGCCGAGAGCTCGGAGATCCCGGAGTATTACGAATCGCCCTGGCCGTTGGGCGAGGACCTGTTCCTGGTTGCCTACAGCCGCCAGCGGTTGAGATTTCAAGGCGAACACGAACGGAATCCGAATCCCGACAACGCGCTGGGACTCTACCTGATCGACCATCGCGGCAATCGCGAGCTTATCTACCGTGATCCTGCTATCAGCAGTACCAATCCCATGTTCCTGGCACCGCGTCCGGTCCCGCCAGCACTGCCCAGCGCGATGGCCGAAAAGAACGTGCCGCCGATGGGGGAAATGGTGGTGACGAACGTCCACGCAGGACTTGGCGACCTTGCGCCGGGCACGATCAAACGCTTGCGGATCGTGCAACTCTTTCCGAAGTCGACACCTCTGGCCAACCAGCCACGGATCGGTTTTGCGGGGGAGGAAAACGGCCGGGCGATCCTCGGTACGGTGCCGGTGGAAGACGACGGATCGGCGAGGTTCCTCGTGCCGGCCAATGTGCCGGTGTATTTTCAGGCCCTGGATGCCGATGGATTCGCCTACCAGACGATGCGTTCCTCAACCCATGTTCAGGCCGGCGAGCAGATTTCCTGCGTGGGATGCCACGAGCACGTGATGACGGCGCCGCCTTCATCTGCCCACTTTCCTCTGGCGTTGGGCCGCGGCCCGTCGACGATTGAACCCGGTCAGTTGGGTGGACGGCCGTTTTCCTATGTAGAAACCGTTCAGCCGATTCTCAACCGGTACTGCGTCGAATGCCACAACGAGCAGCGTCAAGACGGTGGGGTCGACTTGACCGGGACGCCGGTCGATGAGTTTACCCGTTCGTACTGGACGCTTGCCGAGGGCCCGCTCGATTGGCAGAAGGGAGCTGCCGATCCCGCGGAGGCTTCCCGGCCGCTGGTGCCGAGGTTCGCCCAGAGAAACCAGATCCAGACGACGCCACCGGGAGGGGCCTTCAGTGCTCGCGGCAGCCGTCTGATGCATCTGCTGCGCGAGGGGCACGAGAACGTGCAGATGTCGCGAGAGGAAATGGCACAGTTGGCCACTTGGATCGATATGAATGGGATCTTTTACGGGGTCTACGACCAGGAGTCGCAACAGCGGCAATTGAAGGGCGACGTGGTGGATATGCCGGCTCTGCAGTAACGGCGTGGCGTGGGACGAAAGGCCGATTGCACAATCCGGAGTTCGCGGTACACTGCAAGAGGATAGAGGCTTTGTCTCGCCATCGTGAGGAGGCCAGAACCGGCATACGAAGGCCGATCAAGTCCTGGTTTCCAGGCCGGGAGTGAAGATCGGTTCCTGGTGCTCTGTCAAGTCTTGAAGGCGGGGTTGCGGATCGTTGGAGTCCACGCTTCAGCGTGCAAAGGACAGCCGAAAGGCTGAACTCCAGCCGATGGCCAATCCAAAAACTAGGGTCTGACGGAGCACTGGGAGCCGCTGCTGTCTGAAGAGTCTACCAGAATGCGGAGCATTGGGGTGACAAAAACACGACTGTGGATCGCGGCTGCCATCATGGCTGCCGGTTTCTCGGGCGAATCTCAGGGGGCCGACTGGCCATGTTTTCGCGGCCCCAACGGCGACGGCATCTGCACCGAAACCGGTCTGCTGCGCCAATGGCCGGAGGCAGGCCCGCCGCTCCTTTGGCGAAGCGAACAGATGGGCGAGGGACTGGCCGGCGTGGCGGTCCACGGCGCTTTGCTTTATACGATGGGCAACCACGGCGGCATGGAGTATCTGATCTGCGTTGACACGGCAAATCAGGGCCGAGTTATCTGGGCCTTTCCGATCGGCCCGGTGCGCCATGAGGGAGGCGGCTATGCCGGACCGCGTTGTACACCGTCCGTCTATCGTGACCGGGTTTACGGTCTCGGTCTTGTGGGGGACCTGGTATGCCTCGACGCGATGAAGGGTGAGCTGAAGTGGCGGTGCAGTCTGCCAGCGGAATACGGCGGAACGGTGCCCAAGTGGGGTTATTCGGAGTCGCCTCTGATCGACGGCCAGTGGATCGTCTGCACTCCCGGCGGATCTCTGGCGACCATTCTGGCCCTCTACCGTCTGAACGGTCAGAAGGTGTGGGCCTCACCGATCGGCGATCCGGCCGGTTATTCGTCGCTGGTGAAGGTTTCGATTGGCGGGGCGGAGCAGTACGTGCAGTTCACCGGCAAGGGTGTGGTAGGTGTCCGCGTTCGCGGAGGTGACCTGCTCTGGCGATGGGATCAGCCTGCCAACGAAACGGCAAACGTCAATTCACCTTTGTGGTACGGCCAAACGATCTTCGCCGCCGGTGGGCAGGGGGGCGGCAGCGGCGTGGTGTTTCCGATCAAGCACGGCGAGCAGTTCATTCCCAAGGAGATCTATTTCAAAAAGGACCTTCAGATTGACCACGGAGGTGCAATTCTCTGGGACGGCTCCATCTACGCCTGCGTTAACCCGAACAGACTGACCTGCCTGGACTACAAGTCCGGCGAGGTGAAGTGGCAGGACGAGAGCTGCGGAAAGTGTTCCCTCCTTTTCGCCGACGGGATGCTCTACGCGCGGGATGAACTGGGGCCGGTGAGCCTCGTTCGAGCCACCTCGGAGGGGTTCTCCCTGCAGGGTCGATTCGCGCCGCCCCGCCGGAGCCGAAGGCAAAGCTGGGTGCATCCGGTAATTAGTGGTGGCAGGCTTTTCCTTCGCGAGCAGAATACGCTATTCTGTTACAACGTGGCCAACCGGCCGAAGGAAGAACAACCGGACGAGGAAAAGAAGGACTCGCGAGGTCGAACGTCACGTCCGCGATAGCAGCCGTCCTTGCAGGATCTGCTGGGTCGTTTCCGGTCGCGGTCGATGCTAGTTGACGTGAGACGCTCTCGCGATGCGGGGACTATCAGGAGGTGTTTGCGATGGCACTTTTCGGTTCGAAGAAGAAAGTGGATGAGTTGTTGCAGGCAACCTATCTGGGCGATCGTAACGCGGTTTTCGGCTTGGTCCGCGACGGTGTCAAGACGGCGGCCAAGAACAAGGATGGGATCACGGCCATGCACGTGATCGCCTATCTCAAGGAAGACCGCACCGGCATCATGGACAATCTCCTGTTTGGAAAGGCCGACATCAACGAGCCCGAAGAAAACTACGGTTGGACACCCCTGCACGTTGCGGCCGGGATGGGCAATGTGAAGGTGGCGGGGCAGTTGCTGAGCAAGGGAGCCGACATCAATCTCCGCGATAAGCACGGAGCGACACCGTTGGACATGGCTGTGTCCCAGTCGGAGAAGAAGATGGCCGACTTCCTCATACAACATCACGCGGTGGAGGGAACTGGGACTATCGCTTCCGGCCCGTTGGCAGTTCCCGTCAGCAAAGTGGGCCGGGCCATCGACGCCGTTGCCGGAGCGGCCCGGCAGAATGCGGAAAAGGCCAGGCCAAAGGCCAAGAACTGAATGGTCTTACGTGATTCCCGGAGGAAATTGTAGCAAGGCGCTGGAGGAGTCTGATGGGTCTGGACCGACAGAGTCCGCGTGCAGGACACGGGCGCAGCCAATCGCGGGGCAAGCCCGCGCGGTTGTCTTCATGGTCGCCATGGGCGAAAAAGGCTCCCGCATCGAACCGTCTGTCCGTGCTGACCTTCGCGGCGATTCTGTGCGCGATCCGGGCCGAGGCCGACTATCCCAACTATCCGCCGCAGCCGACCGTGATTGAATACACGGTTGATCCCAACTGGCCCCAACGGCCTGCGGAATTGGGGCCACCAGCCGCCGTGCCCAGCGTGGCCGTTGACCAACACGACCAGATCTGGTGTTTCGACCGTGGCGACAGCCCTGTTCAGATCTACTCGACGGATGGCCGACTGGTCCGAAGTTGGGGCCGCGGACTATTTGGTACGCCGCACGGTCTTCGTCTCGATGGGAACGGAAACGTCTGGACCACAGACATCAAGAAACATGTGGTGCAGAAGTTCACGCCCGAGGGAGAACTCCTCTTGACCCTGGGCACAGCGGGAGAATCCGGAGAGGACGAGACGCACTTCAACAGTCCCACCGACATGGCGATCACGCCGACCGGGGACCTATTTGTGAGCGACGGCTACGGGAACCGCCGCATCGTACACTTCGATCCGCAAGGCCGGTTCGTCAAGGCCTGGGGCCAGTATGGCGGCGGCCCCGGCGAATTCTGTCTGCCTCACCAGATCGTCGTGGATTCGCGGGGCACGCTCTATGTTGCTGACCGGAACAGCGGCCGGATCGAGTTGTTCGACCAGGGTGGTCGATTTCTCAAACAATGGGACCATATCATCATGCCCTGGGGATTGTGGATCTCCGCGGCGGACGAACTTTGGGTGTGTGGATCTTCACCGCAATCCTGGTACAGGGACGGACGCTATCCACCTCCCAAGGATCAGATCGTCATGCGGTTCTCCCCCGAAGGCTCGCTGGAGCAACTCTGGACGGTGCCGATCGGCCTGGACGGCCAGGAGAAGCCGGGCCAGTGCAACTGGCTCCACTGTGTTGCCATCGATTCGAAAGGAAACCTCTACGCCGGCGACATCGTGGGAAAACGGTTGCAGAAGTTTGTACGAAATGAACCGGTCGCGGAGCAGGCGTCGCCTCTCCGAAGCGAGTGACCGCTCCCAGAGTGTGTGGTCCGCTCGGCTCGAAACGGCTCGAAAGGCGAATCTTGCTGGCTGAAGGATTCCGGGATAGAATCGTTTCGGAGGCTGGGCCCTGAGCGAAGTCTTCTTGCACGGTGGTGCCCCCTCTCGGAGAATGCCCATGTCGACGCCAACGCACAACCTCAACATCACGACGGCGGACGAGCTTCTCAATGCCCCCGCAGACTTGGGACCGTGCGAACTCGTGCGTGGAGAGCTGATCATGATGAGCCCGGGCAAGGGGCGCCACGGTGCGGTCGGAGCGCGAATCACAATCTTGCTTGGCAAGTTTGTGGAGGCAAACGGACTTGGCACAGTCTTCAACAGTTCCGCCGGTTACGTGGTTTCGCGGGACCCCGATACGGTCCGCGAACCAGATGTTTCATTCCTTACCACGGAACGCATGAAGGAACAGAATCTGGATGCGTTCCTGGAAGGTGCGCCCGATTTGGCCGTGGAGGTGCTTTCACCGGGTAACACCGTGGCGGAGACGCGGAAGAAGACCTCGGAGTACTTTGGCGCCGGATGCCGTATCGTGTGGATCGTTGATCCCTTGAAGCGAAGCGTCGCCGTCCATCGCCCGGAGTCTGACCCGGTGACTCTCACCGAGGGGGACACACTGGTTGACGAGGAATTACTGCCCGGCTTCTCCCTGGCGGTTCGGGAGATATTTCGGGCAATATGACGCGTCGCCGTCACGATCCGTCTCGAATTTGGAACGTGATAGACGACTCGCCGGCCTTGTCGCCATTCAGGTCGGCCACGGTAAGGCGAAGAACGTACTTGCCTGGATTGAGTTTCTCGGGGATGCGAAACTCGCAGACTGTGAAGAAATCGCGACGGGCATTCTTGCAGTATTCTTCGTTCGTCGAGAACTCATGATCGTCCACCTTCTGGCGGGCGCTGTCGAAAATCTCGTAGCTGCTTCGCAAGGCCGTGTGATGGCCGCGGGCCGTCTCTTTGCAGCGGAAATTCTCCACCTCGGCGTAAAGCAGTACCGGTTCGCCGGGCCGGAATTCGTAGTCGTCGAAGGGCGTGTAGGCCCCATAACTTTGAACGGCGGTGACAAAAGCCAGGTTGCGAACGAACAGGGGTGCCGATTCGCCCAATCGCCGCAGGGCTTCGTCGAGATTCCGTTTGGATTCGATCAGCCGATTCGAACGATCCGCGATAAGGTCGGAATCAAGCAATGTGGCCAGTGCGAAGAACTGCTTTGACCAGTATTCCTGCATTTCCGGTTCCAGAGTGGCAATGGCCCGAACGGCATCGTCGCGACGGTCGGCGATCAGGTAGAGCATCCGCAGCCGGGCCTCATCTTCTTCACGGATATCGGAGTCAAGTTGGCGTTCTTTCCGCTCCTCGAGTTTCTTGATCGCCGAATCGACCAATTGTTCCCAGGATGCATCGTCCATGGCAGCCGTCGTCTTCTCGAGAGTTCGACGAGGGCTGTTGTCGGGCTCATCGACGGCCCTGGAGTGTTCCGCAGGTTCGATCTTGGTGCCCTTCATGGCCACGAGGAGGGCCTCGAGCTGACGCTGCACATCGGATGTGCTATCTCCGGGGGGCTGCGAATGGTCGGTCTCCGTTTGGATCGGCTCGTTGTGGGAGGCCGCGACGACCGTTTCTTCCTTCACGGCAATTGCAGATTTCGCCGGCAACGGAGCGGCAACTGGATGCGAAACTTGCTCCTGGACCACGGTGGACGGCGCCGGCATGGGAGGAGAAACCTGGCCGAGCGCGAGCAGGGTGCGATATTGGCGGATCAATTGGGGCTGCAGATCCGGGGGCGTCTGAAGTGCCGTTGTGAGGATCTGATTTCGCGTGGCGGCGTCAACGTGAGGAGCTGCTTCCAACTCCTGGATGAACGCCGAGAGATCCGCTATTGGCACGAGCAAGGCCCCGTTGGCGACGGCAGGCGGGCCCAAAGCGACCGGTGTCGTGCCTGATCGACCGAGTTGCTGGCTCGGTACTTGCACAATCGGATCTCGGAATTGAGGTGAGCCGACCATCTCTTGGGATGCGGTTGGCTGCAAGGCAACGGGCGAGGAGGCTTGCGACAAGTCAAAGGGCTCCGGACGGGCCGGCACCGTGGTGTCATGGTCTCCATGGGGCAGCCATGAGCAGCCAACGGCGGCGAGCAGCCAGATTGTAAGCAGGATGCGTACCGTATGCCGTGGAGTCATTGAGACACTTCAGTCGATACAAAACCCGCAGAAATACCCCATTCGCTGGGGGGTTATGCCCGCAATGAGCAGCAATTGACCGCTGCCCAAGAACCCGCGGAAGAGGGGGCGAATGTTAGCGAATTGGGCCACTTCTGGCAAGCCGAGTTGGGGCAGAAAGCCGAATCAGAAGATTTTCCATAATCAGCCGGGGCGGCAGAGCGCTGTTGCCCTTGAGAGCCAGATCCGTCTCGACGAGCCACTGGTAAAGCTGCGCGCCTCGTTCTCGGCCGAGGTGTCGGAACTGGCCCTCGGCCTTTCTGAGCACAAAGGAACGGACCCCCGCTTGTTCCAAGGCGGCGGGGACGTTCACGCGATGGCGGGATGCCTCGCCAGCGAGGATGATACGAGTCGCGGCAGCGTAGCGGCGAAGGCTGGCGGCAATCTGTCCCAGTATGGCGACTGGGTTCTCGCCGGCCAGCAGGAGGCGATCGAGTTGAGTTAGTGCCCCCTTCATATCCCCCGTCAGGGCCGCGTCGAGCATGTCCCACGTCGTTCTCGCACGCCAACTCCCTACGTTCTGGCTCACCATTTGAGCCGAGATCTTCCGATCCTGGCCGACAGAAAGGGCCAGGCGGCCCACTTCCTGATCCAGCAGACCCAATTCTGCACCGACGAAATCGACGAGCATGCCTGCGGCAGCCGACACGAGCTGAACACTGTGGGTCTTCTTCGCCCAGCCGATGAGCCACTTGGGGATCTCGCCAGCCTTCGGTGGGGAGCAGTCAATCGGCAAACCCTTGGCGGCAATGGCCTTGTAGAGCCGCGTGGTTGCCGGCCAGCTTTTTGTCTCCAAGATCAGCCGGCCCGTTGGACGGGGCGAATCGACGTAATCCTCCAACTCCGACCGGTAACGGGTCACGAAATCGTCGGCCCCTTCAATGAGGACCAAACGCGAGGAGCCGCCGAACATGGCCATCGTGCTCAACTCGTCCAGAACGTCGCCAACTTCGGCCTGCTTGCCGTCAAACACAGTCAGGGAGAAGTCGGCGTCAACCGTACCCAAGGCCTGCTTCTTCAGATTCACCAGAACGTGACGCTTGAGAAAGGACTCTTCTCCAAACACCACGTTCACCCCGCGCGGCGAGTGCTGCTCGGGCGCATCAAGGTACTGGAAGGCATGGATGGCTTTGGCCATGCGAAATCAGCCGCTGCGGTTTGGGGGCGATCGGAACCGACCGATCAGTATACCGCAAGACGCGGCTGGTCAGAAGGAACATAGGCGGAATTCACCGTCACCGGATGTAATAGCGACGGGGGGCATTGTGGTCTGCCTGACCAACGGGGCGGACATTCTGAATCTCCACCGAATACGGCGGCGTACCGCCCTGCGCGCGAGGGATCTCGGCGAGCCGAATCGGATCGCTGGTCTCAGACCTTGTCACGTTGCCAGCCCGGTCATGGGCTTCGATGCGAATCTGAACTTCGGGTGGCAGTCCAACGGGCAGATTCCAGCGATACTCGCCCGAGTTCTGCAGTCCCTGGGCAATCGGGAGCCAGTTGCCGGTGGCCGCATCGGCGTAGTAGAGGGAAATCGGCGTATCGGCCAGTTGGGTGTCGGCGGCCTGCCAGCGAATCGAAAGCTGATTGGGCACGGTGGGAGTGCGGTCAACACCAAGTAGCCTCGCGTCGGGACGCGTCAAGTCGACGCGAACCACCGTACTGGGCATCTCCCCCTGGCGGGGTGCTTGAGCGGGCGAACCGTGCATCGGATGGAACACGACTTTGAAACCGTAGGTGCCCTCGTCAGAGACGCGGGCCAGCATGGGGCTGCGACTATCGGAGTCGTATCCAAAGCTTTGCCACGTAACTCCCCCGTCGCGTGTACCCCAGAGTTCCACTCGTCCGACCGACATGGGCTGAGGTGGATTGGCGTAGTCGATTTCGAAGAGTTTCGTATTGACGGTTCGCGTGGTTGCCGCAAACGAACCAGGCATCTGCGAGGGGGTGCTGTGACCGGTGGGGCCGTAGCTGCCGGTCGATTGCCGCTCGGGTGCCGGATAGGTATCTCTGCCGGGATTGTACTGGCTCTGATAGGGGGGCGAAGGGTGCGCAGCCACCGTACCCACGGCGGGACGGTCATGCGTGCCGTATTCCCAATTCCCGCTCCGCATCCCGTCGTTCTCCGGTGTGCGCGAGGCGACGTAGCCGGACGGGGAGTTATACGGGCTGAATGTCTGCTGCGAGGCTGACGGGTCGTTCTGTGAGAATGGACTACCCGGCAAGTCGTCGCGGGACGGTTGCGGCGAGGGGGATGGAGGATTCTGCGCGGTCCGATAAGGGTCGGCGCCATACTGACGAACTGCCGAGCCCTGCCGGTTCGCATCGTAGCTGTTGGGAGCCGAGCCGCCGGAATAAGCTGGGTTGGCGTTGGGCGTGTAGCCCGGATTTGCCGCAGAGTCCTGGGCGATGGAGCCGGCTCCGCCGCCATTCGCCGGCCCGTAGGGCTCGTAGCCCGATGATTGCTGCGATATTGGTTGCCGTTGGGTCGCAGTGGTATTCTGCTGAACCCAGGCGTTTTGTGTGGGCGATGCTTGCCAATCCGACTGAGGGGCGGCGAGCGGTGATAGACCAACAGGCGACGGTGCCATGGCATTGTCGGAGGGCATCGCCGAAACAACGGTGGTCACTTGGGCGTGACTGACGTTCGGATTTCCGGCCGTATCGGCCACTTCGACACGAATCTCAACACGGCCCTGGCCGGCGGGGGCCCACCAGACCGCCTCTCCGGAACTGGTCGCACCATCCGTTTTGAACTGGGCCGGGTCTACTGCAATCGTCTCCCATTGTTGGCTGCCGGCAATGCGATAGTGAGGCTTGAATGTCTCCGGGCTGATATGGGTTTCGTCGATCT
>CAYSCH010000189.1:0-17827 GCA_964429355.1 uncultured Planctomycetaceae bacterium | reverse complement strand
CTGGTTCTCACCGGGAGAGCGGGGGATCATGATGTCGTTCTGGAACGTGGCCCATAATGTGGGCGGCGGGCTGGTTGGCCCCGTGGCCATTCTCGCCATGTGGATCTTCGCCGACTGGCATTCCATCCTCTACCTGCACGGGTTCGTTGCCCTGGCCGCGGCAGTTCTCATACTGCTGCTCGTGCGCGATACGCCCCAGTCGTGCGGGCTGCCGCCGATCGAGAAGTTCCGGCACGACTATGCCAAGTCCTTTGAATACAGCGACAGCCACGAGAGAGAATTCTCCGCCCGAGAGATCTTCTTCGACTACGTCCTCAACAACAAGCTGCTCTGGGCAATTGCGGTGGCAAATGCCTTCATCTATTTCGTACGGTACGGCGTGCTCGACTGGGCGCCGACTTACCTGAGCGAAGTGAAAGGGTTTCAGTTCACGGAGTCGAGCTGGGCCTATGCTCTCTATGAGTGGGCGGGCATTCCGGGAACGATCGCCTGCGGCTACCTGTCGGACCGCTGGTTTCAGGGACGCCGTGCGCCGGCCGTGATCCTCTACATGGCCGCCACCGCCATTTGCCTGGTGGTCTATTGGCTGAATCCACCCGGCACTCCCTCGCTCGATATTGCGATGCTGATTGCGATCGGATTCCTGATTTACGGCCCCGTCATGCTGATCGGTGTCTTCGCGATTGATCTGGTTCCAAAAAAGGCGGCCGGAACGGCCGCTGGTTTCACAGGCCTGTTCGGCTATGTGGGCGGCTCGGTCGCCGCGGGCGTGGTGATCGGCTACACCGCCCAGCATTACGATTGGGATGCGGCGTTCCTGTTGATCGTCGGCGCCTGTGTTGTCACAATCATCCTGACCGTGCTGATGATCGGGGTGGAGAAACGGTCCAGCAACCGGACTGCCGGTACTTCGACCGGGAATGATTCGAAGTGATTTCTCTGCCGAGGTTCAATTATCATGTACGGATTGGAGAACTTGCGGCTGATGCCTGCCGGTTGTCGCCATAGCCGCCGGCCATAAGCCGGCCGCAAAGGTCGCGTCCGGCAGGTGCGACCCAATACCTGCTAGCCAAGGGAGAATGTCACAATGCTGCGGAGCGAACAGGCGGGCGATGTGCAGGGAACATTCCTCGATTGGATCGGGATCTTTCCGCCGCTCCTCTGGGGCTACGTGGGACTGCTCTTGTTCATGATCGGCGATGGCGTGGAGGCAGGCTATCTCTCGAAGTATCTGGTCGATGAGGGAATCGCCAGCGAGAAGACCGTGCCGCTGGTATTCACGGCCTACGGAATCACCGTGGCAATCTCAGCCTGGTTGTCGGGGGCACTCTCGGATCTGTGGGGGCCGCGGCAGGTGATGCAACTCGGGTTGTGGATCTGGGTCGTGTTCCACGTCGGGTTCCTGCTCTTGGGCGTGGCGCCAGGCAGTTATGCGATGGTGATCGCCACGTACGCCCTTCGCGGTTTCGGCTATCCACTGTTTGCCTACGGATTCCTGGTCTGGATTTCCGTGGCCACGCCGCAGCACCGCCTGGGTACTGCCGTCGGCTGGTTCTGGTTCGCCCTGACCGGCGGCCTGATGACCCTGGGGCCGTTGTTCGCCAGCTTGCTGATCCCCAGGATCGGCCCTTACGAGACGCTCTGGTGTTCGTTGGCGCTCGTCATGATCGGCGGCCTGGTGGGGATCTTCGGCATCCGGGAACCTATCGGCAGAAAACGCCTGACCCCGGAAGGGGAACACCCCTTGCTGACACTCCTGTCCAGCGTATCCATTGCCTGGAAAAAACCGAGGACGGCGATCGGTTGCCTCGTACGCATTATCAACACGGCCCCGCAGAATGGGTTCATCGTGTTCATGCCGATCTACTTCACAGAGACGATCGGCTTTGAGATGGGCCAATGGCTCCACCTGCTCAGCTTCATGTTCTTCAGCAACATCATCTGGAACCTGCTGTTCGGATTCATCGGCGACCGGCTGGGCTGGAGGCAGACGGTGGCCTTCTGCGGCGGCGTGGGATCGGCGATCACAACGCTCCTTCTCTACTACCTTCCCACTGCGTTCGGCGCAAACTATCCGTTGGCCGCTGTGGCGGCAGTATTGTACGGGGCAACGCTGGCGGGCTACGTGCCGTTGTCGGCCTTGATGCCGTCGCTGGCGCCGAAGAACAAGGGGGCGGCCATGTCGCTGTTGAACCTGGGCGCTGGAGCAAGCAACTGGGTCGGCCCGGCGATTGTCTGGTTGTTCCTCCCCTTGGTCGGTGTGGGAGGCGTCATGTGGATCTATGCGGTGCTCTACCTGGCCAGTGCGGTGATGACGCTGTTCTTGACTCTGCCTGCAGAAGAGGCGTAGCGAGATGGTACTTCGAGCGAAAACTGTAACCTAGAAAGTTGGCAGCCCACGAGTTCCGCAAGAAACGAACCAGGCGCACCACGGTCGGGGCGCGCCTGGTTCTTTGATTCTCTACCAACCCGGTAGCGGATCACGGTCCGATGGGCTGGGGATCTTTGGCGAGGAAATCCCGCGGGCCGCGGGTTGTGTAGTAGGGGTACTGCATCGCGCCAAGCGGGGCACCGCCCGCCATGCAGCCCCCACGGGCGCCCAGGCAGCGCCCGGGGTGTCCGCCGGGGCAAGCCGGGCCGCCACAGGGAGCGCAAGTCTCGGGAGCCGCCAGGCAACTGCCCGCCATGCAGCCTCCGGCACCTTGGCCGCCATACATTCCCCGCTGCGCACATCCAGCGATTCCCACGGCGACGACAACCGCCACCAAGATCAACCATGCATTCTTCATTATCTGTTTCCTTTCCGGTCTTTCGATATGCCGTCAGCCACGCAAGGCATCTCGCCCGAGCGATGATCCTTGCCGCGGGAACCGGCCCCCCCGGTGCGGCGTCATAGACCGATCTGTGCGGTTCTGGATTGCTGGTTAGGGTAGGGAAGTACTTCCCCATAAGGCCTTTGCGGCCGACCAACCGTACCTGCAAAGCAGAACCGTAAAACAAGCCAAGCAGTCGCCCCCCGGCTTTGCCCGGCAGCTCCAGCCCCATCAGGGTCCGAAGTTCCCAACTCCATCCCACGGGATGACCAATGATTCTCGCGGGAACATTCGAATCCGTCGCGGAGGCTCGAACCGGAATCGAGGGTCTCTCCTGTCCATTGACATCGGCCGTACATTCCCTAGAGTCCAGAAAATCGGTAGAACTGTTCCATGTAGTAAGATGATTACAATCGTTGCAGGAGGCCCGAACGGACCAGCGGCAGACCGGTATTCCACCATAATGGGGGAGACCGGTTGGGGGCCGATTTGGGTCCTTGACAACGGTTCTTGCGTCGCCCCGGGGGTTTTCGTTTGATGCTAAGGCGGATATTCTTGGCTGTGAGGGCTTGTCCCGAACAGCGGAAAGATTTGTGCCGATCCGAGAGGCAGCCGGAAGTGCGGTACAGCACGCTGAAAACGCGAGAGATCCATGGTTGCGTCGATCGAGTTCATCGAGAAGGTGATTGAGTACTTCACGGAGGCCGCCCGCATCAATCGGGACAATCCGGATCGGGTTGGCAATGTCGTCGTGATTGGGACCGAGTCGGCCGAAGAGGTGATGATCACCGGCGACCTGCACGGGCATCGTCACAACTTCAACGCCATCCGCCGCATCGCCGATCTGCGAAACCATCCGAGGCGGCATCTGATCCTTCAGGAGGTTTGCCACGGCGGCCCTACCTATCCGACCAACGGCGGCTGCATGTCGCACACCTTGCTGGAAGACGTGGCCAAGACGATCACGGAGTTTCCGGGGCGCGTCCACTTCCTGCTCGGAAATCATGAACTGGCCGAATTGACGGACTACCCGATCCAGAAGAATAACCAGATGCTGAATCTGGTGTTTCGCCTCGGGCTCCAGCAGGCCTATGGACCTGCTGCCGATAAGGTGCGCGAAGCCTCCTTTCCCTTCATTCGATCGTGCCCGCTTGCCGTCCGCCTGCCGGGTGGAGTCTTCTGCAGCCACAGCATTCCCCAGGGAAGCGATACGAGCCCCTTCGACACGAGCGTCTTCCAGCGGGAATTGCAGGTGGCGGATTTCCACGGGCGGACTCCGATTTTCGACCTGGTTTGGGGACGCGACTATCGCGAGGACAACGCCGAGGCCTTTGCCACTCAGGTCAAGGCGGAAGTGCTCATCAGCGGGCATGAACCTTGCGTCGCGGGGTTCGGCACTCCCAACAGCCGGCAGGTGATTCTGGACTGCTGCAACGACAAGGCGTGTTACGTCATCTTGCCGACCGATCGCTCCTGGACCCAGGCGGAGGTCGTCGAACGAATTGCCAGGTTGAAGTTGTAGAAGACCGGTTGTGGCGCTGCGCCGGCAGAATACCAACTCCAGGCTCCATCGGCCGAGTCAAACGTGCCCGATAATCCTTTCAAGCCTCGTCAAGACCGCTCGCCTTTAGGGCGTTACCAGTTTGGGATGGCGACCCTGCTCTTTCTGGCGATTCCCGTCGGGCTTCTGGCCGGCGCGTGGAGCATTCTGACACGGTCCAAGCCGGGCGAGCCGTTGTTCTGGGTTGGATTTGGCCTGGTGGCGGCTGCCCCAATGGCGCTGGGATTTCTGGTCAGTGTGTATCAGAAGCTGCGCCGGTAGGTTCGCTCGGCGTTGGCTTTGACGCCACTCGGCGTACGGCAGCCATAAGCCTGAACCTGAACTCCAACGGTTACCACCGGAGGATCCGCGTGTCGCCCAGACGCAGTTCCAGGTCCACGGTCGGGCCAGGCCCTAGAATCTCACCGGTCAACACGTCGCGAAGCGGGGTCTCGTCGGCCAATGGGGGACGGTTCAGGCGAATGTTGCCGTCACGAGTGGCATGTACCACGACGAACGGTCCATTGGTGTAGAGCACACACTCATTGTCGGTGTAGGCGACGACTCCCGCACGCTTTGCCAGGCCGCGGAGCAGGTCCGGGGTGAGGTTCGGAATGCCGACGAACACGGAGGCCCCGCGGCGGTCCGCATCGTTGCGGATGGCGATCGCCGGGGAGCCGTCAGCGTAGGTGGCCAGGACCTCGTCGGGTGCGGCATCGTCCACGGCGAACAGGGGAACGACCGGATCCTTGACGGACAGCTCGCCATCGAGTCCGAGACGCTGACCGGCGGCCGTCGGCGTTGCCATGGGGGCCGTATCGTCCGGCATTCGGCGGAACATGAAGCCGGTCAGGTCGTGCATTCCCTTCAGATCGCCATTCCCGCCCAGCAGGCCCGGCGCATAGCACCAGACGCGGAGCTTATCGGATGTCTGCTGCAAGAGCCTCTGCCGAGCTGGCACATCGATCTGCCAGGCATTCAGGAACACAAAGACGTCGGCTGAATCGACCCGGCCGGCGGCGACGTCGTCGAGAAGATACTGGCCGAAAGGCACCCCGGAGCGGGCGAATGCGGCTCGGCCTTCGTACATCAGCGGGCGAGTGACCCGAAAGCCCGTCTCGGCGACCCACATCATCGAATCTTCGTCGACCACGGCCGCAACCGCCGGGCGGTAGACGTGCGGGCTGGCGACAAGCGGGTTGTCCAAGGCCTCCAGGGCCTTCATGCTGCCCCAGAGGCGGCGATCGTTGAACCAGCCGGTGCCGCCGAGGTACATCCACCAGGTGGCGAAGTTCCGGCAAGCCTCCTGGCCCACGTTGCGAAGGAGTTGGTTGTTGGTCCCCTCGAAGGTGTCGACCCGCTCGGTATGGCCGGGAAAGGTGCCGGAGCTGAGATAGGTTGCGGTGTCGTCTTCGTTGAGCCAGAGCTTGCCGGCCAGCGCGACCGATTCGGCGGCCGTCATGGAGGGGGCACTGTCGCCGAGGCCACGATCGTAGTAGGAGATAGGTGAGCAGAGGATATCGATATCGGGCGACTCGAGAACACGCCGCAGACCGTAGTGCCCCGAAATGGCCGGGCCGGTATAAGCGGCGGCGAACTCAAAGACATAGCCGTAGAAGAAGACGGAGAGTTTACGACCCTGGCTTGCCTGGCGGACCGATCGGGCCAGGGCCGTTACGCAGTCGGCCATGGCTTCCTGCTGGAAGCGGTTGTAGTCGACAATCGGCCGCTCGGTCTCGGGGAGCCGGAAAACGCCGCCGGGGTGGGCGTGGCGCGCGTCGGGTGTGGGAGGCTGGGCCGATTCGAAACTGGCCGTGTCGTTGTGCCAGGCCTCGCGCAGATTGGCTTCGGTTGTGTACTGTTTCCGCAACCACTCGCGCCAGGCGTCGCGGGTGACGGGCGCGTAGTCGGAATACTTCTGTTCCCAGGTGCGCATGTAGAACCATTCGCCCGTGTGGTGCCCGCAGGGGTGATAACCGGCGACATTCTCGCCAAAGGTCTCCTCGAGGTGGCGGACGAAGGCGGCGAGGACGGCCGCCGCGTCGTTGCGATACTGGGCCGAGGCGACCGAGACGCCCTGCGATTGGGGACCGTCTTCCCAGACCATGACATGATCCGGATACTGGTCTTTCCACCACTGGGGCGGTTCCATGCCGACGCGGGGCAGCAGCAGGACCTTGGGGTTTATCTTGATCACGTTGCGGCAAACGGCGTCGGTGGCGGTGTAGTCGGGTTCTTCTCCCGGACGGGGCCACGGCATGGGAACGGGGAGACTGACGAAATCGACACCCCCGTCGCGCGCCAGCGCAACCTGGTCTTCAAACACTCCGGGGGCCGTGCCCAACTGGACGAAAGTGGAACCCGGCCGATAGAAGGCAATGTTGAAGGTCCGCTGGGAGTCGGCCCAGACACGCAGCGTCACGCGATAGGTCCGCCCCTTTTCGAGCGACAGGTTGGGGAGGTGATAGACATGAAAATCGGGCCATTGGCCGCCGACCGGCTCAGAAAACCGAATCTGCAGCACACCACGGTTGCCCTCGTCTGGACCGGGAACGACGTCGATCTTGGCGACCGTATTGGCCTCACCGGGTGGCCAGTACGTCCACTGGCCGGTGAAGGCGGCCATGCCATCGTCGAAACTGCAATTGGGAATCACCTCACGGCTGGTGCCTTCTTCGACCACCCGGATGTCGTCGAGGAGAACGGTGCCGGCGGCATGTCCGAACCGGAAGTGCATCGTGGCACCGCTCGGTTCCGTGTCGATTGCTTCGAAGCTGAAGGAGATCTGGTTCTCACCTTTCTGGATCGCAATCTGGCTTTGGCCGGGGATACCGAAGAACATGCGGCCACGGACCGGCTTGCCGTCGACGTGGATCAGGGGCACGCCGCCGGCGGTGCGGACGCGTGCTTCGAGGGGGAAGGCTGTCTGCGGAAAGAGGGGCACCGAACAGACAAGCAGCGGGAAGAGCAGACAGGATCTGGCCGTCATGGTTGGGGGTACCTCAAGGGAACACTGATCTCCGCTGACGCTCATCGAGCAGGGGCGGGTTGGTCAACAGCAACTTTGCACGAAAATGGATGTTTTCTGACACTTTCCCCTCAGAAGTCTTGCCTCTGATCGGGGGTGTTATTTGGCCATCTTAGCTGCTTCATGGATTTCGGTCCAAGTATTCTCAGGAAATGGAGTCAGCGCGAGGGGGCATTGTCTGGCGCAGGTTTGGCGACATGCGAAGTATACTCGCGTACACGTATGTGTGATTATACAAGAATCGGCATGGAGTTCAACAACTTTTTTGGCCACCCCCCCAGAGCGGCAGGGGGTGCCAACGGGCACCGACCGAAGGTCAGTCGTGTTTATGCTCTGTTCGGGGGCCTCAAGGATCGTGAAGTCTTTCATAAAGATCCGCGACTTGCCGGGAGCAGGCCGTTTGAGCCGAACGGTAGCTTGCATTGGCTCACCGGCCCTGCCGCCCGGGGTTGGGGGTCAGTGCATCTCGCGCCAGTTTGGCAGGCCCTTGCGCATGTCTTTGGTTGCAGCCTGGGGGTCGAAATACTCCGGGCGATACGGCCCTCGCCAGTCGCTCATCTCTTCCCAGTCCTCGTTTTCCGGATCGCTGAGCGTCTTCAGGTAATCATCGTAACCGCTGATCCCACCGACATCTTCGGGCGGGCAAGCGCGTTGGCCTTCAACGCACAGCGGATACCGGAGTGCTTTTTCGGCCCTGAGGCAGCCCTCGAAGAGGATCGAGTGCCTCCAGCGGTCGCCGAAGTCGTATTCGTAGTCGAACCGAAAACGCTTGCCGTCCGGGGGGACGATTTGGCTGATTTTGATCCGCAGCGAGTTGACCGGTGGTTCGTCGTCCAGGAAACCCTCGCAGAGCAACTCGGGATCGCCGTAGCAAACTCCACCGATCTCGAACCGGTGGAGATGGGAGTTCGTCCAACCCATTGAGGTTTGGATGTGTTCGTGGAGCTTGTCGAGAGTGCAATCCTTGACCTGAATTCGCCGCCAGATCGGCGGCTGGATTCCCTTGAGCGTAATTTTGAACTGGTAGAGACGCTGCGGAGTGGGGATTTGGGCGATCCCGCCCTCATTGTGGCGATGGAGGGCCTTGACGCCTGCTTCCACGACATGCTGGAGAGCGTCCTGGACCTTGCGTTTGGTGGCCTTTGGCATGGCCGCCTCGCACTTGGCGATGATCTGATGGAGTTCCTTTGCCGTGAACCGGATCGTGCGTGATGCGGCCTCGTCGGTTTTCAACCGGTCGGCCAGGTCGGGAAGGAGCTCAGCGAGCAGGCGGCGCCGGGCATGTGTGAGGTTCAGGGGAAAGGCTGGCGGGTGCTGGTTCATCGGGCTTTACCTTTCATTCTCTTCGAGCTCGGGGAACCGCTCGATAGCGTAGCGGAGCATTGTTCAAGGCATTATCCGGCAGTGTTTGCCGAGGTCCCGGTTGTTGATGTGCCGGGTGTTGGTGAGGCGCCTTCGATCTTGAGAAACTCTTTGATGCAAGTCATAACCTTGGGTGGCAAAACGATGTGGCCGGCTGGAGCGCGTCGGCCTTGAAATAGTAGTGGAGGCGGAAAAGGGACGGACAACCTATGCCAGCCGACAACAGAAGCATCGATTGTGCAAATCGATGTCCGTGGGGGGCTATCTTGTCTTGTCGCAGTCTGTCGGAATCCGTCAATCTAATCATTGGCTGGCTGAAACACAAATTGTGTTCAAGACAAGTGGAGTCTGACGGCGTACAATAGGCTCTGCGGTCATCCTGGCTCGCGAGCTGCAATAACAGGATGGGACAGGCCACAGGCTGTTTGATACAGGGGACACTCGGCACGTGTCACCCACGGGATCCCTCAAGCGATCGGCATTTAGCTTTGTCAACACACGAATCCAACGATCGACGAAACCTGCTGGCAGTGAACCTGAGCCTGGGAGCAAACGCACTTCTGGCGGTGGTCAAGACGACGGTGGGGGTAGTGGGGCACAGTCCGGCCCTGCTGGCCGACGGGATCAATTCAACATCCGACGTCGTTTACCTGATCATCATTCGGGTTTTCATGGGGATGGCGCGCAAGGAGCCCGATCACGAGCATCCCTTTGGCCATCGCCAGTTTGAGAGCATCGCGGCCGTGGTGGTGGGTGCCTTCGTGGTGACGACCGGCGTGGCCATCTTCTGGAACGCGATCAGCCAGGTCTACGATCTCTACGTGGGCCAGAGCGAGTTCACCGGTGCCGGGCCGCTGGCCCTTTGGGTAGCCCTGGCAGGTCTGATTCTGAAGATCTGGTTGACGATGTTCACGGCGAGAACGGGGCGACAGACCGGCAGCATCGCCATCTCGGCCCTGGCGAGGGACCATCGCAACGACATTCTCACGATCACGGCCGCGGTGATCGGGATCGTGCTCGGCCGTGCCGGTTACCTGTGGGTCGATCCGCTGGCAGCCGCGGTCGTGGCGGTGGGGATTCTTTACACCGGGATCGGGATCATACAGGAGTCGTCGGCGGACCTGATGAACGTGTTCCCCGAGCGGGAAGTGACCGAGCGGACGCGTCAGATCGTGGCCGATGTGAAGGGGGTCGACGAGGTCGAAGAGATCCATGTCCACCGCATCGGCATGTACCTGCTGATCCAGGTGACGATCGGGGTCGACGGGACGATGACGGTGGCGGCAGGAAACGCGATCGCCACGGAGGTCGAGCGGGCACTCCACCGGGAGATCGAGTATCTGCGCCGGGTGTCGATTCACTATCATCCGGCCGAGAAGATGGCAAATGTTGAAGGTCAAGTGACGAGGGAATGAGGAAAGCTGCTTTTCCCAGGCAAATCTGCGTCTGGAGCTTTCTTGAGCCGGCAAAGTGGTCTCCAGGCAAGCGGTTTGGTAGTATATTATGTGGGCGTTCTGGTTATTGGTGAAAGGAGCCTGCCATGGTGGAATTGGTTCTGACCGATGTGGGGAATCACGTCCTCGAAGAACTTCGAGTGCGAGCGGTACGCCACGGCCGAACGGTGGAGGAAGAGGTCAATGCAATATTGTCCGAAGCATTACGGGACAAATGCCATAAGCCCTGGGCACCCGTAGACGCAATCTATCACCGATTGGAGGCCACGGGCCGGACGTTCACGGATAGTGCAGACCTGCTGCGTGAGGACAGGAGCCGATGACGGCGGCGATCATTGACGCCAGTGTGGCGATCAAGTGGTTCGTGCCGGAAGTCCATTCGGCAGAGGCACGTCGCTGGCGCAACGGACCTGATGAACTGCATGTCCCGGCATTCTTCTTCGACGTGGAGATCGCCAATATTCTTTGGAAGAAGGTGCGGCGGGCAGAAATTACTCGTGAGGATGCCGACCTGATCGTTGCTCAACTTCCCTTGCTTCCCATGGCGCGACATCTGGAGACGCCCCTTTTGCCTGTCGCTCTGGATCTGGCCATTCGGATCGATCGAACGGTTTACGATTGTCTTTATCTGGCCCTGGCTGTCCAACTGGGTGGCCGGATGGTAACGGCGGACGAACGGCTTCACAACAGTCTGGCGGGAACAGCCTGGTCGTCCTGTGTCTGCTGGGTTGGAGATGTGCCTGCAGGAGCATGAAGTTTGAGCAGGAATCCGCTTGGTGCATCGAGTACTTGTCTTGAATACTGGAAGGCTGGGACGACCTGGTCATCCACGTGCCGCGTCAGGCAGTTGGCAGGCAACGATAGCGTGCGGAAGCGTCGACGTTCGCCGCTGCCAAAATCACCCGCCCGTCGATTCTGCCAGGAGTTCTTCGATTCGCGCCCGGAGGAGGTTCTGGCCGCCGGCGCCTTGCCAGTCGAGTTCGCCGTACCACCAGTAGCGGACGCGCCCGTGCTTGTCGATCAGGTAGGTGGCGGGCCAGATGGAGTTGCCCCAGGCGTTCCAGTTGCGTTTCTGGAGATCGACGACGATCGGGTACTCCAGACCGTTTTCCTGGGCGGCGCTGCGGACCTTTTCGACGACCCGTTCGGACTCCGTCTCGGGGGTCTGGATGCCGAGCACGACCAGCCCGCGATCGTGGAATGACTGGTGCCAATCCTTGTACCAGGGAAAGTTGCGTTTGCAGTTGATGCAGCCGAAGGCGTAGAAGTGGAGGGCCACGACCTTGCCTCGCAACTCGGCAGAGGAAAGGGGCGGGGAATTGATCCAGTCGGGCTCGTCGGTGAGGTGGGGGGCCGCGAACGTGACGTGGCCCAGCGCCGCCAGATCAATGCGGCGTCCGAGGAGATCCATCCACTCTTGCTTCTGCCGATCGGACAGTTTGGCGAGGATTTCACGCTGGAGATCGGCCTGCAACCGGGCGGCCTTGTTTTCGGCCGCCTGGATGTCGCCGCCTTCCTGGACCTGTTGGTTGAGATCCAGAACCGTCTGCTGCGTCTGGTTGACACGATCGCGGATCGTTTGACGCTGAGCGTCGGAGAGTTTAAGGCGGGTCGGCAGGTCGTCGGCCAGAAAGGCCCGGGGGCCGGCGGTCCACAATTCGATCTGTGCCAGCCGGCGCTGCTGCTCGCGGTTCAGGATCGATGCCAAGCGCTCTCTGGCGGTAGCGGCGGCCTGATGCATGTGGCTGGCCAGGGCCTCCTTTCCCTTGTTCTGCACCGACCAGAGGGCCGGATCCAAATTGTCGTTCAGAGCCTGGATCGCGTCGCGTTGTTTCGGGGTCACGCGGAGATCGGCCAGGACGAGGGGATCGCGAATGAGGAAGACGTAGGGCTCGGCTGCCGTGGCGATCGGCAACTGGCCATGGGGGTTTTGTTGGGCCAGAACCGGGCTGCCGAGGAGGGCGGCGCCCAGGAGGGCCGTACGACAGGCGGTCGACAATGGCATGGAAGAGCCCCTTGTGAAAAAGGCCTGTTCCCGAGGGTGTTTTAGTTAGAGCAGCCGGAAGATATGAATGGCGTCTCCTGGAAAACAGGGCGTTTTCGTCATTTCTACCGGCCGCTCTTGGAGCCGCTGGCGGAATGGGTGATCGTGTACCTCGCTGGCGGTGAGAGACTCCGACACTTCGTCAGGGCTACTTCCAGACTCCGTGTGCCGCTGCCGTATGGCAACATTTTACGCGGGAGGGGCGGGAAGACCACTGGCGAAGACAAGGACTGACCGGTTCGCCCGGGGGCAGGATGCGTGTGATAGGGGCGAGTTTCGCGGGACAGCAAGACAGAATCTGGATTGTCTTCTCCGTATCTCCGCGTCTCCGTTCTGCATTGGACCTTGCCGTCTGCCATGTCGTTGTCCACGGCAACGAGTGAGTCGGTGTCTGTCACACTGGATTGCCGGCACCGATGTGAACGAAAGGCAGTCGATACAGCGGTTCCGGGTTATTTTGCAGGTCCTTTTCGGGTGCTTCGATTCCGCGGCCGAGTTGATTCGCAACATTCGTGAGAATTACAATGACGATGACTCGCGGCAACGGGCGTTGCGGGCCGCTCGCCCCAGCGCGATTCTGGGCACGCCGCTCCGGATCACTTGCCGCCGTAAACTGGGAACAGGTCCTGTCATGCAACTCATCGTTCCTTGTCCTGGCTGTCAGAAGAAGTTGAAGGCGAAGGAGATGCTTTTCGGCAAGCGGGTGAAGTGTCCGGCTTGCGGGAAGGTGTTGTTGATTCCCGAGGCGCCGCCACGGTACGTGGAGGAGCCGGAGGCAGATTCATGCCTGAGTCTGGAGGAGGCGGTTGAAAAGCAGGATGCTCGCGAGGTCGCGAGGTTCATCCATGGACTGCAATTCACTCTGATCCGGGTGGAGCCTGAAGCGGGCAGCGATGCGGTAGTGCCGATGATGGCTGAGATTGACGACTTTCCGGTGGTAGTTGCTTTCGAGTCGATGGCGCATGCGCAACAGTTTGCGGCCGCCATGCCGGACTTGTTCGACGGCGATGGGTCCATTCCGGGGTTTGTCGTCGAGGGGGTTGACCTTGTGAAGCCGCTGCCTGCGGGGTGTGGCCTGCTATTGAATCCCGAGACAGACGATTGTGTGGTATTTCCGCCGGGCCTGGTTGATGAGGTGAGGAAGATCGAGCCGAAACCGGATCAGGCGTTGTCGGCGAAGGGTGGAGGATCGGAGGCGGAGGCGGTTCGGTTGCGGGCGATGGCGTTTCTCAAGAGCCGGGGCTTTCGCCCGGCGGATTGGCTGCCCTTACCGGACATGACGCGTCAGGTTCGGCCGGCGCGCGAGGTGGCCGGGAGGCTGATGGCTCTCGGGGCCCTGTTCATGTGGGTGTCGGCCCCGGAGAACATGATCCCGACCAAGGCCCTGCAGAAGTTCATCAAGACCAACAAGCTTGGCAAGTGGCTGACGAAGGACGAGGCGGAACAGGTGTCGTTATCTCGTGACAGAGCGAGGGACGAACTCGGTGGCTCGATCGGATGGCGGCTGGAGAACATGTGGCCCCTGGCCTGGGTGCTGGGTTTCGATCCGGAGCCGACGATCGAAGCGTCGCAAATCGATGGCGCGATCACCCATAGGATCTTGTTCGAGTTCTTGAACGGGTTGGACGGGACGGTCGACGGACTGGTACAGAAATCACGGCTTCGATCGGCCGCTGAAGCGGGCGCGATGGAAGATCGGTTCTACTGTGCCCATAACGCCGTACGGAATGCCCAGGCGGGTGACGACACCGTCCCGGAGGGCTTTCATCCGGTGATGCACGGCGGAGTCGTGCACGAGCGACGGCACGCGCTGACGTGGTGCCTCTCCACAGGCACGCCGTGGGACGACACCGACTTGAGCACCTGAAACCGGCGCCCTGCCGTCCTCGCAGAGCCGGTTTCTGACGATTCGGCGCGCAGCACATTCACTTCTTTTTACCAGAGCCACCAGCCGCGAGCTTCAGGGAGTTGCCTGCGAGGGCTGCTTCGGGTTCTTCTGGTCGACTTCCATAAGGATCTCCCGAATCGCCTCTTCAACCAACTGACGGACTTGGCTCACGGTCAAATCATCCGTAGGCCAATTCGCCGTGATGTCAATGAAATGTCGGTCAAGAAACTCAACCGTTCGGTACTGGTTCTTTCCGCCAGCAGCCGAGCGGATCGTAAGACTGTTGAAATCAGATTTCTCAGGATCGCAGTTGATGTTCTGCTGTCCAGAATCGGGATTCAGGTAGAAGCGGAATTCCTTGGTACGGTGAGCCGGGTTGTCATTGTACATGTTGCAGTATGTCTCGCGCTGACCATTCTTCAGAATGAAGTGCTTGATCCTGATCAGGTTTTCCCGGGTAACGGTTTTCTCTTCGTTCCCTTTCTGGCGGATCCTGACATGAACTTGCATCGTCTCTGCGCGCCCCGCCGCCGAGCATGCGATGATGGAAAGGAATAGGAGTGCAGTCATTCGTGCATTCATTGTATTCCTCCTGGCGAACGCGCTGTTCGACTGGTCCCTGTATTGCCTGCAGGTTGCGTTGACGCAGCCCAGCACCTGAGTTTCGAGGCGGCGCTATTGTCGTGGCTCCGAAGGGCCGGCACATTCGCCTGGCAGGACCAGATTGTTGAGCCCTCACAGGGCGGAGAGGCCGTATGCAATTCCCACCCAGGGCGTTGTCCTGGGCTGATGTGCTATTACCCATTCGGGGTGACTGAAAACCGAGTCTGTCGTACCAGGAGCACAACTTCAGAACGCACGAGCAACGAATCGTTGTGAGGCGAAGACTGCTTACCAGCGCACGACCTGGCCGGTGCGGGAGGATTCGCCTGCGGCGGCGATGAGGGCGACCACGTCACGGGATTCTTTGGGGGTGATACGGTCGGGAGTCTCGCCACGGACGATGCAGTTGGCGAAGTACTGGAGTTCGGCGCGGAGGATCCCAAAACGCTCGCCGAAGACGGTGGGCCAGTACATGGTGTCGGGCGTGCTGAGGCCGCTGGATGCGTGGATTTCAAGCCCGGCCTGGCCGCAGTTCACATAAAGGGCCCCCTCCGTGCCGATGATCTCCATACGGGCATCGATCGCATAGGGGGTGGTGTTGGGGAGGTGCCAGATCGACTCGACGACGCCAACCGCGTCGTTGTCTAGCCGCATCATGGCCCACGCGCAGTCGGGATACTTGCACGGGCCGGGGTGGACCTCCTGGGCATAGACACTCACGGGGGCGGCGCCAGTGAACCAGAGCATGAGGTCGGCGTCGTGGATGCCGTCGCCCATGAGGGCGGAGATCTTGTCGAGGTTCGCCTCGCCGATGGCCTTGGAGAGGTTGCGACGGGCGTGCATGGAGATGATACGTCCCAAACGACCTTCGTCGATGGCCTGCTTGGCCAGGGCCGCCCGTGGGTCGAAGCGGCAGATATGGCCGACCATGAAGAGGCCCTTGCTCTGACGGGCCGCCTGGAGGATCTGCTCACAATCGTCCACGGTGGGGGCCATCGGTTTTTCGAGGAGTACGTGCTTGCCGGCCCGCAGGGCGGCCACGGCGATGTCGCGGTGGTCGTTGATGTGGGTGGTGATGCTGACGGCGTCGACGGCGGGGTCGGCCAGAAGATCCTCGTAGCTGGTGTAGCGGCCGGCGACGTGGTACTTGTCGGCCAGCTCACGGAGCCGGTCGGAGCGACGGGTGGAGAAGGCGGTCAGTTCGATTCCCGGCATGTCGGCCAGCGTGTCGGCATGGATCTCGCCGAACCAGCCGAGGCCGATGACTCCCCAGCGGACGGTGGTGGTTTGTTTTGGCATTGTGTGACTCCCAAATGGGTGACACCTGCCGGGTGTCGCTGGGCCTATCGATCACCGGTCGCACCCGGCAGGTGCGACCTTCCGTGGGCTAAATAGTCGTGCACGATTCCCGGAAGCAAGGTTGTGATGTGGCACTGCTTGTGATTGCACAGATTGTCCATTATCGCAGGAGCATCCACAATCACAAGCAGTGAGACCGCCGCTTCGCCGTTAGCACGGCACTGCTTGGAGTTGTGGGAAATTCACTCCGATTGGACAATCCATTCAACTCCAAACAGTGGCACACGACAGACTGCATTCCTCGGGCAATCGTGCAAGGTCATTCAGAGCCGGTCCCAAAACTATTTCCGATCCTATCGTTTTCCGCCCGTGGGAGACCTTTTCTACGGTTTTGGGATAGGTTCTTAGAGCGAAACAACCTTTCCCGACGCGGCGGATTGCTTTTCGGCGAGGACGAGGCGGACGGAATCGACGGATTGCTCAGGGGTGATGATCGTCGGCACGGACTGGCCGCTGACGGCCTGGACGAAGTGGGCGATCTCGTTGGAGTAGCCGTCGCCGGAGGCGATCTCGGGGGTGACGGCCTCACCTTCCACCGGGCAGACCTTGAAGGCCGGTTTCCGGGTGCAGTCGTAGGTAATTGTGGCTTTTTCGAGGACGATGTTGAAGCTCATCTCGAAGCCGAACGTGGGCGACATGGACCAGCCCCCCTCGGCGGTGACGACACAATCGCCGTCGTAGATGTACTGGGTGACGATGTGGTCGGCCTCGCCCGAGGGGCCGCTCGAAGTGCGGCTGAAGACGGCCTTGGGCATGCCGAAGGCGTACTGGACGAAATCGGAATCGTGGATATGGAGATCGAGAGCCGCAGAGCCGCTCTTGGCGGGATCCATGAGCCAGCCCGCCCAGGACCAGGTGGGGGTGAGGCTGAGCCGCTGGAAGGTTGCTGCCCGCACCTTGCCGTATCCGCCGGAGTCGATGAGTTCCTTAGCCTTGGCATACTCGGGCCAGAAGCGGATACAGTGGCCGATCTGGAGGAGCCGGCCGCTGCGCTCGGCGGCGGCCTGCATTGAGCGGCCGTCGTCGACGGTGAGGGCCATGGGCTTCTCGCAGAGCACGTTCACGCCGGTGGCCAGGGCCTTGAGGGTGAACTCCTTGTGGAGGTAGGTGGGCAGCGTGACCGACAGAGCGTCGAGATTCGCCTCGGCGAGCATCTTGTCGAAGTCCTCGTAGAGGCCGATTCCGGTGAAATCCAATGGGGCCTCCGCACCGGCAATGTTGCCGGCCGTGCCGGCCGTGTTCTGAAACTTGGCGTTGTCCGTATCGCAAATTGCGACAACCTGCACGTCCTTGAGGGCCTGGTAGCAGCGGAAGTGCATCTTGCCCATGAAGCCGAGGCCGACGATGCCCGTTCGGATCATCTTTCTATCTCCTGGGATGGTAGCCGAACTCGCCAAAGTCTGGCCACGACGTCAATACGGACCAAAATCTGGCGACTCTGACTAATTCTATTTGAATATCTTCTTCATAGCGGCTGCGGTCTTCTCCGGACGGCCGGGCTGGTAGGGGAGCATCTCGGCGGTCACGTAGCCGTCGTAGCCAATTGCCGCCAGGGCGGCCTTGACCGCTTCGAAATCGACGTCGCCTTCGAGCATGTCGACAAAGCCTGCGGCGGTACCGATCGACTTCTTGAAGTCCTTGACGTGGACCCTCGCGATCCGCTTGCCGAGGATGCTGATCCAGTGCTCCGGGTAGCCGGTGAGGAGAATGTTGCCGACGTCGAGGTAGCTGCCGAC
>CAYSCH010000188.1:0-17865 GCA_964429355.1 uncultured Planctomycetaceae bacterium | reverse complement strand
AGGAGACATGACGTCAGTCGGGACATAAGAATGAGTACTTGATCTCCGTGCAGCCTTGTCCGTCGAGCCAGCCGACAATCGCCGGGGCGGCATCGACAGGGCTCGAGACGGACACGTATTTCATTTCAATCAGCCGGCCGTTTCTTTCGATCATTCCTCCTTCGATCCCGAAGCGATCGGTACCTGATTCCCCAGGATCATGATTCCTGGCCGTTCCTCCAAGCATCTCGGCCAATTCATCCTTCCAGGCATCCAACTGCTTCTGGTACTCCTCTGCGGCTTCCTCTCTCGCTGCGCGGTCCGCCTCCGGTTCGGGTTTGCCCGATTCGGCCGATTCATCCAGCTCGCAGTCGAAAACCGGCTGGCGCCCGCACAATTCGATCAGGTCTCGATCACGTGCGTTCGTGGCTTTCTTGCGAAACTCATCCAGCCGTTCCTCCTGAATCACCTTGCGCACGGACTCCAATTCCTGTTCGAGTTCGCCAGCACGACTCTCGTCTTCCCTGTCGTAGGCAGCGGAGATTTGGTCGCTGAGGCGTCTGTACCGTGGGTCGTCGTAGACCTCCTCCGTATCCATCAGCCGCGCAAAGATCTCACGAGCGTGCTGGTGCTCCGGAGTCGGGGGGCTCTCAGGATGCCAGCATGCGTCCGGAACAATCCAGGTCGAGCAAGTCTGGTAGGCCTCCAGGGTGCCCTGGATCCGGATCGCGATTTCCTCGGAGGGAGCCGTTGCTGCCACCGAGAAGCCCACTGGAGATTCCATCCCGCAGTTGCACACCTCGATCTTCCGCGACTTCCATCGGGATTCCCATTGTTCAGCCGTTCCTCCCCCGGGCGGAACCGCCAGCAGAAGCGACTGGCCGAAACGCACGAGAGTGGCGCCGCCAGGCAGTCGCTCCTTCCATGCGTCGAACTCGGCGGCCGCCTCGTCGGCACTGGCAAAGGTGGCAACGATCGTGGCCTCGTCTTTCCGTGGTTCGGCCCCACGGTCCGCTCCCGCTGGTTCGATCTGTCTGATCTCGATCGGATGGTTTGCACCGAGGTCGCGAGGCATCAGCAGCGGCAAACCCACCGTGAGCATCGCCAGGGCCACCAGGGCGAACACAAAGCTGCCGACGTAGACTCCGCCCAGGAGGATCGTGGCGACGATGCTCGGCGGACGGGCGTTTAGGGCTTCGAACGCCTGGAGCGTGAATTGGGCGATATTGCGGTTGGTGAGCCCCTGCGGGAAGCGTCTCCGGATCTCACGGGCGATCGCCTCGGCGGTCTCAGGCAGGATCGACTGATCGTCGGGCGACGCGGTGGAGATGCCCTGCCGGCGGATGGCGCTGACAACTCCGGCCATGCGAAACGAAAAGGGAAGACCCGCCGCCATAACCAACCCGAAGAAAAACAGGAAGTTGTCGCCGGCAAGACGCGATCCAACCAGAAGAACCCCCACCGCCAGAACGCGGAAACCGGCGTCGAGAATGTAGTGGCGAGAGAAGAGGAGTGCATGCATCACCCAGCCGCCGTCTAGCGGCAGGATCGGAAGCAGATTGAAACCGTTCAGGCCGATTGCGAGCATCGCCGCAGGATGCAGCCAGCCGATTTCAAACCAGGCGGCGGCAAAACCCAGTCCTGCACCCAGCAAGATCCCGGGGAGCGGACCGGCGAGCGATACGATCACCTTCTTCCAGCCGGGCACATTGTAGTGCCGCCCGGAAACGGCTGCCCCAAGCAGTGGAATGAAGAACATCTTGACGTTCGAGTATTGAAACAGCCGCATCGCGGCGTAGTGGCCCAGCTCATGAACAAAGAGGATCGGCAACAGAACAGCCACGAACTCCCACGACCACTGCGCGGCGCCCAGAGCGAGAAACAGACCCACGGAAACGATCAGCACAAGCAACCCCCCTCCCCATCCGGAACGCTTGTTCTGCAGTCTCTCAATCTCTTCGAGGAGGACCGAAGTCTGGGGCACGGATTGAGCCTCGGACAAAGCCGGGCTCCCCTCGGTTGCTGCCGCGGTTGCCTCGCGGGCTGCCTCCAGGTTCGTCCGTTCCTCCTCCTCCGACATGGGCACAAAACCTCCTCGATCGATGTGGAAGTCGCGCACGGCAGCGTGGTGGGCCTCGACAACCTGCAGCAACTCTTGCTCCTGCCGGATCGGGCGGACCGTTTTGAAGAGGAGCTCTTTCTGGAGCGCTGCCTGGTGCGACGTCCACAGGTCCGTGGCCGTGGCCTTCACCCGCCGATTCTCGCGGCAGGCCGCGGGGGCCAGCATGTCGCGCCCGCCGGCCGTCGATACAAGGTAGGTTCCGTCCGTAAATGCGGTGAGAAAGTTGGGAAAGAAATAGACCTTGGCCGGCTTCGGAAAACGCCAGACGCGATAGTGAACTCGCGCCAAGGCCTCGCCCGAGTCGTGCAGGTAGACGGCCTGGCAGATGTCGGCCTGGTTCCTGGCGTCGTGAATCCAGTAGCAGACAGGGGAGTGAAACCCGAGGGCCTGCAGCTCCGTATGGATCGCGTGAAACCGCCCACGGGCTTCCTCGGGCAACTGGGCCGGCGAGACTCGGAACGGTTCCAGCGAGTCGACGTTGGGATCGTCGGTGGAGCCGGGCAGCCCGATTCGCAGCAGCCTGAGAAGCCAGGCGATGATCACCAGCGGGTTTGGAGTTCCCCACCAGTATTCCCGGAGTGAGACCCGCGTGCTGTCGAGCTTGTAGAACATGGATCACCTTCAGCCGTGATGTCTGAGCCGCGCCGGAGACAGGTGCTTCCTCATAACCCACCACTCATACCTCACAGCTCGTTACCGCACTGAGGATTGTAGTGGATCGGCGGAGCGTTGCGATAGTCGCCCCACGGGCTGGCTCTCGTGAAAAGCCGGCACGAGGTACCCGCGCGGGGCAACCGGCGGTTCTGTACTCGTACACAGACTAAATGGCCTTGCGTGATTCGCGGAAAAATTGTCGTCCTGAAGATAGCCGCGTGGGCTTGCCCCGCGCTCGGGTAACGCCCGTGTTTTGCCTGCCAACTCTGTCAGTCCCGGCCTACCGAGTTCCTGATCGCCTTGCCGCAATTTCCTCTGGGAATCACGCAAGGCCATTTAGGGCCGCACCACCACTCGCAGAGCCTCGCCGGATTTCATCAGCTCGAACCCTTGATGGATCTCGTCCAGCGGAAGCACGTGCGTTGCCAATTTCGCGGCCGGCACGCGCCCCGAGGCGAGCAGTTCAATCGCCTTCTGCACGTGCTTGGCCGTCGAGTCGCTCGTGCCGATCACACGCAACTCGCCGTAGTGAATCGCTCGGCTGTCGATCTGCAGGATCGAGTTGTCCTTCGGCAACGATGCGAACAGCACCACGGTGCCCCGTTTGCGGACTAGGTGAATGGCCTGCTCCTGGGGCTGGGCTGCCGGCGCGGCCACGATGGCTACGTCGGCGCCGAGCCCGTCGGTTTCGGCCATCACCCGCTCGGCCAGGTCCTCTTCGGCCGGATTGATGAGCACATCGATCTCGAACCCACGGGCCTGGGCGAGCCGGGGAGGACTGATTTCAGAAAGAAGGATCTTGCCGGCGCCCAGGGCTCGGGCCACGCAGGCGTTCATCAGTCCCAAGGGGCCGGCCCCGAGAACAAGCACCGTGGCACCTTCTTCCAGGTGGCACTGGCCGATGGAGTTCACGGCACAACTGACCGGCTCGGCTAGGGCTGCATGCTCGGCGGGCATGTCGGAAGGCGTTATCACAACGTGGCCGTTTTCCAGGGCCCGGGCCGGAATCACCACCTGTTCCGCCATGCCGCCAGGATAGCTGAAACCCATGGGAGCCAGGGAGAGACAGAGATTCGTCCATCCCCGGCGACAATAAACACACATGCCACACGAGATGCTCGTGGCCATGACAATCCGGTCCCCCAGTCCGAAGCCGCCCCGCGCACCCGTGCCCACCTGGATTACTCGGCCGGTGAATTCGTGTCCCATCGTCAGAGGCGGCGTGATCCGCGGGTTGCCGTGATAGAACGTCTTCAGATCCGTTCCGCAAACGGCGCATGCATCCACGCCGACAAGCAGTTCCCGCTCGCCGCACGTGGGGGCTGGCAGATCGTCGACACGAATATCTCCAGGGGCGTGGTAGACAATGGCTTTCATGGACGGATGTCGTGCTCCTGCATGGAATGGGAGATAGCCCCGTGGGCTTGCCCTTGTCGAAGTACAGGCTTCAGCCTGCCTCCGTCCTCTGCCACGCGGCCATCCGCTCGCCCTTAGTGCATTTCTCTGCCGCCGGTGATGTTGATCGCCTGCCCCGTCATGTAGTCGGCACGGGCGGAGGCCAGGTAGCAGGTCATGTTGACCACGTCGTCGATACGGGCCAGACGCCCCATCGGGACCTTCGACGTAAACTTCTTCACAACCTCCTCGATCGCCAGGTTCATGCTCTTCACATAGTCGCGGGAGACGTTGTTCCACACCCCCGTCGCCTCCGTGATCCCGGGACAGACACAGTTCACACGGATCCGCTCCCCCGCCAGTTCAAAGGCCAGCGCCTGGCTGAGTCCGATGATCGCGGCCTTGGCGGCCGAATAGGGGGCCATCAGCGCCGATCCGGTCTTGCCCGACTTGCTGGAGAAATTCACGATGCTGCCTCCGCCACCCCGCTTCATGAAGGGCACAACCTCCTTGATGAACAGGAACGTGCCCTTGCAGTTGACGTCGAAGACAAAATCCCAGTTGTCCTCCTCGATGTCTTCGATCTTGCCTCCTTGGCCAACCGTGCCCGCCACGTTGACCAGCACGTCGATCCTTCCGCCAAAGACCTCCACCGTTGCCTCAACGACCTTCTTCACCTGGCCATGATCGGTCACGTCGGCCGCCAGAGACCGGCACTTCTCGCCCAACTCAGCGCAGACCTCGTCCAGCGCTTCCTGCTTCAGATCGGTGATGAAGACCCTGGCGCCTTCTTCGACAAGACGACTCGCAATCCCCTTGCCGATCGATCCGGCGGCGCCGGTCACAAGGGCAACCTGGTTTTCAAACTCCACGTCTGACTTCTCCCATTTGCGCAACCGAACCCGCCCATCCCGTAGCCGAATTCGCCAGAAGTTGGCCTCGCGGCAACCCTCCAAAGTCTGGCGACTTCGGCTGCACTCGGGCCTCGCCGCAATCCTCCAGAATCCCTCGACCTCAACTCCTACCCGCTGCTGAGAAAGAAGTCGTTGAGCTTCTTGTCGGCATGCCGGACGGCCGAGTTGGTGTGAACGTTGGCCACTTCCGTCAGAATGGCGCCCTCGGGCCCGCCGTATTGCCAGTGCTTCGAGCCAACCTCTGTCAGCGGAACAAACATACCCGGTGTGGCAAGCGTGTCATGCTTGGTTTCGGCAGTACCACCACAGTGGCACTGGGGAATCACGATCTCCGCCGGCAGGTTGGGCTCTCCGATCCCGACAATATGGGAGGCGCCCCAACGCACGAACCAGCCCTCGAGTTTGGCCGGGTTGCCTTCCCCTTCGAGGTGCCAGTGTTCGGGGAGCATCTGGCCGGGCAGAAGGAAGATGTCCATCATCATGTAGCGGTCTTTTACATTGTTGACGGCCATGTAGGCCGCCAGACCGAGCTTGGCGAACTGGCCGGTGCCGTAATCGGAGACCCAGAGACCGTCGCGCAGACCTGGAAAGACCGGGTAGCCGTGGTGTTTGCAGAGCGCCAAAACCGCATCCTTGCCCTTTTCAACGTCGAACTTGCCGTCGGCATCGTTCAGCTGAGCGTTGTCGAACATGAGTTTGCCTTTCGATTCTCGACGGGTTTCGGCAGCGTAAACGGTGCCGCCCAGGGCTGCCAATCCGGCGGTGGAACCGGCCGCCTTCAGAAAGATGCGTCTGTCCATGGTGAACCTTTCGATCGATGGAAAATCGGATGTGCCTTGGAGAGATTGAACGAGCTGACATTTTAGTCGAAGAAGCGGTCGGTCCGCAAACGGCGCGAGCAGCCCGCTGAGAAAACCCGCCGGTCAGGCTCTGCCTGACACAACCACCCAGACCTCGACGGTGCCAGGACCGTATCAGGCCTACCGGTGAGGCGGCGTGATGGCGTGGGATTCCTCGAAAGTCAACTCGGGCCGGAAGTCCGGATGGCCGGCATACTGCAGGTTCTTCCGCCCGTAATAGGAGCCGTAATACTGGCCGTTGGAATCGATCCAGGTGGTCACGCGGATCCGGTCCTCCCGCGAGAGGTCGACCTCGTAATGGTCCCTCTTGAGGTATTTCGACAACTTGCTGGCATGGGTGCCGAGACTGTAGGGAGGAAGGTAATGGTTGTTGCCCGCCTTGGGATGATTCTCGCCGATGATCGAAACCAGGCCTCGTGCGAGGATGTTCTCGTAGGAGCGGCAGAAGAGCGTCGTGCGCTCGCCAGTCAAATCCAGGTCGCCCCCCTTCTTCTCGGCGTTGTGGCACGATACGCAGTGCCCGTCCCAGACCGGCTGGACGTCGACTTCATAGGAGAGCGGGCGGGCGCCCGACTCTTCCCCCGGCTGCGACCCCGGCACGCTCGGCGGGCGAGTCAAGGCGACCGGGAGCGTGGCCATCCCGGCCGCGTTGCTGTCCTTGGCACGTTCGTGGCATCCAACGCACGATCGAACCTCGCCGGGACGGTAGTTCACAAACGTCCGCTCCCGCTGCACCTCGGCAAAATCGGCGTCGAGGGCCTGGAAGAAGATGTTCTTGTCGGCCTCGACGAAGAAATGGGCCGAGCCGTCCTCTTCAACCGGCACGATTCCGTACTGCACCCTGAGTCCCAGGGCTGCGTTGCAGCTCACGACCGAATGCTGCTGGTCGAAAACGTCCCCTTCCCACGCCCGGCGCGCTGCCCAGGGGCGGGGCACATGTTCATTGATGCGGAGATACTTGATGGTGCCCCGTTTCACCCCGTCGAGTCCGCGGTAGACGTCGGAGACGGCAACCCGGGCCAGACCCTGGCGCGCCAATTCCGGATCGATCGTCCCCCGGGGAATGCCCGGTTTGCAGCGCGGGCCAACAGGGATCGGCATCCAGCAGGAGTATTCGCTCTCTCTGTGCAACAAACGCTTGACGCCGCCGGGACCGAGTAGATAGAGCCCGTAGGCATTCTCCACATTCCAACTCTCACGCAGATTCAGTGCGACCAGGAAATACTCCGGCGAAAGCGGATAGGGATCCATGTAGAGCGGTCCCCGGCTGGTATTGCCACGGCCATCGCGGCCTTCCTGTATCTCGGGCGGGATGGGCTTGTGCGCGCCGCCGGGAAGATTGTCCCAGCCCCATTGATGCTGCGTGTCGACCTCGCCAGTGACGTACGTCACCCCTTCACCCGTGCGTCGGTCGGCCTGCGTATCGATCAGCATGAGGGTCCCCACGCCCAGCGGCATGTGTGGAGCACCGATGGCGGCGAAGAGGTTATTCGTGCCCGGCACGGCCCGGCCGACGTTGAACACCGACGGAAACGCCACGTTCTTGCCGTACACTTCTTCGCTTCCCGAGCCGTCGGGGCGCATGGCCCAAAGAGCCTTGTTGGTCACGGCGCCGTTGTCGACGTACTCCCAGCGAGTGTAGAGAATCCGCCCGTCGTTCATCACACTTGGAGCCGATTCGCTCACCGAGTTGTTTGAGAGCTTCTTAATCTTGCCGCCGTCGGCGTCCATGCGGTAGATGACCGACGAGGTAAGCCTGTCGGCGCCGTCGCAGAGAATGCCGTACTCGCACCGGGTTGACGCGAAGGCGATCCCGCCGTCGGGAAGATAGCAGGGGTGCATGTCGTCGGTGTGGTGCATGTAGGCGGTCTTTTCGGCAAGCCGGTACCTCGCAATCCGCTGCTCCTCGTCGTCGGGCGGAAAGGTGATCTGCCGCAGGCCCGTGCCGTCGATCCCCACTTCCCAGATCCGAAAGCCCACGCCGATCTTCTCCTTCCAATCGAACACGACTCGCTGTCCGTCGTACGAAAGATCGCATCGGCCGATGATGCCGTGAGCCAACTGGGGCACCAGCTCGGTCACGCTGCCGTCGACGAGCGACAGGAGGCAGAGGTTGCTGCCGAAATGCTGGCAGCCGTCAATGAAGTCCGTGTAGTAATGAGTCGACTGGAACGTGTAACGCTTGACAAACAGAATCTGCTCGACACCGGGAAGCAATTCTCGAAGTTGATTGCCAGTGGCGGCTGTGTCTTCGTCCACTTTTCCCGCCAGATCGGGCCGCGCGGGAAACAAGTGTTCGAAGGCCCGCTTGTTCCATTCCTTCTCCGACTCGGAGACGACCAGTCCAGCCAGGTGCGGAAGGAATCCCCCGGCTGTCTGGATGCGGATCGTGTTCTTGCCCTTCGTCAGGTCAACAGGTCCGCACGTTTCCCACTGCAGGTCCCCGCCAAAGAACCCGCCCGTCTCCGCATCCAGGAATTGCCCCGGCTGCCCCTCGTCGTTGATCAGGAGCTGGATCGGCCGGCGCTCGCCGCTGGCAAACTGGAAATGAAGATAGTGGCGCCCTGGCGTCTGGATCTCAATATCCCACTGCTCCATCCCGTTCTGGCCATGGCAGACCACGAGCCCATCCCAATTGGTCTCGACAGGAACAACGTTTGGGCTCTTCTGAGACAGCTCACGGGCGGCGATCGCCACCGAGTCGGCCACGGCAGGCCGGTGGGTGGTTGCCCCAAGAATCAGAACGAGCGCGTACTGCCCAAGGTAAGGCAATCGATAACTGACCACGGTAGGCTTCTCCCGCAAACGTGAGCAGCGGACCCGGATTATTCGTCGCCTATCCTACCCGAAAAGAAGACCGCCTATCGAGAGATTTCGGAAATCGGTCATGGGTGCCATTGTCGCGACACAAGCCGCCGACAGCACGCGATTCAGCGTAACGGTCCACGGTGTAGTCGTTTTGACTCAATCGATAGGACGATATGATGACACTGGGGTTTCGTGGCCGACCATTCTACTCGTCGTAACTTATTGTCGTTGATTGACTTATGGAATGTGATCCGCCTTTGGCACGGCAAACGCTTTGAAAAGAATCAAAGTCCCTTTTCTCCCGCCCAAAGGAGCCAGCCATGACGCCCAACGCTGCCGGTCAGGTCAAACGAGCCCTGTTCAGTCTTGCCAGTGTCGTTGGGATCGCGATGCTGGTGACAACCAACGCCGACGGTGCTCGGGGGCAAGACTGGGGAATGCGTCTCTCCACGCCCCGGCTTGTGTCTGCCGGTCCCCTGTGGACTACTCCTGTGTCCGTCCAGGGCCTGCGTTCCGATCGTTATTATTCGCTGGTGGTCACCGGCAGCATCATGCTCGGCAAGGAGCACTACGGCCGATACTACAAGGGCTACTACGGAGACGCGGGCTATCGTTGGGAGTCGCGGGGGGACATCAACTATCCGGGCCAGACGCCCGAACGTTCCGGCGTGGTGGCTACCAACCTCGGCGTTGGCTTGGCGGACAGCGATTATCAACAGAACCACATCTATCACACCAACTGGTTCGTTCCGTCGACCAGCACGATGACGATCCAGCTTGCGGTTCTCCCTTGCCCTGAGAACATGGGCCAGCTCCACTTCTCGCTGCTCGAGCTCCATCCGGATTTCAATCCGAACCAGTACGTGTTCAACTCGGCTTCGGGCACCTGGTACCACAACAGCGAGATCATGGGGCAGCCGATCCAGGGCGTGCGGCCGGAATCCTTCTGGGACTCCGTTGCGATTCTCCCGCCCCAAGGCGTTCACGTGGACGGCTTCAACGCCTTCCAACCATCCGGCAATGTCCAACCGGTCCTGTGGGACGAACCCCAGGGCGTTTGCATCGACGCCACCCATGCCCTGTTTCCCGCCGACGGCAACCAGCCGGCCGGAACCGGCACCAGCGGTGGATTCTCCCTTCCGCCTTTCCAGGGTAACCGCGGGATTCTGCCCGCAGACTCCGGTTTTGGCCCCGCCGATGTTGACCTGGCTCCCGGATTCAGCTCAACCCTTCCCACCCAGAACACCAATCGCCCTACGAGCAACGGCGACTCGATCAATCTCTTGGATCAGATTGCCCCGCCGGTGCGCTACTGAACCTGACCATCCTACCCGAAACGGAGACCCGTAGAAACTTTTCCGGTCGAGAATCCTTCTCCCACCAGGATGCCTCCCATCGCATCTACGCATCGTCTCTTTTCAAGAACGGCAAATCGGCCACAACCACCGTGCCTTCGCCCAGGATCGAATGAATCTCGGCGCGTCCTCCGAGTAGGACGGCCCGGTCCCGAATGCTGCGGAGCCCAAAGCGATCGTTGGCCACTTTCTGCGGATCAAAACCGATTCCCCAGTCGCGGATCGTCAGCAGCACTCGGTCATCCTGCCGGCAGAGGGCAACTTCCGCCCGCTGGCTCTGGCTGTGTTTGCGGATATTCGACAGGCTTTCCTGGGTGATGCGAAAAAGCGTGTTTTCCAGGCTGGGTGCCAATCGGATCTCGGGAAAGTCGGGCTCGTAGTCGATCGACACATCTCCCAAGGTGTTGTTCTCGCAAACCAGATAGTCGATCGCATCGACAATCCCGTGATCGTCGAGAATCGGCGGGCGCAACCCGTTGATCAGGCGGCGAGTTTCGGCCAGGCTCTCCGCCAGAAGATCCATTCCGCGATGGAAGGCCTCTTCCGCGACATCGGAAGATTTCTCCCGGAACTGCAAAAAGACCTGGAAGCTATACAGCGTCCCCGTGAGCTGCTGGGCCAGTCCGTCGTGAATCTCATAGGCCACCAGACGCCGATCCCGTTCCTGGATCTCGATCAGATCCCGAAGAACCTCGGGCGGAATGCTGTGGAGATCCGCCTCCCGCAGCCAGGCTTCCGAACTGCCGCGGGAGGGATCGGATTCTTCACTATGATTGTTCGGCGCGTCCATGTTTCTCTGCGAACCGCTTGCAGGCTCCGCCAGTGTCGACCACCATTACCCGTCTCAAAAGCCGTCCCAAGACGGCGATGAAAGCTTCCCACGGGGGCAGGAATGGTCGGAATCGCCAAAGGTCTTGAATCTGTCCGCAAACTCCCCCGTCTTGTCAAGATCCCCTCGGACCTTGTGGCGTGCAAAGGTCCTGGGCAGCAATCACCGACTCGGGCACATTGTAACCGGTTGCGAGCCTGCTGCAATCATGAAGGCCCGTTTATCACGGTGGGGGGGACCTGTTCTCAGCTTCAGCAGAAGGATCACTACCCTGCTTGCCGGGCATTTGGACATGCCCGCTACGACACCGGGTAGTGCTTGGGCAGCTCGATCCAGAAGGTTGTGCCTTTTCCATCGAGACTCTCGAAACCAACCCGTCCCAGCAGGTAGCGCTCGCCGATGAGCTTCATGCTGTGGGTGCCGATTCCACGGCCGACGGCCGCCTTGGTGCTGAACGACCGCAAGAACACCTGACGCTGCACCTGGTCGGCCATGACCTCCCGGTTGTGAACCGAAAACCGCACCAGTTCTCCGCCGTCGCGGCAGCTGACCGTCACCTTGCCGCCGAAACTGGTGGCTTCCAAGGCATTTCGCAACATGTTTCCCAGCACCCGGGCCAGCAGCGCGCGGTCAACCGTCAACTCCCCCTCCCACACCTCGCCCAGCACAACCTCGGCGCGATCCCCCTCTCCGGCTGGGATTACGTCGAGCAGGCTTCTCAGAAATGCCGACGTTTGGATCAGCCTTGCCGATACCTTCAGGTCGCCGGCCTCCGCCAACATCAACTCCCGTTGCGACCGGATCTCGTCGGCCAGTTGGTCCAGATAGCCTTCCATCACCCCGATCTCGTCCGGGTTGACGGAACCTCGGGCAGCCTTGCTGGCAATTACCTGAAAATGGGTCTTCAGCCCCATGACCGTGTTCATCACGTCATGAAAGAAGACTCGCGTCAGTACGGCCAGTCGGGTGCGGTCGCCCATATCTTCCAGGGCCACCAGCGTCAATCGTTCGCCGCCGATTTCCACCGGCGTCGCCGTCACACGCAATTCCATCGCGCAGCCGGGCGAACTGGTCCCCAGCCGCAGACGGCAGTCCCCGGTCACGGTCTTTCCCGTGGTCTGGGATTGGAGCAGGGTGCGAACGGCGCCGCAGTCGATGCAGGCTTTGGCCGACCCGCAGCCGTCTGGACCACAGGCGGCATGAACACAACCGATGACTTCTCCCGGGCGGCTTCCGACAATTTCCTCCTCCGTGCGCTGGAGGAGTCTTAGCAGGGCCGAGTTGGCGGTTACGACTTGGCGCTGCTGGTTGAGCACGAATACCCAAGAAGGCATCGCGTCGAGCATGGCACGGAGCATCGCATTGCGATTGACCAAATCGCGTTTTCGCTCAACATCGTTGAGAGAGTCGCGTCCAGTGGGGGGGAGGCGAGTGTCAGGGCGGTTGGGGGAACCGCCGGTCGCGTCAATTGCCATGAGAAAGGAAAGTCCGCTATGGAATGGAGCCGGTTGCCGCCCTTGCCTGCCCGTTGCGCCAGTTCTGCAAAATCGGATTCCCATCAGTCTAAACGACTGGGGGGGGTGGCTCAAGGTGGTTTGTCGAGGGGGCGCATGGGGAATAGATTGACAGTCCCCTTCTGACCGTTTAGAACGATCCAATTCCTGCGGCGGTAAATAGCCTTGCGTGATTCCCGGAAAAATAGTCGTCCTGAAGATAGCCGCGTGGGCTTGCCCCGCGCTTGGGTTGCGTCCGTGTTTTGCCTACGAACTCTGTCAACCCCGGCCCGTTGAGTTCCTGATCGCCTTGCCGCAATTTCCTCTGGGAATCACGCAAGACCCTTTAGTCCCCGAGGGCACGATGTATGAGCGACTCCAACCCCTTTCGGTCGACACCCATCCCGGCCGGTCCATCGGTGGGCCAACCTGACGTGGTGGATCCCCTCCGCGAGTCGACAGCTCTGCTTGCCCAGACGAAACCGTGGGTGCGTTTTCTTTCGGTGCTGGGATTCATCACCGCCGGGATCGCAACGAGCGTGTCGTTGTTGACTGCTTTCATCGAAGGAGATGGCCCCCCCGATCTTCCCGGCGGGGCGGGTCTCGTTGTTGCCGTCCAGGTGGTGGTTATGTTTGCGATTTCCGTGTCGTTCTACTTCATCCCGTCAGTCCTGCTATGGAAATACGCCAGCCGGATCGACGAGCACCTCCGTGAAACAGACCCCCCGACTTTCCTGGCGGCCCTTTCGGCTCAGACATCTTTCTGGAGATACCTTGGCGTCCTCACGTTGATCCTTATCGCTCTTTACGGTGTAGCGATGTTGGCTTTTGTTCTCCTCCCACCCATCCTGGGCGCCATGGGATGACGTCGGATACTATCTCTCGATGACCGATCCCGAACCGAGTCCGCAATCATGAGCAATCTCAATCCCTACCAGTCGCCTTCCACGCCCACGAACCAGTGGAAAACTCAATCCGATGGGGAGGCGGTCTTCCGCCAGGCTGCCCACACGCTTGCCCGGACTAAGCCTTGGGTGCGGTTCCTTGCCGTACTGGGATTCCTTGGGTTTGCATCGGTGATCCTGGTCACGGGGCTGGCTATGGTGCTGCAGTTGGGTGCTACGGGTGGGATGGCGATGTTGATCGTGCTTCCGATCGCCGTCGTCTTCTACTTCGTCCCGTCCCTGCTGCTTTGGAACTACGCCAGCCGGATCGGCGAGTTCTTGACCGACGAAACTCCTCAAGCACTGGCAGCGGCGGTTGGGGCTCAGAAGTCCTTCTGGAAATATGTCGGCATCGCCGGCGCGATCGGTATCGCGATCTATCTGGGCTTCTTTGTGATCGCCGGAGTGCTGGGTACTCTGGGATGAGACGCGTCGTGAGCCCGGCGCCCCCGATTCCCACTCCGGGCTCGCACCTTCATTCGGATTCCAGGAGCTGCTGGCGGATGGTGATCTCGGAGGTGTCGTTGTGGCTCGCCTCGCGGACGACGCGGTCGCTGATCTCGTTGACGCAGTTGATCGCAACGAGCCGTGCAATTGTCGAGCAGTTCCGGGTCGCGCCGCAAAATAGCCCGGGCCGACTTCGCAATCCGCAACATCGCGATTTCGGAGCCGTGCCAGATCATGACCACGGGCCGTAGAAGTTCAGCAGATAGTCGATCGCTTCCAAGTCTCGCGTGTTAGATGATCCACAGCCGCTAACTGCCGAACTCGACGACTGGCTCCGCGCGACGGCCAGCCACGCCCCGGTACTCCCAAACCGCCGAAATCAACCCCTCCCGGTCCACCGGCTTGGTCAGGTAGCCGTCGCAGCCGGCGGCGAGGCACTTTTCCCGGTCCGTGCTCATCGCATGGGCAGTCACAGCAATGATCGCACCCGTGTATCCATCCCCCCGAAGTTCCCTCGTGGCGTCATAGCCGTCCATCACAGGCATCTGCATGTCCATCAGGATCACGTCAAACGGCCTCCCTTCGTCTCGTGCGCGTAAAACGCGATCGCAGGCATCCCGGCCATTCTCCGACACCTCGACGTCCATTCCCGCCTTCTTCAGCAGCAGCGAGATGAGCCGCTGATTGTCGGGACCGTCTTCCGCCAGTAGCACGCGGCAGCCCGCCCCGATGCCAACCACTTCACGGTTGTCCCATCGATCGCTCTGGGACGGCAACTGGTCGGGCTCGCCAGGTACCGCCTGACCTTCCAGAGCGCCTGTCGTCACCGTGAGCGTAAACGTCGTTCCTTCACCCAGCACGCTCCTGACGGTGATGTCGCCGCCGAGACTCTCCGCCAGACGCTTGCTGATCACCAGCCCCAGCCCCGTTCCGCCGTAGCGGCGCGTGGACGACGAATCGACCTGGGTGAAGGGCTTGAAGAGCCGCGCCGTCTGCTCTGCCGACATCCCAATCCCGGTGTCGATCACGTCCACCTGCAATTTGGGATCCGCTGATCGGGCACCGACGATGCGAGCCTCCACGCAAACGCTGCCCGTCTCGGTGAACTTGACGGCGTTTGCCGTGAGGTTGATGAGAATCTGCCGAAGCCGAATGGGATCCGATTGAATGCTCTCCGGCATCGTCCCGTCAAACCGGATTTCCAGGGGTAGACGCTTCTCTTGAGCCCGGACTCGCATCAGCGAAACCACCTCGCCCAGAATCTGGCTCGGCGAGCACGGAATACGTTCAACCTCCAACTTTCCCGCCTCGATCTTCGACAGGTCCAGGATGTCGTTGATGATTTGCAGAAGATACTCGCCGTTTCGCCGGATCGTCGTCACCGCCTCCAGTTGCCTCGGCTCCATCTTGTCACCCATCAGGATTTCCGTGTAGCCGAGGATGGCGGTCATCGGCGTCCGGATCTCGTGGCTCATGTTGGCCAGAAATTCGCTCTTGACCTTCGCGGCGGTTTCCGCTTCGTCTCTCGCGTGCGCCAATTCCCCTTCGATCCGCTTCCGCTCCGTAATGAACCGCGCCTGCTGCATGTTCTGGTAGGCCATGTCCGACAGTTGGTTGGCCAGGGTGTAAAGCGATTGAGCCACGTGTCTATGCCGCTCGCGAGACATCTCGGGAACTTCGCGAAACGCTTCCACCACCAGGTCTTCATCGGCGCCGATGTTGCGGGCAAACTGGCGCATCTCCTCTTCGGTCTGACGTTCGTCGCGAGTCTGGCCGATGATCCAATTGGCAATGTGTGTACCCCCTACCCGAATCGCCGCGCCTGCGCTCAGCAGACCGGCGCTCAGGCAGGCCTGGATCGTGGGCCCGTCGGGCTTGAAGCAGCCGAGCGCGGAGTCGGATTGCATGCACAACACGCAGCCCTTCTCCGTGCGGCGAATGATGTCGTGGCACAGCCGCGTGAAGTTGCTCGGAGCGGTAATAGGCGTTCCGTCGGTTCGCGTGATGATCGACGACACGCCGGTTGCCCTGGCAAAATCATCCTGGAGACGCTGGATGTCTTTCAGGTTGAACAGCTCTTCGAACGTGATCCCGTTGGCGTCCGCCAGGGGCCTTGTCAGTGCCACGAGCCGCTTTTTCATCGCCGCCTCGGCCTGCTTCCGCTGCCTGATATCGGTGATGATGTTCCCGACCATGCAGAACTTCCTCTGTTCGTCGCGCACCAGAAACATTCGGTGCTCGGCGGCAATCAGATTGCCCCGGGCCGAGAGAATCGGAATCTCGCCCACCCATTGCCCTTCCTCCAGTACGATCGGCAGAATCTCTTGCTTCAATCGCTCGGCGTCCTCCGGCCGGTGGTATTCGAAGAATGACTTGCCCACGAAGCTCCCTTCCGATTCCTCCTCCACGATCCGAAGCATGGCGGCGTTGCCAAACACCACCTCCCCCGTTGGGCTGCCCATCCCAACACCCGAACTCGAGGCCACGGCGAACTGGCGGAATAGTTCCTCGCTGGCTCGATGTGCGTCCAGCGCGTCGCTCTTGGCAGCTTCGTACAGGAAGGCCAGGCTGAACATCAAAATGTCGAGGAAAACTTGTGACAGCAGAAAAGCCAGCGCCAGATGATCTTCCAACCGGCCCCCCGTAAACCCCTCGTTGCGGTAGCCCAGCTCATAGAACACACCCAGCGACAACAGCGTGGTCGCCAGCCAGAAGAACCCCGAACGCTGCCCGGCGGTGGCCAACGCTACGACCGGCACCGCAGCGTACCAGGGAAGCGTCAAAGCGCCCCGTCCCTCAACGCAACACGCGACCGCCGTAAGCACGCCATAGAATACCGCCGCTAGCACGTTGCCGGCAACGAAACACGAGCTCTTCCGCAGCACGAGGCAAACCGTGATCAGTCCCACGCTGGCCCCCACCGCATGGCCCCACGCCGAAGCCAAGTTGCCCATCGCCAGGGAGATGCCCGCAAAAACGAGGGCCAGAACGAAGAGAACCCACCCGAAAACCACCACCAGCCGGGCACGCAGCAGCAAGTCCCCGCCGTCATTGGCGACAGCGTCTGGAATGAACCAATCAATACCCTTGACAATCGCCGCCCGGATCGCGTCTCTCCTGCGGTGTCCGTCTCGGGTCAGGTGTCGGTCGAACAGCTCTCTCTCGTTCATGGCATATGACTTCTCGGAGGTATTTCTCCCATCGCGTTGACTGAAATCCGCAGTGACCTGATCAGTCAACACTACCTCACGGTTACGCCATGCCTATCCACAAACGCGAACTGTGTGAACCGGTCCTGACGAATATCACGGCCGAACCCAGCCCGCCGAATGCCCCCCAAACCAAAACCCACCCCCCCGTTGGAGTGCAGGCTTTAGCCTGCCCCCTTGATAGCCGCGCAGGCTTGCCCCGCGCTCGGTTCCTCTCGTCACGGACAGACTCTATCAGCCCTGTCTCATCCGGTCTCGATCATTCCCGAGCCCTTTCGCCTCCGACGCACGGTGGAGTCGCCCAAATGAATCCGCCGGCTACACCCCCTTCTGCTTCAACAGGTCGCGAATCTCGGCCAGCAGTTCCTGATCCCGGGTAGGCGGCGGCGGTGCGGCAGCCTCCTCCTTCTTGGCCTTCATCAACAAACCAAGGAACTTCACGATGAAGATGTACAGTGCCAGGGCCACGATCAGGAAGTTCACGATCTCCCCAAGAAACAGACCGTACGGGATCTCCTTCCCCTGGATCACCCACGTCCACTCGAGGTAGCCTTGCTCGCTCGGCATAATCACACTGATCAGCGGCATGATCAGGTGCTTGACGAGCGAATCGATGATCTTGCCGAAGGCGGCGCCGATGATCACGCCCACGGCCAGATCGATCACATTCCCCTTGAAGGCGAAGTTCTTGAACTCCTCAAAGATCGAGAAGACCTTCTGCCTGGCCTCAAGTCCGACCGAATACTTCACGGGTTCCATGCGTCTTCCTCCTTGGGATACGGGGTCAACTCTTGTGGATACGGGGTCAACTCTTGAGGAAGCTCGGCGAAACCCCGGGCCGTCAGGTAAGTGGCGG
>CAYSCH010000187.1:12658-17879 GCA_964429355.1 uncultured Planctomycetaceae bacterium | reverse complement strand
GACCATCGTGCGACGGAGAAATCTCGCGGAACTGCCTCCAGCCGCTGGCCGTTAAAGCTGATTCTCGCGCGCGGCTATGGCGTAGGAACGATCTACTATGGCGACATCGACCCTGATTTCGACGATGGATTTCAGAACGGTGTTCACCCCCTCTTCTATCAGGAGGGCCAGACGAGGCCGGCGCCGAATGAGTGGGGGTCTATTGCCGCTTGGGCTTGGGGACTCAGTCGAGCCCTGGACTACCTGGAAACCGACAAGGACGTTGACGCGAAACGCGTAGCGGTCATCGGGCATTCCCGTCTCGGGAAGACCGCCCTTTGGGCCGGGGCGACCGATCCGCGTTTTGCCTTGGTGATCTCGAACAACTCGGGATGCGGCGGCGCCGCCTTGAATCGCCGCGAATTCGGCGAAACGGTCAAGCGGATCAACACGAGCTTTCCGCACTGGTTCTGCGACAATTTTGTCGCCTACAACGATCGCGTGCCGGAATTGCCGGTCGACCAACACATGCTGATTGCCCTGATGGCCCCGCGGCCGGTCTATGTGGCCAGCGCATCGGAAGATCAGTGGGCCGATCCCAAGGGTGAATTTCTGTCAGCCAAGGGCGCCGATCCCGTCTACCGGCTGCTCGGGACCGACGGAATGACGGCCACCGAGATGCCCGGGCTCGAGCAGCCCGTTGCGAGCCGAATCGGCTATCACCTGCGTAATGGAAAACATGACGTGACCGAATACGACTGGCAGCGATACCTCGATTTCGCCGACAAGCAACTGGGGCGATGAAAGACTGTCCGAAAACGGGGACGGGTTCCCTGAACAGCCCTGCGTGATTCGCGGAGGAAATTGCCGCAAGGCGATCAGGAAATCTACGGGTCGGGGCTGTCGGAGTTCTCCAATAAGCCACGGGCGCAGCCAATCGCGGGGCAGGCCCGGCAGGCCCACGCGACTATCGGACCTATTCCTTGGGATGGCCTTCGGAGGTGTCGATTTCCTCGATCGATTCGTATTCATCTTCCCGGCAGAAGAGCAATTCCGATTTCTCCTCGTCGTAGTCGAGAATCAGGTCCCCGACAGCCTCAGCCGACAAAGCATCGAGCACGAGGACGAGAGTCCCTTCATACTCGAATGCGATGTCGTCCCCGCGGTGTTCATCGATCACCAGGTCGGCACCCTTTTCCGACATCGCGATACGGTAGCACTTGCCGGCCTCGTTGATTTCTTCCAGGACGGCAGTACGCAACCGTTGAGCAGCGGATTCAGTGATTTGCATCCGGAGTTGCCTCCAGCCGGGGCTGGAGCCTTTCTCGGTCGGTTGGAGATCAAAGCCGCTCGCCTTGAAACCTCAGGTCCACCTGCCGGCGACCTGCGACTTCCAAAGAGCGACGCATGGGCGATATCGAAACAAAAACAGCGAGCAAGAACGTCTCGGACGGACCACAAGACGCCCGACGGGCCTCTGTTCCGCCCACGAGGATCTGTGCTGCTCGCGTGGCGAATAGGGAAACAGTATTTGACATCACTGTAACGGCGACAGCGCGTGCTCACAAGTCCGTGTCGTGAGGGATGCCATCATTTTCAGATCGATTCACCCACCCAAGGTAACTGGACTCTTGATCAGAAAGTGGGCAAAACAGGGTGAATCGGAAAACGGGTCCATGCCTTGGATCGGGATTCCATCAGTCCCCCAACCGCCACTTGTCGATTTCGCAAGCGATTTCCTCTGTCGAAAGGCTTCTCGGTATTACTGCGGGAGAACCTCATGCTGCTATCGCCCGCATATGCCACCCAATGGTCTGCCAACTCGCGGTATCTTCCCTGGAATACCATACGGATGTTGGGGAAGCCTTGTGCACTGCAAGCGATCTTTTCGATCGGCCCAATCCCCTCCGCAGGGCAGATCTCCTTTTGCTCGAGAAGCGACAGGGGCGTGGCGGAGCCCTGGAAGGTAGCCGAGGAAGTTGCCGCAGAAGCAACTCATGGCAAGATACGACCATGGCCCGGGCAGGGGGGTCAGCGGCGGGGTTGCTACCACGCAGCTCTCAGCAGGGCCCTCTATCGGGCCAATTTTCGGAATGGTCTTGAAGCGGGAGCAGGATAGCCTGTCCTGGCGACCTCACCCTGCCTCTTTGCGTTCCACAGATTTTCGCGACGGCGCCATGTGCCAGTGCGGGCCGGGGATGATACTGGGTGTCCGGGCCGCGTGGGGACCCACGGACTTATCAGCAGTTCCCATCCAGGAGTGGGACTCGATCTCGGTCAGGATCTGTTCGGCCAATTCGACGGCTTTCGCGCCGTGCTCGCCGGTAACACGCGGCCGTCGCGGCGTGCGGAGGCTCTCGACGAAATCATCGAGTTCGGCGGCCAACGCATCGATCGGATCGAGTTGAAGGGTTTCGCGTGGCAAGTGTTCCTCGAAAAGATGTTCCCGATAGTGATCGATCTCTGGAGCCGACAACTGGTCGACGTCGAATTGGCGGCGCAGGAGGGTCTCGCTCGGCCTGACGACCGACGTCGTCCGCAAGGCGAAATCGATCGACGCGTATGCTCGACTGGTCCACACGCTCATGCGGCGAACGGCATCGTAACTGACGCGGGATGCGCTCAGGGACGCGACGGTTCCGTTCTCAAACTCCACCCGGGCATTGGCCACATCCTCATGGCCACCGAGTACCGAGACGCCCACCGCATCCACATGGCGGACGGGGCTGCGCACGAGCGAGAGAACAAGGTCGATGTCATGGATCATCAGGTCGAGAACAACGCCCACGTCGGTGCTTCGAAAGGTGAAGCCGCTGGCGCGGACTGCCTCAATGTATTTGGCGTCGCGCAAATGAGCCGCCGAGGCGGTGAAAGCGGGGTTGAAACGTTCCACGTGACCGACCTGAAGGATAACCCGATTGGCGATTGCAGCATCGACAAGATCCTGCGCTTCACCGGCGGTTGGAGCAATCGGTTTCTCCAAGAGAACATGAATCCCGTTGGCGAGGAGTTCCAGCCCGATTTCCCGGTGCAGGAAGGTTGGGGCGGCCACGATCGCCCCGTCGATCTCGCTGAGGAGGTGGCGATAGTCTGCCACGGCACGGCAGCCGCATTCGGCGGCCACACTCTGACGCTGTGCGGCCACCGGATCCGCGACGCCGATGAGGGCCACGTCTTCTCTCGCTGCGGCCTTCTGGGCATGGAATCTGCCGAGCCGACCGGCACCGATTACGGCCAATCGCAAAGGTCTCACGCGGCTTTCCTCCGCTCTCGTCCCCGCCCGTGGGCCCCATCCTGTTGACGTTGGACGAAGTCGAAGAGTCGGTTCACGTGATAGTTGAGTCCGTCCCGGCCGTTGAGAATTTCACGGGCATTTTCCAGGCCGACTTTGGCGCGATAGAGAAGTCGGTAGGCCTCGGAAAGAGCCTCGATTTCGTCCTGGCTGAAATTATTCCGTTTCAGGGCAACAATGTTGATGCAACGGGGCCGGGCCGGATGGCCTTCGACCAGCACGTACGGCGGAACATCGCAACGAACGGCGCTTAGTCCGCCTACGAAGGCGTAGCTTCCGATCGTGGCGTAATGGTGGACCGCCACGTTGCCCGAGAGGATTGCGCGATCGTGGACATGGACATGTCCGCCGAGCAGCACACTGTTGGTGATGATCACGTGGTTTCCGACCTGGCAGTCGTGGGCGACGTGACTGCAGGCCATGAGGAAGTTGTGGTCACCGATTCGAGTAAAGCCATCCTCTTTTTCCGAACCGCGATTGATCGTCACGGACTCACGGATGACGTTATTATCACCGATGAGAACCTTCGTATCGGTCCCGCCGTAAGAGATATCTTGCGGTTCGCCTCCGATGACGCAGCCCGGGTAGATGCGATTGTTCTCGCCAATCTGAACGTGGCCCATGAGGGTCACGTTGCTGAGGAGCTGCGTTCCGTTGCCGATCTTGACGTCGGGCCCGATGCTGCTGAACGGCCCGATGTAGACGTCTTCACCGATTTCCGCTCGCGGGTCGATGGACACGTGTTCCGCGATATGAGTAGCCATAACCGACTCCTGCTAGGTAATGGGGAAGTGACCATGCCCCGGGGGTGCCCGGCGGTCTCCCTCTCCTGGCTGTCGCTGTCCATTGGCTGCACAGAGGAGCGGGCCGGAGGTATTCTGCCGGCCCGTCTTCTCAAGCGCAGCGACGCTGTTCGAGTACACCGGTGCACTCGGCCTGAATCACGCGAACGAGTTCGGCGTTCAGGCTGTGCCCGCTTCGATAGGCCACAAATTGCCCGACAAGATCGCAACCGGCAAGGGCCAGATCGCCCACCATATCGAGGATTTTGTGGCGGACGCATTCGTCCGGGAAGCGAAGTTGGTTATCGATCGGTCCGTCAGGACCGAATACGAGCAGGTCGGCACACGTAGCCCGATACCCGATTCCCTGGGAGCGAAGCCACTGGGCCTCTTCCTGAAGCAGAAAGGTTCGCGCCCCGGAGAGTTCGATGCAGAATGTATCAGGGGATACGATCACGTGCTGGCTTTGAGCTGGGATCGGCGATCCCTGGCCGTAATCGAGATGATACTTGATCACCTGGCGGCAACAGGCCGGCGGTCGTGCCTCCACCCAGCTCTGTTCGTTGCCCAGACGAATTACCCGGTCGATCCACCGCATGGGGCGGTCGGCTGCCTGCGCGACCGTTCCTGCTGCCTGGAGCGCGGTGACAAAGGCTTCGCTGGACCCGTCACAGCCCGGCATCTCGGGCTGGTCGGTCCAAACCTCGCAGTTATCGATGTGGAGCCCGGCCAGTGCGGCCATGACGTGTTCGACCATGTCGACCCGAGCCTCGCCGCACTGAAGAGTTGTGCGGCGGGGAACTTCCACGCGATGGGCTACGACGGCCGGAATACGGGGACATCCGTCCATGTCGGATCGGACGAAGACGATTCCGGTGCCCGCTGGCGCCGGCCGGAACTCAAGTCGAACGTCACGGCTACTCCAGTAACCGAAGCCTTCGACCACGGCGGTCCAGGCCAGAGTGCGTTGCTTCCGAGGAGTGAACATCGATCGATCGCGTCATCCATGACCATGCGAGATGCCCCTGCCAACCCGGTCAGGCCGAGCATCCTTGCCCGGCACATCCGACCTGTGGCAGCCGTCCAGTGCCGACTAGCGGCGATACTGGGGAGGTGCCGTGCCGTTCTGCGGCTGATAAGGGGGGATGCCCGTGCTGCCCCGATTGGT
>CAYSCH010000187.1:0-12648 GCA_964429355.1 uncultured Planctomycetaceae bacterium | reverse complement strand
GAGGGGAGCGGAGTTGGTACGCGCCTTGAGGCTGGCGAGGATTTGATTGGTGATATCCAGTTGCGGCGCGAACCAAACCAAGTCCTTCTGGATCTCGGCGAGAACGTAATTCGGCTGGGATTCGTCGACGTCTCCCGGCTGGCTGGCGTAGCGGATCACGGCTGCCAGTCCCACCTGCGAGGCGTAGTTGGCCACCTCGATCTTGACACCCTCGTAGACCTCCCGGTAGATCGCCGCTTCTTGTTGGAGAAATTCCTTGCGCTGCACCTGGATGTCGATTTGCATCTGGGCCCGCTCACTGGCGATCAGTTTCTCCTTGTCCTTGAATTCTTGGGATCCGGACTTCAGGCCCTTCAACTCGTCGGCCATTGCCTGGAGGCGATCCGCGCGGGCTTTCATTTTGGCGTCTTCCGCTTCGACTCGGGTCTTCAGGCGAGCCATCTCGTCAATGAAGCGGGGATGTTCCTTGAAAACGCGGCCGATGTCGATCACGGCGATTTGCGGGCGGACCGATTGGGAGGTCGGCTGCGCCATGGGTTGAGTTTGGGCGAACACGCTGGATGTGGCCATGCCTGCCAACAATGCCAACGCTGCCACCAAGAAACGGGTCGTTTTCACTTCAGCACTCCTTGCTCAAAAAAGGTCGTCCTTGACCCAGCGACCGCTGCCGGTTAGCGGCGCGCCGACGGATACATCGGCCGATCACAAGGGCTTACCTTACGTGGCGGTATTCTGCCTACAAAGCCCGGTTCCGTAAAGGCCAGATATTCGTGGATCGGCGGCTGCCACGCTAACCCATTATCTAAAAATGGGTTACGCCGGAATATTCATCCCCCTGCCGGCCCCAGAGATTGGGTGGATGCGGGTTGCCGGACCGAAAATCTCCCCCAGAACACAGCGCTTGCGATCGGAAAAGCCCGTTTTGGGGCGGGCTGCCTTGTTCCTACGGATTATGGGATGGCGGGGTTCGTGAGATTTCAGAGATTTTTCGTGCCGCGGCGCACGGAACTCCCTTTGACACGATCTTTCGTGGTCGCTATTGTCGTGCCCCAATCCTACCGCCGGGGCACCAGAGTCCCGGCAGATTCGCGGCCACACCGCCAAACATCGGAGGTACCAGTCCGTGCATGCCTCGCCGAGTGTCCTGATCATCGATCGTTCCGAAGAAACCCGCGTCGTTCTGGAAACAGCCCTCCAGCGACGTGGGATTCACGCTTACTCCGCCTCCCGAGTTGACCGCGGGGCCGCGTTGGCGCGATCCGAGCAACCGGACCTGATCGTTCTCGATCTGGAATTGGATCGGTGGGGGACGGAGGCGTTCTGCTCGAAGTTCGCGGACGGTTCCGCTGCCGAGGAGCCCCCGATGCTGCTTCTCGGATCGATGCGGGTTGCCCCATCGAACCCGCAGACCGAAATTGTCTCAAAACCCTATCACTACGGGGCTCTGATTCGTAGAATCGAAGAAATCCTCGGGATGTTGAATCGGAACAAGCGGGGGTCTGCCTGAGCCGGTCGCACCGAGTCCTGTACGTGTGGCCTGCCGAGGCCATATCGACGGTGGATTGGCAGGAGTCGCTTACGTGCCCTCTCTGTTTGTGATTCGCGGAAACGACCAGGGATCTCGATTCGAGTTCGGGGAAGGCACCACCTCGCTCGGCCGGGATGCGTCGAACGACATTCAGTTGCACGATACCGAGGTTTCGCGGCGGCACGCCCAGATCTACGCGGCGGGCGACGTGTACACGGTCAGCGATTTGAACAGTTCGAACGGTACCTTTGTCAACGGCCGGCCGATCGAGGCCCACCGCCTGGAAAGCGGCGACCATCTGCAGATCGGCCGAACGCTCATGCTCTTCACCCAGCCTCCGGGAGAGATGGAAATCGACCTCAGCGACGAGGTGGCCATCTCTTCCGACAAGGCATTCGGCGACCAGTCCCATATCATCCATTCGGTGACCCCCGAGGAGAGCAGTCACTTCTTCGAACTGTCGCCCGAGGTGGAGCAGAGCGCGTGGCTGGCCCGGGCTAGAAGCAATCTCCAGGTCATGTATCGTGCAGCGTTGGCGGTGAGCCAAACGCTCGACATTGAGAAACTGCTGCACCGTATTCTGGAGCTGATTTTTGAGTCGATCGAGGCGGACCGCGGCTGCGTGATGCTCACCGACGTCGAAACCGGAGAATTGCAGCCGATAGTTCGGCGAACCAGGCGGGGCGCCCGAGACAGCGAACGAATGACGATCAGCAAGACGATCCTCGACTACGTGATGGAAAATGGGGAGGGTGTGCTGACCAGCGACGCTCAGCAGGACGATCGCTGGAATCCCGCCGCGAGTATCGTCCGCATGGGCATCCGTGAAGCCCTGTGTGTTCCCATGCAGGGGCGCTACGACATTGTGGGTGTGATCTACATCGACACGTCGACGCGACCGCAGGAGCTGGCACTCAAAGGAGTAACGAACCGTTTCAACGAAGATCATCTCAAGTTGATGGTTGCCATTGCTCATCAAGCGGCGCTCGCAGTGGAGGATACCCGATATTACTCGGCCATGGTCCAGGCTGAGCGACTGGCGGCCGTCGGTCAGACGATTGCCACGCTTTCGCACCACATCAAGAACATTCTCCAGGGCATCCGTGGCGGCAGCTACCTAATCGAGATGGGGTTGGCCGATCACGACGAATCGGTGGTTCGCAAAGGTTGGACAATCGTCGAAAAGAACCAGAACAAGATCTCGGCACTGGTTCTCGACATGCTCACTTTCAGCAAGGAGCGTGAACCTGATCTTCAACCGGCAGATATCAATCGAGTCGTGAGCGACGTCATGGAACTGATGCAGTCTCGTGCTGCCGATCTAGATGTGGAACTGAGCTGCGAACTGGCCGCCGGCATACCTACGCTTGTCTTCGATCCCGAGGGCATTCATCGCGCCATCCTCAACGTCGTGACCAACGCGATCGACGCGGCGGCCGACGCGGAGCAGGCGGGGAAAGTCCACGTTTCGACCTCCTATTCTCTCGAGGATGCGAGAATCCGTGTCATCGTGAGCGACGATGGCCCCGGAATGCCCAGCGATGAAATGGCGACGTTGTTTCGTCCATTCTTCTCCTCCAAGAAAGGGCGCGGCACGGGACTGGGCCTGCCTGTCAGTCAGAAAATTCTCAACGAACATGGCGGGCGAATCTCCGTGGTATCTCAGTCGGGGCATGGCAGCAGGTTTACCTTGGAGCTTCCCGCGGTCATGCCCGGTATGGGGCATGGAACCGCGGACCTGACGATGCCACCTTAGCGAGCGTGCTGCGAGTGCGGCAGTCCACCTCAGTCCGGGAAGCGGCCTGCGGCGAGCGTATTCTATCCCATGTCTGCGCCGGCCGGCGGGGGTTCGCAACGACTCAGTCCGTTGCCTTCTTGCCGCTTGCACCCTACATTAGCATGTCGGTTGCTCCTAACCTACCGAACCGCGGGGTAGCCGAAAAACAACAAGTCTGGCTCGCAATCCCAGGGGAACGCTGATGGCCGATTCCGTCTACAAGAAAATTACGCTCGTTGGCACTTCCGAGAAGAGTTTCAGTGATGCAACCGTCGTTGCCATCGCAAAGGCTGCGGAGACCGTGAAGAACATGAGCTGGTTCGAAGTCGTCGAGCAGCGCGGCAGCATTGTGGATGGCAAGGTCCAGCAATATCAGGTCACCTTGAGCATCGGATTCCGTGTCGAGTAAGTAACCGCGCCGGCCGGTTCTTCAGAGACCTCCCGCTCGTTCTCCGACGAATGGATTTGATTGCCGTTCTCGTCCGACGGTTGTGGCGGGGCCGTGCCCGGAAAGAAGAACGGTTTCGTCGGGCATTACGAACAGCCGGGTCTTGATCCCCGCCGCCAGCTGCTCGAAATCGCCGTCGGGAAAGTCCGTTCGCCCAATCGAATCCTGGAAGATCACATCTCCCACGAAGATCAGGGGGGGGGTATGTTCTTGGATTGCGAAGACGACATGGCCGGCGGAGTGGCCCGGAATGGACCAGACTGTCAGGTCGAAGCCGGCGGCTGAGTAAACGTCCTCGTCAGCGACCATATGATCTGCCGGGGGGCTCACCAGACGGGCACCGAACATGGCGGAGAGGTTTTGTCGCGGGTCCAACAGTTTCTGGGCCTCGTCCGCACCAATCACAAGCGGACAGGTGGGCCAATTCTTCTTGAGGGCCGCATTCCCGGCGATATGGTCACTGTGGCCGTGAGTATTCAGGATCGCCGCCGGCGAGAGCCCCTCGGTTTGCAGGCAATCGATGACCTTTTCGGGTTCAAAACCGGGATCGATCACCAGGCAGTCTTCCCGTCCCGGCCGCCAAACGACATAGGCATTCTGCTGAAACGCCGAGGAAACTACGATTCGAATCGCGATTTGATCGAACTGCACGAACTGGCCTCCCCGTGAATGACGAATTTGGGTAAAATGCGGCGGCTGCTGAAGAACAGCCGATCGTGGTGTAGTCGACCGGTTGGGCAAAAGTGTCTGGTTGCAGGAAACATTGTAATTCTGCCAAGCGTATTACGCGATAACGACCAAGAGGACAGAAATAGTCAGACCGGTTTGTCTACATGCATTGTCGCCGCCGGAATGGGTAGAGAAGGTGGTAGCCGAGGTAATTCCCGCATCGGAACACCGTTCTTGCTTCTTGAGCGGAGCGATCGGCGGCAAGCGAGAGTGAGCGTATCAAGGAGGATCCCGAGCGTCCCGCCCAGTTCCCGGGCTTGGGCGAATGGCGTTCTGACCCAATCGGCAAGGGAGTGTATTTGATGTCGCTGGTTATTTGCAGACCCCGCACATTGCTCGTCTTTTCTGCGTTTCTGGGTGTCGCGATCATTGTACCGACGGCGATCGCGCAAGACTTTCGTGGGCAAGCAGTTCCAGACGCGCGCGGTAACCTCTACGTTGCGCAGAACACGGCCCAGGCATCCCAGCAGAAGCCCGAATACCAGGTGGCGGAGCGTTCGACGCCGGCCTCGGCGGATCGGGCCAGACAGATCCTCGCGCAGCGTAGTCCCGACGAACATCCGCTGATGCCGTGCTTGCGCTGGGCATACGACGGTATCGACGACCTGGAACGAATTCAGGATTACCAGGCACGGATGGTCAAACGAGAACGAATCGACGGCAAGCTGGGCGAATGCGAGCACATGTTTATCAAGATTCGCCACAGGCCGTTCAGCGTCTACATGTATTTTCTGGCTCCGGATAACAAGAAGGGCCAGGAGGTGATTTACCGCGAGGATGCCAATGACGGCAAGATGATGGCCCACGGCGTTGGGATCAAGAAGATGTTCGGCACGGTGTCGCTGGATCCGACGGGCCAGATGGCGATGACGGACAACCGCTACCCGATCACCGAAATCGGCCTGGTGACCATGGTTCGCCGCCTGATCCAGGTGGGTGAGCAGGACATCAAATACGGCGAGTGTGAGGTCAAGTTCTTTCCAGGTGCCAAGGTCGACACGCGCGTTTGCACTTGTATCCAGGTTGTGCATCCAAAGAAACGCAGCAACTTCCGTTTCCACGTGGCCCGCATCTATGTGGACGACGAATTGAATGTGCCGATCCGGTACGAATCCTATGACTGGCCCGAGAAAGAGGGCGGAGCCCCGCAACTCCTCGAAGAATACACGTATGTCGATCTGAAATTGAACAACAATTTCACCGACGCCGATTTTGACGTGCGGAATCCCAACTACCAATTCAACGTGAAATAGTTCGACGCCATCACTGCCGAGTGGGACAAGCAGCGGCCTCGCCTCTCCATTTTTGCCGGAGGGGCGAGGTCGTTGCTATTTCTTCAGCGAGGATGGCGCGGGTCGCGAGTTGCCGAGTCCGGTAACCCCCGGCGCCCAATCGCGCCGCCTCGGGCAGATGCGATCCGCGGTGGAGATGGTCTCGATGATTCTGGAAGAATCATTCATGTTCTTTCCCGCCCGCTATCCGGTTGGCGAGTGGAACCCGGCAGGCCTCGACTTTGAAGACGTGACATTCCCGTCGAGCGACGGCACTCGCCTCCACGCCTGGTACGTCCGCCGGGAGAAGCCACGTGCTGTCATTCTCTTCAGCCACGGCAATGCCGGGAATCTCAGTCATCGAGCCGAGACGCTTCGTCTTCTCAGCCAATTCGTCGGTGCTTCGGTCCTGCTCTACGACTACCGGGGGTACGGGCGGAGCGAAGGCCGACCCCACGAAAAGGGCATTTTGAACGATGCCCGTTCGGCCCGATCATGGCTTGCCGATCGAGAAGGAATCGACCTCGGAGAGGTTGTGCTCATGGGGCGTTCTCTTGGCGGTGCCGTTTCTGTTGACCTCGCCCAGGATGGCGCCCGGGCCCTGGTTCTGGAAAGCACGTTCACGTCGATTGCCGAAATGGCGGCCATCCACTATCCCTGGTTGCCCCTGCGACGGTTTCTTCGCACGCGTTTCGACTCGATCGCCAAGATCCAGTCCTTTCGTGGTCCGCTGCTGCAGAGCCACGGGAATGCCGACCGAATCGTCCCCTTCGAGGTCGGCCGACGCCTCTTTGAGGCCGCCAACCAGCCCAAGCAGTTTCTGGTGATCGAGGGAGGCGATCACAACGACCCGCAACCGCCGGAATTCTACGACAAACTGATCCAGTTCCTCGATAGTCTGCCATAGTGCCGAGTCTCGCAACCGGTCGTGTGGCATGTTAGGATGATCCCCCTCAGACGCCCAATGCGCACGTAATGAGGGAGGGCATTGCCATGCTGGTGGAACGACGGGAGAAGACAGGGAACACTGCGTCTGGGTATGTTGAGTTTGTGGGGCTTGCCGTTCCAGGGTGATGTGCAGGGACTGGTGATCTCGGAATAATTCGGATTCTTTGGTGGGGGTTGCGTTATAATTCCGGCGGTATCGAGCCTGGGAAGGGGGCAGGTACGACTGGTCCATTGCGACCCGTGTTTCGGGAATACGGCTGTGGGACGCTGCCTGCAGGCGGCCACCCCATCCGCCGGCTGTAGATCGTTCTGTGCCCAGGAGATAGAGTCATGTTCCGACATCCGTATTTCGGGATCTTGGTGGGATTTGCTGCGCTAGCAGTGATCGCGGCGGGCTGGGCTGAGGCTCAGGAGCCGAATGCCGCGAAGCCCTGGACGTTGGAGGAAGCCCGGCGGGAGCTAAATCTGTACCCGCACGACACGTATCTCCAGTATGTTGCTCTGCAGCTTGCTCGAAACGAGGGCAAGCAGGACGAGGTGGCCGGCCAGATCCGAGCGTTGAACCGGCCCGAGCGGGGTCCCGAGCGGCAGGTTGACCTGTTTGCCCTCTTCTCCGCAGCCCACGCGGTCCAGGAGACCCTGCAACTGGACGCCATGGTGGGCGACGTCGATGGGCTCGTGGGCGACATGGGCAAAGCCGACAAGGAAACGTTCAAGATCTCAGCCCTCGAAGGGCCAGCCGTCAAGAGCCACCCCTGGGGCGAGATGCTCGCGGCCCAGAACGTTGCGGGGAGACGGCCCGAGGTTTCCAGTCTGGCCATGGCGGTGCCCGAGGACCAATACTTCGTGCGATTCGAATCGGTCGAAAAGCTCCTGCAAGTGGCTGAGTTGGGGGATCGCTGGGGGGCCCACATGTTTGCGCAGACGATTGCCAGCGCCACGACCGCGCTGACCAGCTCGCGGCTCAAGACGCAATTGGCCATTCAGACCGACCCGCTCACCCGGCCGTTTTACGACACGGTTGTTGACTCGGTGGCCATGACAGGGAGCGATCTCTACTTCCGCGCCGGCACTGACACAACGCTTCTGTTTGCCGTCAAGCAGCCGGATGTCTTCCGCTTGCGAATGGACGGTTTTCTCGAGGGGGCGGAGAAGTCGAGCCCCGAGGCAACTCGCACGACGGGCAAGGTACTCGGGGTGGATTATGTCCACATTGCCACGCCGGACCGAAGTGTCTGTGTCTTCTCGGCCTATCCCAGGCCGGACCTGCACGTGCGGAGCAACTCCAAGACGGCCTTGGAGCGGGTGATCGCGGCCGCGCTGGGCGAAAAGTTGGGCGGCAAACCCGTCAGGCGACTGGGAGAGTCGACCGAATTGAAGTACATCCGCACGCTCATGCCGCTGGGAACGAAGGAGGAAGATGGATTCATCTACCTCTCCGATCCGTTCATCCGCCGCATTGTCGGGCCAGAGCTGAAGTTGACTTCTCAGCGGCGAATGTTGTGCTACAACCACCTGCGGATGATCAGCCATGGGTCGCTGCTGTTCCAGACGCAGCAAGGGCGACTGCCTGAATCGATTGCCGAACTGGCGGAGTCAAAATGTGCGCCGGGCGAGCTCGGCACCGGCAAGTACCGCTGCCCCGATGGAGGACGCTACGAACTGGCGGCTGACGGGCTGACCGGGGTTTGCACCCATCACGGGCACGCCATGTCGCTGGTGCCCTGCTGCGAGACGGCCGTCCGCTCAGTTACGCCCGCCGAGGCGGAACAATACCGGCAGTTCGTGCAGCGGTACAGCCAGTACTGGCGGCGGTTCTTCGATCCTATCGCGATTCGCATCCAGGTCACACCGGATCAATACCGTGCCGAAACCATCATCCTCCCGTTGATCGACAATTCCGTCTACTCGGGCCTGTCCGGGGTGCTCAGTGGGGAACCGGAACCGCTCGACTGCCTGCCCGTGCCGAAACGGAATATCTTCACGGTGGCCACGAGGTTCAAGAAACCGGAACTCAGCCAGGAGGTGAAGATGCCGAGCGTGTTCTTTCTCCGCAATCGCGGGGTCGAACCGTCGGAGGAAGATTCGAGACTGGTCCGACAATGCATTTACGAGGGGCTCGGCAATCAGGTGGGTTTTCATGTGTACGACGCCTCGCCGACTTTCGACTTCAACCTGACCGAATCCCTGGGCGAAATGGTCCGCAGTTTCCGCGGCGGGCGGGGCGGTTTTGACGACAACATGCTGTGGGTCAGCTACTTGATCGCGTCGCTCAACTCGCCAGTCTACATTTCGATTCCGGTCCAAGACGCCGACTTGGTCGACCGGACCTTGGAGCGTCTCGACGTCTACGCCGCGGAGATTGCCCGGGCCGGCGATCGTGACGGGTGGTTCGACCTGGAACTGGATTTCTACCGGTTGCCGCTGGGCAGCACGGACGAGCAGATCCGCTGCTACACGATTGGCTTTGGACCGGTGAAGTGGCGGATGTTTTATGCCCGTGTGGGCGACGGCCTCTACGTGGCCAGCAAACGGTTCATTCTCGAAGACTTGCAGGCCCTGCAAACGGCGGACGCCGGCCAGAAGGCGCCGGACCATGACCCGGGTCCGACGGCGCATGCCATGGTGCGAATCCGGCCCGAAAACTGGCGGGAGGTGCTTTCCACATTCCATCTCGGCTGGGCTGAATCGAGCCGCGAGGCCTGCCTCAACAATCTTGGGCCTCTTTCGTCGGCGGCCAAGGCGGCGGTTTCGGCCGGCAGCGCGGATGCGGGGACGGTCTTGCGTCAGGCCGATGCGGCCCACGCGGTTCACTTCTTCTGCCCCGATGGCGGCAAGTACGAGCTTTCGCCGGACGGCCGGCAGGTCGTCTGCAGCCAGCACGGCACGGCCATGTTGCCGCGGCAAGGCGTTGCCCCGGCGGCAGACAGCCCCATGGGCAAGCTGCTGGAAGAGTTTGGCGGCGTGACGATGGGGTTGACGTTCCTGGAGGACGGACTCCATGCGGTGGTGACGGTCGAGCGGAAGTGAGCTCGAACGCCGCCGATGACGCCAACCGGCGGGTGACGGTGCCCTGCGTTTCACCGAGGTTCAGAATCGCGGCCGGCAAGCCACCTCGCCGTGGCACGATTGGGCGAGGTGGCGTGATGTACGCTATGCTGATTGCCAAAGAACAAAGGGGGAAAGGAGGGTCGGTATACGTGTCCGATTCGTAGTGCGAATAGTACTGAACGCGTACCACATTGAGGGCAACGGCTATGTGGACCAGGATGGCAATGCGGTGGAGCCGGAGCCTTTCTGGGAGTACCGAGAAAACGGCAGGGGTATTACGATGCCACGACTTGACGTGAACGCTGTCCGGCGAATCGGATGTGCTGCACTCCTTTTGGGCCTGTTCTCGCAGCTAGCCATCTTTCTCGTTCCGTCCAACGCGAATGAACGTGAACCTACACCGAAGTGTGACGTAGAATCGGAAATCGAGGAGTTCTGCAAAAAAAACGAAATCACTGAGCACGCCGTGCACGTTGCCTTAGCTCATCTGTGGTGCCGCGCAGCCGCAAGTCGGGGTGCGGATGCTCTCGAGCCCTCTGAGCGTCCGCACCCCGACAATGCGCAGCAATTGCGGGTTGGTTACGCAGACCTCTACTGGGTCGGTTGGTGCGCACGGTTAGAGGCGGTTGATTTGGAGCTATCGGCATCGGGGAGCATTCGTTCCGTCCTGGTACTCGAACTGAAAGATCCTGGTTCCCCGGGTTTCTCGCGTGAATCCAGTACTGACGCGTACCTTGCGGGCGACAAGAGTGCCTGGTCGCTTGTTCTAAAGGCGTTGGAGGAAGCTCAAGATGCAAGAGGTGAGCCTGAGAACGTAGGAATGGGACCGAGGGCGTTTTCGAGAGAGCTACCTCACTACCAAGCGATACTTCTTCTGAAACACATGATCCGGAACGACAGTCGTTTAGGACGCTGGAGAAAGCCGCAAGGGATGCTGGAGAGCAATTCCGAACAAGCGAGGGAATTGAAACGACCGCCAGTCAAGAGAGAACTGGTACTCACGAAAAAATGCCGAAGTTACGGACATAGAGATAACAGACGTGTTGCTGCAGAAGAAGCTCCATCGATATGAGGCCCTGTCCAAGAAGGAGAAAGAACAGCTTGATGCGGAGGTTGCCAAACTGTTGCTGGCCAGCCCGCAGGTGAGAAAACGAATCGAGGCAGTTGAGAAGGCCATTAAGGAATTCGAGGGGTCGATCAAGTCTTCGGGAGACGAAGACGAATAGCGAGCTAAAGATCTTCGAGCGGCAAAAAGGCTACATGCACCCAAGTTTCAAGGAGCATCTGAGTCGCTTCCAAGATGGTCTGAATGGGCCAATTCACTCGTGACATCACCATTCTTGCAGGAATCCTCCATGAGGAAATCCTGCCGGCGAATTATCTAATGGGTCGTGGTGCTGATGATCGTTTTGTCGTGCGGCGGCATCCTCTGGTGGCCGTACAAGGATGCCGAGGTGAAGGCATGGGAGCAGGGCAGCAGAACCGGGTCAATCCGAAACTGAATGCAATCGTTCAGATGGATGCAGAGCGGATTCGGGCGGAGGCCCGTGAGGCCGACAAGGATTGCTTGGAGGCTTGATCGGATTCGTTCTATTCTCAAACTGCAGAAGAATAGCCACGAAAAACACAAAAAGGCACGAAAAGCGGGGCAGAGAACGAGGGGTAAGGGATGGTTCGCACGCACGGAAGAGATCAACTCATTGGTGGCCAGACACGCCTGTTTTTGCATGTTTTCGTGTTCTTTGTGGTTCCATCGTTTTCACTCTGAGTTCTATTCCTGCTCGTGGAGGCCGCTTGTCGAACGGTCGATTGGATCGATAGAATCGGGCAATCCGATGGATGAGAACTTTCCCAAACGCCGCCGCTGGTTTCAATTCCGACTCAGGACGCCACTTATCGCCTTGGGCTGTCTGATCCTCGTGGTTGCCATGATCCGTGGAATCAGGAACGGACGGATTGGCATATTGATCCGGGAGATTCAAGGATTGCAGGCTCCATCCGAACAACGAAACAGGCAGATCGACGAACTGGTCAATCCCTAGCTGATGTTAGGGGGTAGCGGTGAGCTGTGACTAGCAGACCATTGTCGGCCTGTCCAAGGACATGGAAAGAGTGGTGTGTGGCATCAAGGAGGTCCAGCAGGCCCTTGGGCAGTGTGAGCGAGGCGTCCCCTCGACTTTTCCAAAGTCAGTGTCCTGTTATAATCCGCTTGCAGGAATGCTCAAGGAGCCCACTTAAACATCCCTAACAGAAGGGCTTTGACCCATGGCTAACCTCGTCGTGATCGGTTTTGACAACGAATTGCAGGCGGAAGAACTTCGGTTGAAACTGTTGAAGCTTCAGCGGGAATACCTCATCGACTTGGAGGATGCGGTTGTCGCCATCCGCAAGCAAGATGGAAAGATCAGGCTCAACCAGGCGGTGAACTTGACGGCGGCGGGTGCGACGAGCGGTGGGTTCTGGGGATTGCTGATCGGCACCATCTTTCTCAGCCCATTGTTCGGGCTTGCCATTGGTGCCACAGCAGGAGCGATCTCCGGTGCCCTGACCGATCTGGGCATCGACGACAAATTCATGAAGGAACTGGCCTCGACAATGCAGCCGGGATCGTCGGCCTTGTTCGTGCTTGTTCGAAAGGCTACTCCAGACAAGGTGTTGGAAGAGATTCAGGGCTGCGGTGGCAAGGTGCTGAAGACTTCGCTGACGCATGAAGAGGAAGCGAAACTCCAGGCGGCCCTGGATGCGGTGAAGAAGGAAGTGGCATCGACTTGATGAAGGTCAGCGAGCCGCTAGCAGAGCAAACATGCCACCAGCGGTTCTGGGAGCAGCGTGTTAGCTGTCAATCCCTCTCACCATCCGGACGAGCGATCTGTTGATTTAATCAATCGCGCCACCT
>CAYSCH010000186.1:0-17898 GCA_964429355.1 uncultured Planctomycetaceae bacterium | reverse complement strand
GTAGAGTTCGCCCAGGAGTCCGAGCATCAACTTGTCGGCCTCCCCCTCGTACTGGTGCAAGAGAAAGTTCTGCTCCTGGACCCGATCCAGGTGCACCCCGCGGCCCAGGTCGTGGACCATTTCTGACAAAGTCCCCGCGGCTCGATCGAGGATTTCGACCTGCTTGCAGAAAATGTCGGTAGGAAGCTCAGACCCGAAGAGCAGCAATCGTTCCGCGAATTTCTTGGCGACCTTGGTGATTCGCGAGAGGGCGCCGGACAAGGCCTCGATGTCTTCGCGTTCCAGCGGAGTCATGAAGGTGCTGCACAACAACACCGTGATCTGCTGGTGGATCTGTTTCTCCTGCTTGCGGCTGGCAATCGACTTGTCGAGGGTCCGTCTGTCCTGGGGTCCATTGACCAGCTCGACCAGCGCCCGGATCGATTGCTGGGCTTCATCGGCTCCGGCTCCCAGCAGATCGAAAAAACGATCCCCTTTGTGCAAGAAACGCTGCAAGGAAAACATGTGGGAGAGCAGCCTGTCGATCGGAGGTGTGCTGGAGATACGGCCAAGTCTGGATCATATCGTCAGTAGGGCCTGAACGCAACGGAGGCCCGGCTCTGCGGCAGGGTGCACCCTCCCATTGACCCGGATCCGCCCAGCCAGTGTACTGGTCCAAAGAAGAGGTGGATTATCGCTTGTGTCGACCCCACAGGGCCGGTCAGTCTGAGAGCATCCATCCACGTAGACTCGCCAGTTCACGTGGGTGGACCTCCAGGCAAGGCTTTGGAGGGCCGTGGGCCGCCGATCGCCAGGGAGATACCCAGGCTCGAGGGGCGTCCACCGACCTCGCTTGCTTGCGTCCGTGTTGGCGGTGGTGTACCCTTGCAGCGATTGGCGGTTTCCGGACTCAAGTCGCAAGGGAGGTTCTGTCATGATGCCAGCCAAGGCCACGTACCGCACCTGCTGCCTCGTCCTGGTCCTGATGGCCCTGGCCATCGCGCCGAGCCTGGCCGACGGGCTGCGTTTGGGTACCGCAGCCGTCAAGATCACGCCGCCGCTGGGGATTCCTCTGGCCAGTTATTACAGCGCTGGGCGGCGAAGTGTTTGTTGAGCTCGGTTTGAGCATCAAGGCCGCTTCCCCATTCGAACAGACGCACGTCGTGGAACTGGCCAACGGTTCCTTCGGTTACATTCCCAACCGTTCCGCCTACGCGGAAGGAAACTACGAAGTCGTCAGCGCCCGATGCGCGGCGGGGTCCGGCGAGATGATGGTTGAATCGGCAATTCGAATGTTGAGTGAATTGGCGCCTGCAGCGGAGGGGGCGGCCGCGGCGCAGAAGATCATCGAACCGCCCCATTAATGCCTGGTCATTGTCACGGAGATGGATGAGGTTCGATCGATCAAGATGGGGCACTGTTCCCCGGGAGGAAACCATGAAGAGTCTTCGGATCGCGAGTCTGTTGGTGTTGATGGTACCTCTGGCGGCCAGGGGCGAGTCGGATCTCACACACGTCGATGTCTATGCCTCGGGCGCCGATGGTTACGCGATTTACCGCATACCGGCGATTGAAACTGCCCCGGACGGCTCGCTTCTGGCCTTCGCCGAAGCCCGCAAATACGGCGGCAGCGATCCGGGCATGGGCAAGCAGGACATCGACCTGGTGCTCAAGCGGAGCACCGACGGCGGGCGGACCTGGTCGCCGATGATGCTCATCGAGGATCCCGGCGAACTCTGGTCCGCGGCGAACCCGGCCACCGTCGTCGATCGGCAGACCGGGCACGTATGGGTGCTCTATCTTCGTTCCCTGCCGGAGCGAAGCACCGATACGTCGCGTCCCGGCACCGACGATATGCAGACCCTTGCCCGTTACAGCACGGATAACGGACTGACGTGGTCCGAGCCCCGCGATCTGACGAAGGTCGCCCGTGATTACGACGACCCCACATGGCAGGCGAGCGTGGTTGGGCCCGGTGGCGTCATCCAGACCAAGAGCGGCCGCCTCGTGGCCCCCGTGTGGAAAGTGAAGCCCTACGGCTCGCTGGCAATCTTCAGCGACGACCACGGCCAGACCTGGCAGCGAGGTTCCCTCATGCCCGGCAATCAGGGGGGCGATGAGGACCAGATCGTGGAACTGGCCGATGGCCGGCTGCTGCTGGACATCCGCCAGAACAGCGGCCCCAATCGCCTGCTGGCCACCAGCAGCGACGGCGGCCAGACCTGGTCCGAGCCGCGGCCCGGGGTTGCGGTCAGTCCCGTCGCCTGTGCGATCGAGCGGCTGACTCTGGAGTCCGCCGGCGACGATCGCAACCGCATCCTTTGGACCGGTCCCCGAGGCCCAGGGCGCAAGACCCTGGTGGCACGCATCAGTTATGACGAGGGGCAGAGTTTCCAGAACGAGCGACTGATCGCCGACGAGCCGGCCGCCTATTCCGACCTCACGGTGCTCAAAGACAAGTCCGCGGGCGTGCTCTGGGAGCGCGGCGACTATCGTTTCATTACCTTCACCCGCCTGCCCCTGGAATACCTGGAACCCAAGTAGCCCTGATGCGCCGACAGCAGGACCCGATATCTGCGCGAGTGCCGCGCGGTTGTTGCTGGCAATGTCCTTCGACCTTTCCAGGAGCTGGTTGCCATGAAGCCCGTCCTTCTCGCTATCGGTATGATTCTCATCATGGCCCCGTTCGCCGGTGCTGCGGATGCGGCTTCTTCGCCCGAAACGCACGCCCGCCTGGAATTCCAGAAATACGCCAACCTGCTCGTCGGCAAGCCGGTGGCGATACAGCCTGAGGGCGTTTGCGCCGTCGAAGGGACTGCGGCCGACTTTGCGATCGGCCCGAGTCCCTTGATCGACACCCTGAAGGCCGAAGGAAAACTGCGAGTGCCGAGCGACCTGGGAGACGAGGGTTTTCTGATCCAATCGGTCGAGCACGGCGGCCGCAGTTACGTGGTGATCCTCGGCGGTACTCCCCGGGCAACTCTCTACGGCGTCTATCGCTACCTGGAACAATTCTGTCGCGTGGGCTTCTTCTGCGACGGCGACCAGATTCCGCGATTGGCATCGCTGCCTGCGTCCGGAATCGAAACTGTTGAGCGACCGCGCTGGCCCATGCGCCAGTACATGATGGACTGCGAATACACGTCGTACTGGTGGAACTGGGACGAGTGGAAGGCCGAGGTCGACTGGGCGGCCAGGCACCGCTTCAACGTCCTCTCGTCGAATTTCGATTTCACCGCCACGTGGCGAGCCGTCTGGAAGCGGTTCGGCGTGGAGGTGCCGCCCACCAGCCTGAGCGCACCGCCGTTCCACCCCTGGGCCGGATGGCATAAGTGGGCGATGCGTCCGCCTTACCCGGTCGCCTACCAGGACTTTCAGGCCGGCCTGGCCCGGCAGTTCACCGAGTATGGCCGCAGCCTGGGGCTGAAGATGGCTCCCGACTTCCACGGGTTCCTCGGGCAGGTGCCGCGGGAATTTTCTGAAGCCTATCGCGGCAAGGCGCGATTCCTGGAAGTTTCCTGGGTCGGATTCGACCCTCCCGGCGTGTTCATCCACCCCGATGATCCCCTTTACCTCGAGGTGGCCAGGGCTTATGCCGAGGAATATCTGCAGCGTTTTGGGACCGATCATCTGTGGCCGTCGCAAACCTATTGCGAAATGCGTCCCGGCGCCGACCCGAAGCAGATCCTGGCGGTCGAGATCGCCGCGGCACGGAAGAATCTGGAAGCGATCCGCTCGGTCGATCCGCAGGCCGTGCTGTTCACCAATTCCTGGACATTCCTGGATCGCCGGCAGGAAGACGTGAACGCATTTCTGGCGGCCCTGCCGGCCGAGACCTTCCAGGTGTGGGAAATGCCCAGCGATCTGGAACGCAACCCGCCCATGTACCAGCAGTACGACTATTACGGCGGCAAGCCGTGGCTGGTCGGCTTTCTCTACGCCTACGGCGGCACCACCATGCTCCATGGCGACCTGGCCGACATGGTGCGACGCGCCCAGGCGGCCGCGGCGGATCCCCGGGCGGACAAATGCCAGGGGCTGTGTATCGAGCCGGAAGCCATCCGTCACAACCCGATTGCTTTCGACCTGATCAGTCGCCTGGCCTGGGATCCGTCGGCGGTCGAGTTGTCGGCGTTCCTGGAAGACTATGCGGTCCGCCGCTATGGGGCTGCGGCGGCGCCCGGCATGGTCCGCTGTTTTCGCGAGTTGACTGAGTGTGTCTATGGCCAGCCGGGGGTTGCCTCGCCGCTTTACATGTTCCGCGTCACCACGGACCGCCTTCAAGGAGAACGGCCGTGCAACGTGGACCAGGCGCGGAAGTTCCTGCCCCATCTCCAGTCCGCCCTCCAGATCGCGTTGGCGGAATCGCAGCGCGTGGGCAACCTCGAGCTCTGGCAGCGCGACCTCGTGGACATCGCCAGGCAGTTCCTCAGCGACCGTTTCAACCTCCATGCAGCCCGTCTGGTCGGCGCGTTCCGGTCCAAGGATTCGGAGGGCTTCGATCGCGAAACGGCCTCGCTCAAGGCCGTTCTGGCGAGCCAGGAAATGCTCCTTTCCAGCAGCGACGCTTTCTGTCTCGCCCCGATCCTCGCGAAGGCGAGTGCGCTGCCCCACGCCCCCGACGACATGGAGGAGCGAATCCGCGATATCCTCACGATCTGGGCCGACAAGATCCTCGACTATGCCCACCGCGACTACTACGAGCTGATACGTTTCTACTATCGAAAGCGAGTCGAGGCGTTTCTGACCCATGCCGAGGCGAATCTTGCGGCGGGTCGGCCGATAGTCGACGACAAACAGTTGGAGCCGGCCTATCGGCAGATCGAGCAGTCGTTCGTCAAGACGCCCTTCGCCGTAGCCCCGCAGGATCGTTACGCCGATGGCCCAGTTGCGGCGGTTCGTGAGATACTCGCCCGGCATGGACTCAACGACGCTGAACAATCTCAGCTTCCAGCAGAAACCTTCGGACCAGAAAACCAGCGCTGACCGACAACCCCAGCGCCTGCCGGCACCCTCCGGCAGCCATGATCCTGCGGCGCCGGCGCTGTACGCCAGGCACCGGCCCTGTCGTGGCGAGCTGCCGGTCCCGCCACAGTCAAACAGGAGACGACGCATGTCGAACCGAACAGTCCGTACGGGTATCGCCCATCTCAGGATCGTCCTGGTAGCCCTGGGGTTGGGCGGGGCGATCAGTCTGGGGAACACCCTTGCCGCACGGGGCGACGAGAGGATATCGCCTGCGGCCGCGACGAAAGCTGAGCCATTCCCATTGGAGGACGTGCGTCTCCTCGAAGGCCCGATGCGCCAGGCGATGGAACTCGACCGCAGGTACCTCTTGTCGCTGGAGCCGGACCGGCTGCTCCGCGTTTTCCGGGATAGCGCCGGGCTCCCCTCGACGGCCGAGCCCTACGGCGGTTGGATGGCCCCCGGCCACAATTCCCGCGGCGAGTTCGTAGGCCATTATCTGTCGGCCTGTGCCTTGATGTACGCCAGCACCAAGGACGCGGAAATCAAAAAACGGGCCGAGCAGGTGGTGTCCGGCCTGGCCCAATGCCAGGAGAAGTTCGGGACAGGTTTTCTCCACACGCACCCCGACGTATTCACCAGCCGCTGCGAGGCACCGCTGCCGTTCTGGTACCAGGTCCACAAGATCCTGGCCGGGTTGCTCGACGTGCACCTCGATTGCGGCAGCGAGCAGGCCCTCGATGTGGCAAAGAAGCTCGGCGATTGGGCCTGCCGAGCGGCCGGCAAGTTCTCCGATTCCCAGATCCAGACCATGCTCGATGTGGAGCACGGCGGTATCAACGAGGCACTGGCCAATCTCGCCGCTCGGACCGGAGATGCCAGGTACCTCCAACTCAGCCTGCGATTCAACCACATGGCGGTCCTTGGTCCGGCGATGAAACGGGTCGATGCCCTCGATGGCCTGCACGCCAATACCCAGATCCCAAAGTTCATCGGCACTGCCCGGCAGTACGAGCTGACGGGCGATGAATCCCTCAGAACCGCCTCGCAGTTCTTCTGGGAGACCGTGGTCCACGAGCGGTCCTACGTCATCGGTGGCCACAGCGATGGGGAACAATTCACCCCCAAGGCAGCCCTTTCGCAGGCCCTCAGCCCGAACACCTGCGAGACGTGCAATACCTACAACATGCTCAAGCTGACTCGCCATCTGTTCCTCGGCGAACCTCTTGCCGAATACGCTGACTACTACGAGCGAGCACTCTACAATCACATCCTGGCCTCGCAGAACCCCCAGACCGGGATGCTCGTCTATTACGCTCCCCTGAACGGCCCGGCCAAGGCGTTCGGAACGCCGACCGACAGCTTCTGGTGCTGTTACGGTACCGGCATCGAGGACCATGCCAAGTACGGCGACAGTCTCTACTTCCACGACGACGGCAAGAACCTCTGGGTCAACCTGTTCGTTGCCTCCGAGGTGACGTGGAAGGAACTGGGCCTGACGCTTCGCCAGAACACCCGGTTCCCCGAAGCCGATACGACCCGACTCGCCTTCTCCTGCCAGAAACCGGTCACTCTGACCCTTCATGTGCGGCATCCCTACTGGGCCACGTCCGGGATCCAGATCGCCGTCAACGGGCAGCCGCAGACGGTCGAAAGCCGCCCCAGCTCCTACGTGAGCCTGACCCGCCAGTGGCAGACGGGCGATACGGTCGACGTCCGCATGCCCATGACCATTCGAACCGAGGCCTTCCGCGATAACCCCAACAAGGTGGCCATCCTCTACGGTCCCCTGGTCCTTTGTTCGACGATCGATACTGGCAAGCATGCACCGGTGATCGTCTCCGAGGTCGACCGCATTCCGGCGGGGATCGAGCCTGGCGAAATGCCGTTGTGTTTTAAAGGATCGCCGGCGGTTTTCCGTCGCGTGGGGGCGGAGCAGGGCGTTCCGGTCACGCTGATTCCTTACTACTGCGAGTTCCAGCAGCCCCACCTGGTCTACTGGGACGTCCTCCCCGAGATGCCCGCCACCCCAGCCGCGGATGTGTCACCGCAAGCTGTTTCCCTGGTCAACCCTGGCTTCGAATCGGACGAGTCCCATCAGGGATGGAGCCTCCACACGTATGGTTCGCAGCCCAAGATCGCCGCCGACCCGGCCGTCCACCACGAGGGACGCCGGTCGCTGCGGATCAGCGCTGAGGAACTGTCCGACACCGCACTGGGGCAGGAAGTCAAACTCCAACCGGGCCGTTGGTATCGTTTGACCGGCTGGATCCGCACCGAAAAACTGGATCCCCACGGTTCGCCCACCTGCGGCACTTTCCAGGTCCAGATGCCAGGCGGACACGGCATCGTTGCCTCCGGAAAGAACCATCCCGGCAGCAATGACTGGACCGAGGAAACGATCGACTTCACTCCTCCGGCCGGCGACGGAACCACGCGCATCGCGATCTTCCTGGTGGGATTCGGCAAGGGAACCGGAACGGCGTGGTTCGATGACCTGAGCCTGCGGGAAATCGACACCCGCGTCTCCACACTCACCGTGACCAGCGAGCCGATCACTGATGCCAGGATCAGCCCCTTTCAATATGGCCAGTTCATCGAGTATCTCTGCGGGCTCACGCCGTCGATGTTCGCCGAGCAGGTCTTCGACGGCAGCTTTGAGGGCGTGCCGCCCTACCGGGTCGAATTCCGCAAAGACACGGATCGGCTGGAGAAACCCTGGTATCCCGACGGTGCCGTCCATCGCGGCGATTTTGCCCTCGACGCGGTCGAGGCCTTTAACGGCCAGGTGTCCCAGCGGATCACGCAGAAGCCCGGTGATCCATGCACGCTGGCAGTGTCGCAGGAGGCCAAACATGTCAAGGCCGGAGAGCCGCTCCGTTGCTCTCTCTACCTCCGCGCCCGTGGCCTCCAGTCTCCGGTAGAAGTGGCCGTCTGGGGCAATGGCCAGGCCTACGCGAGCGCCAAATTCCGGCCGACCCAGCACTGGCAGCGTTTCGAGGCCGTTCTGGAACCGGCCGCTACGGATCCTTCGGCGACCCTGTCGATTTCGTTCCGCGGTCCGGGCACCCTTTGGATCGACCAGGTCTCGCTGACCTCCGTCGACAACGTCTTCGGCTGGCGGCGCGACGTGGCCGAGGCCCTCAAGGACCTCCGGCCGGGCATCATCCGCTTCGGCGGCAGCACGACCGAGGGTTTTGACTGGACCGCAACCATCGGCGACCCGGCCAAACGTGTCCCCTTCACGACCTGCTGGGGTGGACTGGAACCGGGAAATGCCGGCCTGGAAGAGTTCGTCCAGCTCTGCCATTGGGTCGGCGCCGAACCGCTGATCTGCGTCCGCTTCACCGGCATAACCCCCAAGCAGGCAGCCGAGCAGGTTGAGTACTTCAACGGTTCGGAAACCACACCCATGGGCAAGCTCCGGGCTGCCAACGGGCACGCCGCTCCCTACGGCGTGCGCTACTGGCAGATTGGCAACGAGCTGGGCGACGAGACTTATCAGCAGGGCATCGGAGAGTTCTGCAAGGCCATGAAGGCTGTTGACCCGGGTATCAAACTGTTGGCCGCCTTTCCCTCCCCCGGTCTGTTACAGCAAGCGGGCACCTGGATCGACTACATCTGCCCTCACCACTACGGCTGCCATAACCTTGCGGCCATGGAGGAAAGCGTGGCCCAATGTCGAACCATGATTGCTGAGAACGCCCCCGGCCGTGAGATCCGCCTGGGCGTCACCGAGTGGAACACAACCGCCGGCGACTGGGGGCTTGGCCGGGCCATGCTCTGGACCCTCGACAATGCCCTTTGGTGCAGCCGCTACCACAACTTCATGCACCGCCACTGCGACCTGGTCGAGATTGCCAATCGCAGCAATCTGGCCGACAGTTTCTGCAGCGGAATCCTCCAGACCAGCGGCACCGGCCTTTTCAAAACGCCCACCTATTACGCCCAGCAGCTCTACGCCACCCACGCCGGCTCCCAGCCTCTCAACGTCCGCGTCGATGCCGAACTCCCGTCGGACCCCTGTTTGGACACCAGTGCCACGCTCAGCGAAGACGGCCAGACGATCACTCTCTTTGCCGTAAATCCCACAGCCGATCCGCAGTCGCGGACCCTCGATCTTGCCGCTCTGGGACCGCTCACCCCTGGCGTGCAGGTCTGGACACTTGCCGACACCATGAGTGCCGGCGAGCGCGACGCTGGCAACTCCTGGCGTTATCCCGACCGCGTCCGCACAGTGCCTGGCAAGGCGGAACTTGCCGGTGCGAACCTTGCATACTGCTTTCCTCCCTTGTCGCTCGTGGTCCTGAAGATGCAGCGAAAAACCACCCCGGCAGGGTCGAAGCAGACGAACAACTGACTTGCCACGATAGACTCCGGAGGATGATATGTGTCGCCATGAAGTCAAATCGCAACTCCCGGGCACCGTCAGGGCAATGCTCCTTCTGGCGGCGTTGGTACTCTTCACGCCAGTCGCGGCGTGCGCCGAGGAGTCGTTCGAGGGCAAGTTCTATTCCGGCCAGGGAGACGTGGAATACCTTCGTTTGCTCGACTTGTCCCGGCGGATGTTTTCGGTCGATCCAGAGTATCAGAACTTGGCCATGCTCTACATGCCCGCCTGGAATGGGCTCGTCGAAGGTCCAACTTGGGGCGCGTGGTGGATCCAGAACAGCTACGGCCCCACCTACTGCGGATTGCCGCTGTTGGAAGAGCCGTACATGACCTTCCTGCAGAACTCCCAGGACCTGTGGTTCGACCAGATGGGCGACGGCAAACGGACCTGGACACATGCCGGCCAGGAGCTGGTCGTCCCCGATGGGCAGTTGTGCGACGCCGCCAGCCCCGACTGGTTCATGCCCAAACAGGGCGATGGCAACGTGGCTATTCACGACTGGGGTGTCGAATTCACCGCCGCAGGATTGGTGATGCAGGCGGAGTTGCTGCTGATTAGTCGCGACGAGGAGGCGATCGCCCATTACCTGCCCAAACTCCGGCGATGTGCCGACTTCATCGAGTCGCGCCGAGATCCGAAAAACAATCTCTTTCTGGCCGGGCCGGCCGGCAACCTGTTGGCGCCCAGCTATGCCGGCTGGCGGAAGCCCGATGGCACCTACGGTCAGGCCTACCTGGCGGGGCTGTCGATCACGTACATTGCCGGACTGGATCGTCTGATCGAGTTGGAGAAACTGGCCGGCAGTGACCAGACCGTCAAGCTCTACACGACCCGCCGGGACCTGGCCCGTCAGGGTCTGCCGCTGCTTACGGTCGATGGGGGTTACTTTATCAAGTACCTCGATCCCGACGGCACGCGGCACGGCGTCTACGGAGCCGAGAAGCATGGCTACTTCGAGGCCGTCGCGAACCACGATGCCATCTGCTTTCGCGTGGCCGGCGACGCGCAGGCGGAAAAGATCTACCAGACCATCGCCTCCATCCCTGGCCTCAGGCCGCACGATTTCATCATCACCAACTCGCCGGGACTCGACGACATGTACACTCCGCCCACCAGTTGGCTGTGGCAATTCGGCACCTGGGTCAACGGCGGGCACTGGTCGACCTGCGAGGCCCGCATGGTGATGGGTTATTACCGGTTGGGCAAGTACGACGACGCCCGGCGTTCCATGCAGCAGTTGACCAAGTTCGCCCGTGAGTTCCGCATGGACAATCCCCTGGTCGACTTCGGTGCCGCCGTTTACCAGCCGAACCAGCCGGTCAACCTCTGCTACGACAGCTTTGGCCCCCCTGCGGCGATGATTCGCGGGCTGTTCGAATACCTGTACCAGGCCGAAGGGCTCGTGCTCCTCCCCCATATCCCGCCAGGCATCAAGCGGCTCGATCAGCGTTTTCCGATTCGCTTCGGGGCGAAGCGGCTCTATCTGGCTACCGCGGGAAGCGGGCCCGTCACGGCGGTCGAAATCAATGGTCAAGCCTGGCCGCTGTTCGACCAGGGATCGATCACCCTCCCCTACGACGATGTTCCTCCAGAGGCCATCATCCAGATCGGCTTGGGCGGGACCCGGCCGGCACCACCGGCGCAGCGGAGTTCGGCCGCTGTGCCGGCCTTGCCCGAGGCGGTAACGCTCAGCACCATGGCCTGGAACCCGGAGCAGTCCCCCGGCAGCACAAACATCGACGGCAAGGAGGTCGCGCCCGCAAAGACCGAGCCTGCACCCGGCCTGGCGGAGATTGACGCGAAGATCGCCCGCATCCGCAGATTTCACCAGGCACTCGCGGCCGCCGGATTGGCCGAAAGCTACGAAGCGGCACATGCCCGACTGGCCGTCGAGTTCGCGGCGGCGACCTGCGCGCGCCTCCAGATGCTCTCCGAAGGCGCGATCACGCGGCTGCCCGATCCATCGCAAGACGCGGCCGACAGGTCCTACCTCAGTACCACGGCAAAGCTCTGCGAGGGCCTGGAACAAACGATACAGTCGTACAAGGACTCAGAGAACTCCCATCAGCAGCAGGTCTATCGGATCTGGATCGGGAAGGGACTCTTGGACTGAGCCGTCTTGCTCGCCCCACCCCTGACTGGACAACACTGGCATATCACCGGCCCCGACCGGCGTTGCGTCCTTCGTCTTGCGACAACGCCTTCTCTTTTGCTATCGAACTTGAACCTTTGGTCCTGTGCGTGCGGCTTCTTCTATACAACGGTCAAACGGTTGCCTGCCTCGTATCAGAATTCCCGACTGCCAGCCTGCGTGGGGGAGTCCAGTGGATCCGAAACAAGAACTTCAACGGATTCAGGAGCAACTCTGGGTCATGCAGGCCCAGCAACGGGACCAGGAGGCGTTTCGGAGTCTCGTCGATCTGTATGGGCGCCGGCTGTTGTACTATGTTCGCCGCCTGCTCGCAGGCGACGACTGTGCCGTCGACACTGTCCAGGATGTGTGGCTGACCGTCTTCCGCCGCATCGGCTCGTTGCAGGCGCCGGAGGCCTTTCGCGTCTGGCTCTACAAGATTGCCCATGACCAGGCCGTTTCCGTTCTTCGCCGTCAGCGGCGTGCACTGGAAGTCCATCAGGATTTTGCGGAACAGAACGAGCTGACGGACCCGTGCGATGAAATGGAACTGCTGGAACAAACGGAACTCGTTCACCTCGCCCTGGATCAGATTTCACCGCTTCACCGCGATGTGCTGGCTCTGCGATTTCTGGAGGACCTGAGTCTCGAAGAAATTGCCAAGGTGGTCGGCTGCACTCTCGGGACAGCCAAATCGCGCCTCCATTACGGAAAACACTCGCTTCGTCAGAAGATCGAGGAAATGAGCCATGACTGAACGTGCCGATCGCGAAGACCTCATTGCCAACCTGCTCCAGCAGGATCACCAGCTTACCGACATTCAAATGAAGGAGTATCGAATGAAACTGGAACAAAGAATCGAGAAGGCCGAACGTCAGGCCCGACAGATGCGGATCGCAATCTATGTCGTGCTCGGCGTCTGGCTCATTGCCTTTGCCACCGCGCCGATTGTGGAAGCCCTGGGAACTGAGATGAGCAACACGGTGAACGTTGTCTGGTTCATCGCTCTGGCGGCCTCACCGCTCTGTGGTGCCTGGTTCCTGTTGCGATATTTCGCGAAGTACCGCCCTGCGGTCAGCCATGGTCGAACGGAATTGCAGACCGCAATGATCCTGCAGTTGCAGCGTCAAGTTGCCGACCTCGTGGCGCGGCTCGATAAGGAAGGAAACTGATTTCACCCCTGGGCTGCGGCCAGGCGAGTGCCCCAAGACCGTGGCCGGTTCGCTCCCATGTCCCGGAGCTATCCTCAAAGATCGTGAAGTTTTTCACAAAGATCCGCGACCATCGGGAGCAGACCATCTTAGCTTGAGCGGTAGCTCGCTCTGGCTGGCGGCCCTGCCGCCCGGTGCAGGAATCTTGCCACTTTTGACACGCCAATCCTCACCACTACAATAAGGACCGGTCCCAGAGCCACGAACCTGCGCCTCCCGCCGGCGGAGAGCCCCCCGGGCGGCTGTGGTTCTGGGATCGGTTCCAGAGAACGAACGATCGGGAGGAAAAAGGGTGCCGGGCACCCTTTTCCCGGCTCTTCACCGGCATGCCGGAGAGAACGCACCGATGAACGGAAAAACGACACGCACTCTGCTGGCCTTCTACGCCTCCCTGCTCCTGGTTCCCCTGGCGGCTATCCATGCGGCCGAGAGCGAATCTGCCCAACTTAATATCCTCATCATTCTCGCCGACGATCTGGGATTCTCGGATCTCGGCTGCTACGGCTCGGAAATTGCCACTCCGAACCTCGACCGGCTCGCGGCAGACGGACTGCGATTCACCCAGTTCTACAATACGGCACGCTGCTGGCCCACACGCGGTGCGCTCCTGACGGGCTACTATCCCCAGCAGATCCACATGGATCCGCCGCAGGGGCGGCTGCCGTCATGGACGCACACGTTGCCCCAGCGACTCAAACCGCTGGGCTATCGCAGCTACCACAGCGGCAAGTGGCATGTCAACGGCGCCCGCATGCCGGTAGCCGACGGCGGATTCGATCATTCCTATGCTCTGGAAGATCATGACCGGAATTTCAATCCGCAGCGGATCCTCGAAGATGACCGCCCGCTGCCCCCCGTGGCCAAAGGCAGCGGTTACTACACCACCACCGCGCTGGCCGACCATACGATCCGCTGCCTCGAGGAGCACGCGGAGAAGTATGCCAGGCAACCGTTCTTCGCGTACCTGGCGTTCACCGTGCCGCACTTCCCCTTGCACGCCCCACCGGACGATATCGCCCGCTATCGAGACCGTTACCTGGAGGGCTGGGACAAAGTGCGCGAAGATCGTTGGCAGGCGTTGCGGAAGATGGGGATCGTTGATTGTTCCCTCGCGCCCCTGGAGCCGGATTTCATGCCCCGTTACTTCAAGCCTGACGTCCTGGAAACCCTTGGGCCGGGCGAGATCGAGCATGCCGTGTCCTGGTCGCAATTGACGGACCAGCAGAAGCGATTTCAGGCCACCAAGATGGCGATCCACGCCGCCATGGTCGACCGCATGGATCGTGAAGTCGGCCGCGTGCTCGACCAGGTGCGGGCGATGGGCGCCTGGGACGATACAATCATCTTCTTTCTTTCCGACAACGGCACCGATGCCACCCTGATGGTGCGAGGCGACGGCCACGACCAATTGTCAGCGCCCGGCTCTGCCGCAACGTTCCTCTGCCTGGGGCCGGGCTGGTCGAGCGCCGGCAATGCCCCCTTTCGCCGCCACAAGGTCTGGACCCACGAAGGCGGCATTTCCACGCCGCTGATCGTGCACTGGCCCAATGGTATTGCCGCCCGTGGCGAGCTGCGCCACGATGTGGGGCATGTGATCGACCTGGTCCCGACGTTGCTGGAGCTTGCAGGTGCCCGGCCCGAGTCGTCGCCGGTCGAACCTCCACTCCCCGGCCGCAGCCTCGTGCCGGCCTTTGCCCAGGATGGAAGCGTCACCCGCGACGATCTGTTCTTCCACCACGAGGGAAACCGCGCCCTGCGGATGGGAGACTACAAGCTGGTTTCGGCCCATGAAGACGGCGACCGATGGGAACTTTTCAACCTGGCCACCGACCGTTCGGAACAAAACGACCTCGCCACCGCCGAGCCTGATCGGGTCCGCAAGATGGCGGCTCGCTGGCAAGAATTGCAGGATCAGTTCACCCGCGATGCGGGCCCCGTTGTGCCGCTTCCTGGTGCCAAACCGGCAGCCCCGACAAAAAGCCGATAATTGCCCACTGCCACTTCTGGATCGTCGGCGGCACGGAAACCGTCGCTGCAAAACCGTTCACCCCCAACCGAAGACGCCGGCCTTCGAACAGCCCTATGAAAACCTATCGAATTGCACTCTACCCCGGTGACGGAATTGGACAGGAAGTTTTGGAAGCCGCACTTCAGGTGGTCGAAGCGGCCGAGCGGGTCGCCGGCGGATTCCACCTGGATTGTGAACGTTTCGACTGGGGCATGGACTACTACGACCGGCACGGGCGGGTCGTACCGGAAGACTTCCTCGCCACGCTCCGAGGTTTCGACGCTGTCTTTCTGGGAGCGGTCGGCTGGCCGGCTCGATTGCCCGACAGCATTACCCTCGCGCCGTTGATCCGGATCCGCCAGGCGTTCAATTTGTATGCAAACGTCCGGCCGGCCCAGACGTTCCGCGGAGTGCCGGGCCCCTTGCGCAGCGATCAGCCGATTGACCTGGTCGTGGTGCGCGAGAATTCCGAAGGCGAATACGTCGACAATGGCGGCACGCTCGCCGGTGGCACGCCCGAGGAGGTGGCCATGCAGGGGGCCGTTCACACCCGGCGCGGCGTCGAGCGGATCCTGCGTTTCGCCTTCAACCTGGCCCGTACTCGAAACCGGAAGCTGGCCATGATTACCAAGTCCAACGCGCAGCGCCACGCGTACGGCCTGTGGGACCGCGTTCTTCTCGAACTGGCGCCCCAGTTCGCCGATGTCGCGGTGGAGAAATTGCACATCGACGCCGCCACGTTGCACCTGGTCCGACGGCCGCACACCTTTGACGTGATCGTCGGCTCGAATCTCTTTGGCGACATCCTCAGCGATCTGACGGGCGGCATCACCGGCAGTCTGGGGTTGAACGCGTCTGCCAATCTCGATCCCGAGCGGAAACATCCGTCGTTGTTTGAGCCCGTCCACGGCTCCGCACCCGATATCGCTGGACGAGGCATCGCCAACCCCGTCGGTGCAATCCTCAGTGCCGCCCTCATGCTCCAGTGGCTGGGAGAGCAACTGCCTGCCGCCGCCATCCGCAAGGCCGTCGAGCAGGCACTGGCCGACGGAAATCTGACCGAGGATCTGGGTGGGAAACTCACCACCGCCGACCTGACGGCCGCAATCATCCAACGGGTGAGGTCCTGATGAATCGCCCCCCTGAATGCTGATCTCCTACTCCATGTCCTTCGTCTGGCGATCCTGATGCGACAGCGCTAAATGGCCTTGCGTGATTCCCTGAGAAATAGTCGTTATGAAGATAGCCGCGTGGGCTTGCCCCGCGCTCGCGTTCCGTCCGTTATTGATGCGACGCTCTTAAACTTCGGTTACCCGCTCGAAATCGGGTCGGCGGTGGGCAGATGAATCGAGAACACGCTCCCCTGGCCAACGCTGCTCTGAACCTCGACCGACCCCTTGTGCGCCGTCACAATGTGCTTGACGATCGCCAGGCCAAGTCCCGTCCCCCCCAGGTCGCGGCTCCTGGCCTTGTCAACGCGGTAGAACCGCTCAAACAATCGCGGCAGGTGCTTCGGCGCGATGCCGCAGCCCCGGTCCTCAACGCGGATCACCAGTTCGGTCTGCCGCTGCTCGGCCGCGATACGGACCGCGGCGCCGGCCGGACTGTACTTGATGGCATTGTCGACCAGGTTCATCACGGCCTGCTCCAGCAGCGGAGCGTTGATCCTCGCCAGGAGATCCTCCGAACACTCCACTTCCAGCCGGATCTGGTTCTTCGCGGCGTTCTTCTGGCACATCTCGACGGCTGCTCGAAGCACCTCGGCCAGACCTTCACGCTCCAGCTCGATGGTCTGTTCTTCCGCACCCCGTTCGGTCCGCGAGAGAAGCAGAAGGTCTTCGATGATCGCATCCAGACGATTCGCCTGCTTCAGTACGATCGCCAGGAATTGCAGCGATTGCTCCTTGTCTTCCAGCTTCTCGTCCAGCAGGGTCTCGACAAATCCCTTGATCGAAGTGATCGGCGTCCTCAGTTCGTGAGAAACGTTGGCCACGAAGTCCCGGCGAATGTTCTCCAACTGCCGCAATCGGGTTGCATCGTGAAGAACGACCAGAGCCCCGATCCGCCGGTTCTGGGCGTCGTGCAGGGCCGTGCCGTGCGCATGAATCCAGCGGATATCCGCACCGCTCAACTCGAAGTCCCCCTCGACCGGTGCCGGATCCGCCAGGGTCCGTTCGATGAAATCCAGCAGGTTCGCTTTGCGGATCACTTCGTGCACCACCCGCCCGCGAACCTTGTCCTCCTCGACCCCCACGAGGGCCTCACATGTCGAGTTGAGGCTCAGGATCGTTCCTTGCAGATCCACGGCCAGTACCCCTTCATTCATGCTCTCCAGTACTCCTTCGTGCTCCTTCTCTTGGCGGACAATCGTCTGAATCCGCTGGTCCAACTGCTCTGCCATGCTGTTGAGGGATTGGGCGAGCAACCTGATCTCGGCGGCGCCCGCGGCCGGCAGGCGGTGATCGAGTTCGCCCCGTGCGAAGCGTTCTGCGCCGGACCGCATTGCCTCGAGAGGGTAGACGATCCTCCGGGCCACAATCAGGCTCGCAAAAGCCACGAACACCGCAGCCACCAGTGCCGCGCCGGCGATCCGCCAATAGACCGCGTGCAATGTCTGCGCCATCGTGTGGACCGAAAAAGAAGTCCTGATAACGGCCGCCACCGCGCCGTCCCGCCGGAGCGGAATCGCCACGTACATCAGCTCTTCCACCAGCGTGGCGCTGAAACGCGTCTCCCGTCCTCGTTTACCGCCAATCGCGTCGCGAACTTCCGGACGGCCTGCGTGGTTCTCCATCAGCGCGGGGCTTTCTGAACTGTCGCCGATAACCCGGCCGTCCGGCAGAATCACCGTCAGTCGTATCTTCAGCGACTTTCCCAGATTCTCGCAGGCGGTCTGCAAATCGTCCGTGCCCTCTTGCCCGAGGAGAGGGCCAAGCTGAGATTCGCACAACCGGGCCCCCGCCTCCAGTTCCGCGGCCTTCTGGGCCAGATAGAACTGCCGTGCATAGAGCGACCCGTACAGCCCCAACGCCAGGAGCAGCACCAAGGTGACGCCCAGATAGCCCAAGAAGATCTGCCACAATAATCGAAAGCTGCGCACCGGCTATTCCTTGAATCGATAACCCACTCCGCGGACCGTCTCGATGTAACTGCCCGCCGCACCGAGTTTCTTGCGCAACCCGACGATCTGCACATCGACGGCTCGATCCGT
>CAYSCH010000185.1:0-17907 GCA_964429355.1 uncultured Planctomycetaceae bacterium | reverse complement strand
CGCGGCTCGTGGCAGCCGACGCAACTGGTCGTCTCCCCCGGCTGCACTGTCACAAAACTCTGCATGCGTTTGACCGACAGATCGTTCTCGTCCAGGGCCAGGAAGAACAGCGACCGCCCGGCCGGCAACTCCATGTAGGCCGATCCATCGGGTTCGACAGGCACGGTGCCGACGATCCGCTGCAGCGTGAACGTTCCGCCGATCGTCAGCGGTTCCTGTCCACCCGAGAAATTAGCCGGCTTGGGAAGTTGTTCCAGTACGAGGAGCTTCTTGACCTCCCCCCGCTCGATACCATCCATGTTCCGGCCTTCATAGATGTCGGCCAGGACCAGTCGCCCCGTCGGTTCGGTTTCCACGCTCCGGGGCGGGATCATCGTCTCGCGAGGCCTGGACCGCAACGGCCGCGGCTCGTGGCAGGCCCAACGGGGTGCTTTGTCGGAAGGTGCGAAGATCGTCTCCTCCCGGGCGTCCGAAGCCAGCAGATGGATGCCGCGGGCATCGGCGGCGAGGAATAGGGTTTCCGAGAGCGGGTAAGGATCCCGGTACTGGCGTTTACCGATCGGCCGAGTCATCGACATGTCGTCCGGCCCGCGGCTCGGATCAACGATTGTCACCACACCCATATGTTCGGCTGCACCGTGCCCCGGCGAAAAGGAGGCAACGATCTTGTCGGTGTTCGGGATCGGCTTGGCATCGATCATCACAAGGCCCGGATGCTGATTCCCGAAGAACACCATCACGCTCGTTCCGTCGGGATTGATCGCCCAGAGATGATGGTAAAGCAACTGGTTGCGATCCACGTATTCCCAACGCGTGTAGAGCATGCGCCCGTCAGGCAGCATCCAGGGCGTGTTTTCCTGCTCCGCATTGTTTGAAAGCAGGCGGACACGGCTGCCGTCGGCGTCGCAGCGATAGAGCACGGCCACCTGGCTCCGCCAGCAAGGAACATAGCGATGGCAGCGCGACGAACAGAATACGATTCCGCCGTCGGGCGTATAGATCGGCTCGATGTCGCTGTCTGGTCCGTCGGTCAACTGCCGCAAACCGGCCCCGTCCGTATTGATCTCGTACAGGTGATACGGAACGGTGCCTCCTCTGCGATAGGAGAACAGAATCCTCTCTCCATCGTAGTGGACGCATGGGTCGCGGACTCCGCCCTGGGGATCGTCGAGCAGAACCGTCAGCTTGCCAGTCCGCAGGTCGAGTCGGCAGAGCCGCCCGCCGTCGCCGAAGGCATAGCGCATATCCGTGTCCGCATCATACTTGAGCGAGCTCTGCACGTACTGCGACTCGGTCTCGCAATAGTGGCCGAAATTCCCATACCAGTGGTCGCGGCCCGAGACCCGCTGGGCGAACACGATCTCGTCACATCCGGCCAGCGGGCCGTCAAGGGCGGAATCGAGCAGTTCGCCGGCCGACCCTGAAGATCCCAATCCAACGGAAATCACGGCGGCTGCGATGATTCGGGCGACCGGCATAGATGACTGTGCTTCCTTTGACATAACAGGGACGGGGCCGGATATCCGTGTGAACGCCGGCTAGTTGGTCGCAAGTTCAAAGTCAAATATGTTGATTCCCGGTGTCACCTGGACTGTCAAGCCCGACGTTCCAGGCAATGAGTACTTGAGCGGTAACAGTTGTTTCTCTTTGCCACTTGCGGCGTCGCGTCCGGTCTTCGACACGGTGACCACGAACGCTCCGGCAGGTATCCGCGGATCGCCCTTCATTGTCTTCAGCGCGTATTTGCCGACAGCATTGGTTCTTCCTTGCGCTGCCGGCTGGCCCTTTTGTGAAATCAACGTGATCACAGCACCTTCGATCGGCTGTCCGTCGAGGGTGACCGTACCCGAAACGTTGGCTGATTTCTTCTCCCTCTTCGCCGTCGCTGCCTTCGCCGGCGTGATTGTCGTGAACATCACATGCCATCCCGAACCGCCGCTGAGAACATCCTTGGGGGCGTTGGGCTCGTCGACCGGGCCGATCTCGCCGGCACAGTAGCAGCCGAAGAGTGGCACGTCCTTGCCCAGCACCTTCTGTATCGCGGCCAGTTCGTCTTCGTATTCCTTCAGCTTGCTCCGCCGCCCGGCACAGTTGAAGGAAAGCACGGCCGTCGGCTCGCCCTTGGCCTTTCCGAGAACCTCTTCCGCCCCCTCGGCGGCAGTACGGATCACGGCCTGTTCTTCGTTGGCCATCCGGCCGGAGAGGGCCACGTCAAAATCGCCCGCCAGCATCAGGGCCACGGCCGCGTCTTCGAACATCTCGCCGCGGAAGTAAACGAACGTCTGGCCGGCGTTCTTGTTGGCGCATCCGCCGGTGATCGGGAAATCCTTGCCCAGCTCCTTTTGAACACCTTCGACCAGGTACTGGACCTTAGGCGAGTGGGCGTCGGCAACAAGAATCAACAGCTTCTCGTTATCGCGGCGTTGGAGGCTTCCGGTCAACTTCTCGCCCGCCGCGTGCAATCGCTCGCGGATCATTTCCTGGTCTTTTTCGAAGGTCAGCTTCGACGTGCCCATCTCCTTGACGATTTGGGCCGAAACCTGCACGTCTTCCCCTCCGATACCCAGCAGGCAGACTTCATCGAAATCGGTGCATCCCTGCTGGGTGAACGAGCCGTAGGTCGCGCCGCCCAGAATCTTCTCCGGGGGGAGCACTTCACAAACCCCCTTGAGCAACTTCGCCTTGGACTCCTTGTCCTCAAAACACTCCGACATGACGACCGCCTTGAGCGGTGAGTTGCCCATTGCCTCCTTGAGCGCCGTGGCCGCCGCTTTTCCCGCGGCCGCCGGATTCTCGTCCTCATCCGCAACCATCACCACCTTGAAGACCACCTCCGCAGCGAATGTCGTAACCGTCGGACTCCGCAGGAGAACCACCGCCGCCATCCCCACCACCCAGGCCGTGCCATTCCTGTGAAACATGGCATCCCCTTTCCAGACAATAGGTTTGTATTCTCAGGTCTTTGCTCACCGCTCAATACTTCGACGAACACATTCCCCATTCCAGCTTGTTGTCCATCGGCGGATCTTCCGGCCATTTGGCGCCTTGCCAATCGCTCCAGGCGAGCCGGTTCCGCTGGCATGGCCAGAGCCCCGCCGCTTCTCCCCAGTCGCGAAGTCCCGTTCCGTCAGGATCGTGGACGAGCACGGAGAGGAAGAACTCGCGCCCTTCGCTCGCCCGGATGCCCGGCAGGCTCGAGAAAGAGACGCCCCATTCATACCACGTTGTGCTCCCGTCCCGCCAGACGGCCAGGTCAGGGCCTTCGATTTCAAGACTCTTCAGGGTCCGTGGGTTCTGAGTCTCGCTGAGTTTCGTCCCTGGTTCGGCAAACTGAAAACAGCGGCCCCCCTCCCCTGCCCCGCTGGACGTCAGCAGGAACTCGAATTGCGTTGCTTCACCGTCGCCGCTGGTCGAAGTCTGCGTGTCCTGGGGCGAGATGGCGATCTGAATCGCGTCAAAGGGCTGCCCATCGCGCTGCGGGACGAATTGCTCTTCTTCGACGGCCACGAGAATGGAGAATTGGCGACGGTTCCAAAAAGTGCTGATCGCCGTCTTCTTGCCCTGGGTGACAAACGTGACGGGGATGGCATCCTTCCAATCGTCCACGCGGCCGTCGATTTCGGGCTTGAAATAGGGGGCACTGGCACAAACGACCTCCTGGCTCCTGCGGACCTCGGCCCCTGCCCCTTGGGCGACTACCACGACCGCATAGCGATTCTCTTCGCGGGTTTCTGCGTCGTGGATCGTAAAGCTAACGCTCCTGGTTTCGCCCGGCTTGAGGGCAACCTCCTGCGATGGCGGGGTGAGTGTCCAACCGTCCGGCAGGTCGAGCGTCACGGAACCTTCATAGGCCGCTTCACTCTGGTTCTTGACCCACACCTTCACCGCGGGCATGTGAGCGGGGGCGACCTGCATGTTGGTGACCCGAAGCGCGACCGGATCACCGGCACTGGTAGCCGCGGCAGTTCCCAGCAGTATGATGCCGACCAATACGAAAGCCGCTTCTTTTGCCATGGAGCTGATCCTCAGGAAGGCCGTTGCCACGGGTGAACCACTTGCACACCATTCTGGCCGACTCACCGGCGCCGGTCAACAATTGCCTGCTGGAGCCCAGGCTCTAACCGCCTCTCCAGCGAGTGCTTTCGCCACCGGTCTCACTCCCCGTGTATCGCCGCAGATGACTTCCGAAACAACTCGGCCTCTTCTGCGAGGCCGTTCTCCCTGCAGAATGCCGCCAGACGCTGGTACCACAACGTCTGGATCAGCCCCGCGCCGTGAAACTCGACACCGATGGGATGCTTTCCGAAGAGTCCATCCTATGCAATAGGTGTCGAAAAGGCCCCAAACCTGCGAAAACATCTTCCCCCGGGACCCCGGTCCGCACCAGCGTTGGCGAAGTTGGGCAGGAATCGATAGAATACCTTCGGAATAGAATAGCCAATCAGCCTCCGTGACACATCCCACGCGCCATGACCCAACCGATCGACAACTTGCTCCGAATCGATACGCTCCCAACGGTTCCCGGTGGAACGCTCGTATTGGCCTTCAGCGGCTGGATGGATGGTGGCGATGTGTCGACGGGCACCGTGGAACGGCTGGTCGATCTGCTCGGAGCCGGTCCCTTTGCCGACATCGATCCGGAGCCGTTCTACATCTACAATTTTCCCGGCCCCATGGAAGTGGCGTCGATCTTTCGTCCCCATGCGGAAGTATCGGGCGGCCTCGTGCAGAGAATCCGGATGCCCCAGAATCGATTCTGGTGCCACGAGGCCGGCAACCTGCTTCTCTTTGTCGGCAAAGAGCCGAATCTTCATTGGCGCGATTTCGGCCGCTGCATTTTTGAACTGGCCGTACGGGCGAAGGTGGAACGGATCCTGTTCGTCGGCTCCTTCGGAGGTTCCGTTCCCCACACGCGGGAACCGCGACTGTTCGTCAGCTGCACCGACGCCAAGAGCCTGGCGGAGCTCGAGGCCTTCGGTCTGCGACCGACCGATTACGAGGGGCCGGGTTCGTTCACCACGTACCTGATGGCCAGTGCAGCCACGGAGGGCATTGCCATGGCCTCGCTGGTCGCCGAGATTCCCGGCTACCTGCAAGGGGCGAACCCCCTCTGCATCGCCGCCGTCACCCGCCGCCTGGCAAAAATCCTCCACCTCTCGCTCGACTCCGACGCGCTCCGGTTTGTGAGCACCGAGTGGGAACTCCAGGTCTCGAGCATCGTGGAGCAGGACGAAGAACTGGCCCAGGAGGTCCGCCGCCTCGAACACGAATACGACAACGAACTGCTCAAGACCGAGGCGGAAGAAACCTGAAAGTTGAATACTTGCGTGCAGCCGATGTCGGCCGTGCCACGCAAGCCGGCTGACAAGTCGTGCGAGTCGTGGAGGTTGTTGCTTGCCCTCGCTCGGGCCTGCGGGCAGGCGGCACTCACACCAGGAGCACCGGGTCCAGCGACGACAAACCGGATCGGGACAGCTCTTCGGCTCGCGTGAACCCCACGGTCTGGCAGACCACATACTGGGGCCGGCTCTTGACGTTCTCGTAGATCCGGCCCACGTATTCCCCAAGAATGCCCAGGCAGATCAGTTGCACGCCGCCGAGGAAGAGAATGCTCATCACGATCGTTGCGTAGCCCGGCACGGGGGCAAGACCGATGGCCGCGAACTGAGGGGCAAAGAACCGCTGAATCAGCGTAAACGCGCACCCCAGCAGTGCCACCGCCGAGACGGAGAGTCCCAGCCAGGTGGCCAACCGGAGCGGCCGCGTGGAAAAGCTGATGATTCCGTCGAGGGCCAGGGCAAACAGCTTGGGGAGCGTGTAGCTCACCTCGCCCGCCTTGCGGGCGTCGCGCTCGTACTCCACACCGATCTGCGGAAACCCGACCCATGCCCGGATGCCGCGCACGAAGGGGCGAGTCTCACCCGACTGGAGCATGACCTCCACCACGTCGCGGTCGATCAGGCAGAAATCACCGCTGTCCAAAGGCACGCTGATTTCGGCCATCGACGCCATGAGACGATAGAAACTGCAATAGGCCAGGCGTTTGAACCATCCTTCCTTGCGTTTGCGCCGTACGGCGTAGACCACATCGTAGCCCGCCTCCCAGCGGTCGAAGAAATCGCGCAGCACCTCTGGCGGATCCTGGAGATCGGCGTCGAGCACGGCCACCAGGTCGCCCGTCACGTGCTTCAGTCCCGTCCAGACCGCCGTCTGATGGCCGAAGTTGCGCGAGAGTTGCACCAGTTTCCACCGCCGGTCCCGCTCGTGCAGACCGCACATGACCTGCCAGGTTTCATCGCGTGAACCGTCGTCGACAAGGATCACTTCGAGCTGAGCGTCCCACACGACAGCCACGTTGTTGATGCGCTCGAACAAGAGTGGCAGCACTTCCGCCTCGTTGTGGCAGGGAATGACCAACGAAACAATCGTGTCGTGAGTCAAACGGCGGGAACTCTTGCGGACCGTCATTTTTTTGTCCTCGTGAGTTGATGAGCGAGTGATTCAGCCGGCCGAGGTTCCCAGGCAGAGGCCTGAGAGCAAGAACCGAGAACTGGGGCCTGGGAATCGGCGGGTCCCTCAGAGTCGTTTGCGCACGGAGCGGACCCTGCCAGGGACGAACCGAACACTTCCTCGGCAAGTTGCCACGCGCGACTGTCGTCACCCTGCTGGCCGCGGTGCATGGGGCGTACGATATGCCCTTCCCGCTCGGTAAGGATCGGGTGGTAGCGGAAGTCGACTGTTTTGGCCCTATTGCCATTGCCGCCCACAATCGTCACCTCCAGAACGGCTCCAAGACGCGTCTCCAGACGGCTGAAATCCGAGATGAAGTTCCCCAGCGAGTAGGCGATCAACTTGTCGTCATAGATCTCGGGCGGATTGATCACATGGCTGTGGCCGCCGACGACCAGATCGAAGCCGGCATCCACCAGATCCCGGGCCGCCAGCCGCTGATCGTCTGTCGGTCCGAAATGCCATTCCTCGCCCCAATGAACCAGGGCAATCAGGAAATCGGCCCCCAGTCGGTCGGCGGCCGCCGCGTGGCGTTCGAACAAGGCCTGCCCCTGCTGGCGATACTCGGCCGACCAGTCGGAAAAGTTCAACTCGCAGATCGGCCAATCGCGAGGCCAGGGCACAGCCACGCCGTCCTGATAATAGACGTTCGGACGCATCGTGTAGGCAACCATGGCAATCCTCAGTCCCTGGCAATCGACAAGCACCGGGCCGCACAGCGACGTTTCGGCGGCGGTGCCCACCGGGGTGATTCCGTGGGACCGGAGGACGCCGAGCGTCGCGAGCACTCCTTCGAGCCCCTGATCAAAGCTGTGATTGTTGGAGGTGCACAACACGTCGAATCCGGCATCGGCCAGGGCGGCAACATGCCGGGGGGAGCCGTTGAACTGGCCCGATCGGAGAGGCGGCCCCACAGGACGTTCGGGATCGACGGGAAACTCCAGATTGCCGACGGCCAGGTCGAAACTTCGCAGCAGCGGGCGGATCTCCTGATAGCAGGCCGAAAAATCGTCGTCCTTCTGCCCGCGATGCTGCATGATGTCGCCGGCGAAGCCGATCCGCGCGATCGCTTTGGCGTTGGCCGACGCCGGTGGCAACTCGTCGGGACTTGCCTGCGGAACCATGCGGGATCCAACCAGCCGGATCTCCGTGCTGTACGGCACTTCGTCGAACTTCTGAACAGTCCGATTCCACATGGAGAACAACAGCAACAGCACGATCACCGACAGCGTGCGTGCCGTTCCGATTCCATAGGAAATCGTCGTTGAACCAGGATCGCTTGTCACGGAATAGTCTTCTTCGGTTGATAGACGCTGAACCGGTCATTTTCAAAGCAGATGCCGACACGGGGATCGGCAGGCCGATCCACCGGCATGTAGGGCGGATACTCCAGTCCTTGACGATCCCAGACCAGGTAGTCGGCCCCCGTCTCCGCCAGCAACTCGGCAATCCGCCGGGGCGTGTTTCGATTGGCATAGGTACGGTCCCACTCGGGGACCGACGGCATGCCCTTGGCGGACAATGCGAGCGCATCAGGAGCCGCCACAAGTTCGAGCCGTCGTCGCCACTCGGGCAACAGCGCCGGTACGGCGGTTGCAAAGAACTTGAAGTCGACGTAAACGCTGCGGAGTCCGTAGTGGCGAAACGATTCCATGCCCGGCGGGACAATGAACAGGGCGTCGCCGGGCGTGTCGCTTTGCACCCACTGGTAGAGTTCGAGTTCATCCCTTGCCACCGGGGCGTCCAGAGTGCTCGTCCAGCCGTGCCAGACCAGGGCGGCAACTGCGGCCAGGCACCAAATCGCGACGATCGACTTGTGCCAACCCGCATTTCCGCGAGCGGCGATGGTCAACAGTGCGAGCAAGACGAGGGCAACTATCCACAGGCTCCAATCCGTTCCAGCCAGGAGCAGGAGCAGGCCGATGCCAATCACCGGACACCAGAAGACAAGCCGTCCCCATCGAAGTTCCCGTACGTCCTGCCGCGGGGGGAGGACCTCTCGTTCGAAGGCCACCGTGACTGCCAAGGCCGAAAGGACCAGCAGGAGCGGCGTCGTGCGTGTGAGATGGAGCTGGAAGGGCAACAGCGAGCTCAGGTTCCAGACGGTTCCGAGCATCTCGCCGTGGAGCAGCACGGCTGCAGCCAGGATCACCAGGTGGCCGAGGATGAGACCCGCGAGCGTGCCACAGCGGCTTCGCTGGGAACGGTCTTCCGCTCGTTCGGCCAATACGCTCACGCCGGCCAGTCCCAAAGCCACGTAAACCAAGTAGAGGAGCAGAGCAATGCGGCCAATCACATACTCATGGGGGAGTCGGAATAGATAACAGAGGTTGGCTACCTCCTGGGGAGATGTGTCTGCCGCCGACTTGCCCAGCATTCCCACAACGATCGTGATCGAGACAGGGCCGCTCACCAGGAAAGCCGTGGCGGCCACCTGGAGAAGCTTGCGCACCCGACGTTTTTCCCAGAACGGCGCACTGCACGCAACCGCGAGGGCCCCGTGCGCGGCCACCACGGGATGACAGATGGCCGTCAAACCCAACAAGACGCCGGCGGTGACGTATCGCTGCCGGATGACGGCATCGTAAACGAACAGCAGCAGGCTGAGCGCGAACCACTGCATGTGGACGGCGTCGCCGAACGCGCCCTCGAAGGTACCGCGTCCCAGGCCGCGCATGCCGCCCCCGAGAACCGTCACAGCGGCCAACGGCAACAGGAGTCCGCTCCCGCCGAGACTGCGAGTCAATCGCAGCATGCCCAAGGTGGTGGCCACGGAAAGAACGATTGTCAGAAGCCAGAGACCCAGGCTCAAACCGATGGAGCTCTCGAGGCCGCGAATCAGGAGAGGCCAGAGGGGCACATGGCCCAGAAGTTCCTGAACCATGGTGTCGCGGACAAACAGGTCCGAATCGAGACAGGCTCGGCTGTGGGGAATATAGATGAAATCGTCGACACTGGGAAAGGAGCGATAGCCTTTGGCGGCACGCAGCAGCAGGCCGGTACCGACGGCAATCGCCACGGCCAATCCCGGGCCGGCGAGCATGCCCGAGGGCCCGTCGTGCGCCGGACTGCGCAGATCTGGTTCCGAAACGGTGGCTGACATCATCGTCCTGCGAGAAGGGATGCCCGGTAATAGCGAATGAACTGGTTTTGCGGTGGGCAGGCCGTGGCTGCAGTCCGGAAAACCCTACGTTACTCGCAGTGCAGGGTCAAATCAGACCGCAGGCAGGCGAAATGCCGGCAGTCCCGGTCTTGTCCGTCCAGTGCGGTTTCTGACGAGCCTCGCTGACGTTGCACCGAGTTTCTTGCGTACCGCTTGCAGGTTTGCGGTGCGGTGGTAGAATCTGCCGAGCGCGCAGTTATGCTGCAGGAATACTCGGCCTGACAGGAGCTCGAATTGGCTGGCGGCGTGGCCGCCCCTGATGAGGTGATGGAATTGATGAGCGACAATGTGGTCGAACTGGGGCCCTTTCCTGAATGCTGGAAGCGGCGACACCTGCTCGGGCTTGAAGATCTTACGGCTGAAGAGATTACGGCGATTCTCGACAAAGCCGAGATATTCAAAGCGGCAATGATCGCGGGGACCCGCAAAGTGCCCGTGCTCAACGGAATCACGAACTGCAACCTGTTCTTCGAGAATTCGACCAGGACGCGAACCAGCTTTTCGCTCGCCGCACGGCGGCTGGGAGCCGATTCGATCGATTTTTCGGCCTCGACGAGCAGCCTCTCCAAGGGGGAGACGGTAATCGATACGGCGAAGAATATCGAGGCCATGGGGGCCGACACCATGGTCGTGCGACACCGCACCCCAGGCACCCCCCACCTGCTGGCCCAGAATCTGAATTGCTGCGTAATCAATGCCGGGGACGGACCCCATGAGCATCCCACTCAGGGACTGCTGGATATCCTCACAATCCGCCAGCGGCGGGGTTCCCTCAAGGGGCTTACCGTAGCCCTGGTGGGGGACATCGCCCACAGCCGAACCGCACGTTCCAATATCTGGGGGCTGAAGACACTTGGAGCCCACGTGATCGTGTGTGGCCCCTCGACCCTGGTCTCTCCCCGTTGGAAGGAACTGGATGTCGAATACTCCTACAGCCTGGACGACATCATTCCGCGGGTGGATGTCCTGAACCTGTTGCGAATCCAGTTCGAACGGCAGCACGACCGGCCCTTCCCGTCGGTCCGGGAGTACGCCCATCTTTATGCGATGAATCGGGACCGGTTGGCTCGAGCCAAGGAAGACATCCTGATCCTGGCCCCGGGACCGATCAATCGCGGCGTGGAGGTTACGCCTGACGTGGCGGACGGCCCACAGTCGGCGATCCTCGAGCAGGTGACCAACGGAGTGGCTGTGCGGATGGCTGTGCTGTGGCTGGTGACGAGTGTGCTGCGGGGAGGCAAACCGCCTAAGGTTGTTGGGAATTCGTGAAGACGGGTCATTTCAACGCGTGGCCGTGGTCGCCATGTTTTAGAGGTCGCCCAAAGGGACCAAATTCCGGCCAGTTCGGCTGCAGGTCAGAGAACTACGTTGTCAGACGGGATGGACGCTATGTCGAGAATTCTGATCCGAAACGGAAGGGTGATCGATCCGAGCCAGCAGATGGATCGAGTGACGAACCTGTTGATCGCAGACGGCCGGATTGCGAGCTACGACGCCGAGCCGGCCGACGGTTGCGAGGTCATCGACGCGTCCGGCAAGATTGTGGCCCCGGGACTGATCGACATCCACGTTCATCTTCGCGATCCGGGTCGGGAGGAAGACGAGACGATCGAAACCGGAACGGCTGCCGCGCTGGCCGGCGGATTCACTTCGATCGCCTGTTGCCCCAACACCGATCCGCCCATCGACAGCCAGGGAACTGTGGAGTACATCAAGCAGAAGGCCGCCCGGGCCGACAACTGCAACGTGTACGTGATTGCCTGCGTGAGCAAGAATCGGGAGGGAAAGGAACTGGCCGAGATCGGACAACTCGTCGAGGCGGGGGCCGTCGGCCTGAGTGACGACGGTTCGCCAGTCTACAGCGCGGAACTGATGCGCCGAGCCTTCGAGTACTGCCTGATGTTCGGCCGTCCCGTCATGAATCATTCGGAGATCCTGGAGCTGACCCAGGATGGCGTCATGCACGAGGGTCTCAGCCAGCTCGTGCTTGGGCTGGGGGGAATTCCCGCCGCGGCAGAGGATGTGATGGTCAGCCGCGACGTGGCGCTGGCGGAGGCAACCGGCGGCTGGCTCCACGTGATGCATGTTTCGACAGGCGGCAGCATCCACATCATCCGCCGGGCAAAGAAACGCGGCGTCCGTGTGACCGCGGAGGTCACACCGCACCATTTCACACTGACGGACGTGTGCTTGCGCACGTTTGATTCGAACTACAAGATGAACCCGCCCTTGCGCGGGCAGGGGCACGTCGACGCCTGTGTGGAGGGGCTTCAAGACGGCACGATCGACTGCATTGTTACCGATCACGCACCCCATGCCAAAGAAAAGAAGATGCAGGAACTGGACCGTGCCCCCTTCGGGATCATCGGCCTGGAAACGGCGCTGGGACTGGTCGTGACAAAACTGATTGAGACCGGCAAGCTCAGTTGGTCGCAGGCCCTGGAAAAAATGACCCTCAATCCGGCCCGGATCATCGGGGTTGAAAAGGGAACGCTGGCGATCGGAGCCGACGCCGACGTGGTGGTGATCGATCCGGCGGTCGAGTGGACCGTCGACCCGTCCAAATTCCGGTCCAAGAGCACGAACACCCCGTTTGCCGGCTGGAAACTCAAAGGCTGGGCCGAGAAGGTCATCGTCGGCGGGAAAGTGAAGTTCAGTCGCTGAGCCCGACTGGGCAACAGTCCTCGCTCAAGAGCCGGGTTCTCATTGCAGTCCGGTGAACGGTCCTGAGCGGAAATGTCTTTGAGGTAGCCTGCGCAGGGTTCTGAAAGGCGGCCTTTGCGGTGCTTGACCCTGGCCGGAGTCATTCCCCCAGTGGGAGGGTTTCTCTGTGGACCGGAGGAGTTAATAACGCTCTCCGACTTCGACCCCCTCTGATCTTTCGCTTGAAACGGCTAATCCGGGTGGTAGATGGAGGGAAGTTGATGCTCTCCGCCCGTCACACGAATAGAATCGTGTAGCGACCTCTTAACGCTATTCGGCGTTGCGAAGAGTCGATGCAGACACGTGTTGATGCCAAATAGCCCGCTTGTTGCGGATGGAGGTCGCAGGTAGCCACGATCCTTGGTAACACGAGGGAACAATACTCATGAGACCACTGCCCACTCTTATCGCCGGCCTCGCTTTACTCACTGCACTGTCTATTCCACTCGCGGCCAGCGCCCAGACGCCCGCTGGCGTGCCAACCACGGCCGAGCTTCAACAGCAGCTCGCCGAACTTCGCCAGTCGATTGCCAGAACCAATGGCACGGTGAGCGAACATGGGAGCCAGATCGAAACGTTGTCGAACCTCGTTGGCTCCGTGGTCAGCAAGCTCGACAAAGTGGAAAACACTCTCGCCGATCAAAGCGGGCAGATTGAGACGTTGAAGGCCGACATGGACACTGTGACGACGAATCTTCGCACTCAGATTGGCGACCAGGAAATGATTCTCAACCAGATATCAAAACGCGGCCCCGATGGGAGCCATGTTCTGGCCTTGTCGAGCAACATGGACCGCAATCCCGAATTCAAGGACGAAGTCCGGCAAGTTGTCAATTCTTCGATCAGCACGACGGGTACCCTCGAAGTCCGCAACTTGATGCTTGCCGGCAAGCATCTGAAGGTCAACGGGCAGGAGTGGTACATTCCTGCCGGAGAGACGAGAACCATCACCGTTCCCGTAGGCACCTTGACCACCGAACTAGTCGGCGAGGAGCCGCAACGGACGTCCACGATCGGACCACCCCGCTACACTCAGAGGCTCGAAATCAGTCCCAGACGGGTAGAATACACCGTGCAGCGTCCTGCCAGCGAGGTTTCCACGGTGGAACGTGTGTACGTCGATTCTCCCTACTATGTGAGCTATCCTCGGTACGTCAATTATCCCATTTGGTACTACTATTGACCTTGGCACCGGGAATGAACCGAGGTCGACCGGCGGGAGAACCGCAAATTGCCCAAACGAGTTGACCGGCCGGGGCATTCGCCGCGAAAGCCAATCGTAGAATGCCACTGCAGGAATCGCGGTTCTGGCGTTGAACAAACCGACAAACTTCACCCTTCCTGAGGTGGAAGATTCAGGACCCCCAGCCTTTTCGAGGGGGCGCTCGAATGCGACGGTAGTGTGTCGGACTGCTGGATGCCCCGCCTGGCGCGGACGGAACTGGCACCGGCGACTGTGGTTTCCGCTCCGGAGGCCCAGGCCTGCCATGCCTGCTGGAGTGCAGCTACGGACTCGATTCTGTAGAAGTCCTGCAAGGCCCGATCCCATCCCGCCTGTTGTCCCGCCGCGGCAAACTGGACGAAGTTCGGCCGATCTCCGCGGGTCAGCAAGAACTCGGTCACCGAGGCCGCAACACTGTAGGCCTTCTTGTCGGTGTTGAGGATTGTCGGCATCTGAAAAATGCCTTCCAACGCCGGCCAGTTCCCGGTGTCGGCATACCACTGGATGATCTGTCGCCGGAGATGGATGCGGTCCTGTTCGTCGTAGGTCCCCGCGATCCCCTCGTCGACCCAAGCCGGTAATCGTTGGGGATAGCGTGTAGCAAGCACGATATGGGCAATCTCGTGCTGCAGAGTGCTGCCGTTGGCGCGGTCGCGGCTGGTCGTCAACCAGATCTTGTGCATCGATCGGTTCGGGCTATCAATCGCCCACGTCAAACCGCGGTCCTCGTCGTCCGACAGAGTGACGTGAATGACGGTCTCGCCCACACTTGGCGGCAATTCGAACCCGAGCCACTGGCTGGCCACTTGCTGGCGAAATCGGTTCGCACTGGCCAGCACATCAGAGGCCAAATTCTCGTCTTCGGCCAGAACGGTGAAGTTCTCGTCGTGCTCGAATCCTGCCGCAGTGGCGGTCGCGGCCGGCTGAAGAACAGAAACCAGGAGCACGAGAATCGATAACAAATCCCTCAGGATAACTCTCACGACGCCCTCCTTGAAGCGTGCTTGTTCGGATCGTCGATCCATCGGCGAGTGATCTCAGATTCGGCCCCCCGCGAGCGTCGCTGGGGCTTGGCTGACAGTGAACCGGAATCGAGGAACGGGCAGTTCAAAGATTGGAACACACGACGGCGATTAATGAAAGGCCATTTCTGTTACCCCTACTGGGAGTGATATGCTTGCACCCCTTGTCCAAAAATCTTCCATGGCACGATCGGAGGTTTTGCAGGCGCGCCGATTCCTCTCGCCAACGGCCGGCTCGGAAGCATGGGATGTAAGTAGGGTGGTTTCGGTGCCTGTCTTCTCGATCCAGGCTTCGTCTCGGGAATCAAATAGTCTCTGCATTCAGAATTAGCCAAATACTGAACGCAGGTGGACCCGAACAAACACCGCAAATCAGGCGGCATCTGGCCGGATGACGTATTAGCAGATGCTATACTAGGTATTAGACAAATTTGGGATTACTAATTCAGCCGGGCCTGCTAGAATGCTTTATGGTGAATCCCGCCTCCCGCCAGGATTCTCCCCACCTTCGGAAGTGATTTCTCTCATATGCGGGCCTTCTTTTTCCTCGCGCGCATCAGAGCCGGTCCAGTCACCGCCCAGGACCGTGCCAAGGAGTGCAGGATGGGTGATCGTCAGCGACCCCACGGAACCGACGCCACTGATTGGAGGAACCTCTGGTGCGACACGGATTTGCCCAGCCAGCCCTGCTGTCGCTGCGTGGACGGCTGCATTGGCAACTGCGACGTGTTTAAGGCCGCCTTCCGCGGTCCGGAACTGATCGGCGGGGGGCCGGTCGACGCGACGGCCGGCAGCGACCGACGCTATCCGGTGGACTATTCCCATCTGAATATTCACGGATACGGTCTTGGTGGTGCCGGAGTGCCGCAGCGTGGCTTGGTCAACCCTGACGCGCGCCGCTTGCCAATCGCCAACACGGAGGCCTCGTACGGCTGGGACCGAAAGGTCAAGATGGCAGCGCCCGTTCTCACCGGCTCCCTCGGCGCGACGGAGATTACTCGGGAGAACTGGGAACATTCTGCGGTGGGTGCTGCCCTGGCGGGAATTACGTGCGTATGTGGTGAGAACGTGTGCAGCATCGATCCGAGGCTGCAGCGCGATCGTCACGGCAAGGTCACGTCGTCACCCGAAATGGATCACCGCATCACGACCTACAAGAGGTACCACCGGGGCGACGGTGAGATTCTCGTTCAGGTGAACGTGGAAGACTTGCGGCTGGGCGTGGCCGAATATGTGATCGACCGACACGGGCTGGACACGATCGAGCTCAAGTTGGGCCAGGGGGCTGAGCCATCGCCAAGTCACCACCTCCCGTGGTCGGAACCCGAAAGAGGCACTGATTGGTGCGGGATAGGCTCCAAGTGGATCAGCGGGCCGGGCAAGGTCAGTTCGCTGGAGCGGGCCCTGGAGCTGCAGAGACGCGGCTACATTGTCACGCCCGATCCGTCCAATCCTGTCATTCGGTCGGCTTACGAAGACGGCACGATCCGCACGTTCGAGTGCCACAGCCGTCTGGGTTTTATCGAGGAAGACGCATTCTGCGCCCAGTGCGATCGTCTTCGGAGTCTGGGGTTCAAGCGGATTACCCTGAAGACGGCGGCTCGTGGGCTGCGCGAGTTGGCGATGGTGCTGAAGTGGAGTAGTAAGGCCCGGATCGATTTGGTGACGATCGACAGCGTCTCCGGCGACAGGGGGATGAGTCCCTTGCTAGCGGTGCAGGAGTGGGGTGTTCCGGCGATCCACCTTCACTCCGCAGCCGCCACATTTGCTGCAAGACTTGCGGCCAAAGGCCAGCGGGTGGTGGACCTGGCCTTCGCCGGCCCGTTCAGCACAGAAAGCCATATCTTCAAGTGTCTCGCCCTGGGGGCCCCGTTCATCAAGGCCGTGTGCATGGGGCGGGCAATGATGATTCCGGCAGTGGCCGGCAAGAACATCGCGGATTGGCTCCAGGTGGGCCGTCTTCCCAAGACGGTTCGCGAGTTTGGTTCCACCCCCGAGGAGATCTTCGTTTGCTGGGAGCAGGTTGGCGATCTGGTGGGACGCAACGAGATGCCGAAGATCCCACTGGGGGCTATCGGCATCTATTCTTATGTCAACAAGCTCCGGGTGGGGCTGCAGCAGTTGATGGCCGGTGCTGGTTGCTTCAATCTCGGGGCGATCGGCCGCCGTGATCTGATGAGCCTCACGCATGAGTGTGCCGACGTGACCGGCATTCCTTACGTGATGGATCTTCACCGCCAGGAAGCCGAAGCGATTCTTGATAGCTGAGCTGTCTTGGGATGGTGACCTGCATCATGGTCCGCTGGAGCCGTATCGGCGGGCCTTGGTTTCTCATCCTGGCTGAGGTTCAGCACTCTCGCCCTTGGCCACAAACCGATAGCCAACGTCGCGAATCGTGAGGAAGTACCGGGGGTTGGCCGGGTCGGGTTCGAAGATCTTTCTCAGGCGGCGGATGAACTGGTCGGGGGCCCGGGTGTTGAGATAACCGGGCATTTCCCAGACATACTCCAGGAGTTCATGGCGAGGGATCAGACGGCCGTCATTATCCACGAAGTAACGGAGGAGCTTCATCTCCAGTTGGGTCATGCGCACAACCTTGCCACGGACCGTGGCCTGGAAGGCATCGAAATCGATCTGGCTCTCGGCGAACTCGAAGACGCGAACTCGCTTGGGTTGATCCAGTTCGCGTCCGACCCGACGACTGAAAAGCGTGAGAAGCCCCTTGACGCGGCTGAGTAGTTCGTCGAGGTCGAAAGGTTTGGTCAAGTACTGGTCGGCTCCCACGTCGAACCCGCGAGCGCGGTCCTCGGAGAGAGTGCGGGCACTGAGGATCAGGACCGGCATGTGCTGGTTGTCGGATCGCAGGGATTCGCACACAGCATACCCGCTCATCCCCGGCAGCATCAGATCCAGGATCACCAGGTCGACGGAACCAGGACGGTCTTTGATGTAGCCCAGGGCCGACGGCCCGTCTCCCACGATCGTGACGTGATAACCTTCGGCAACCAGGTTGTACTTGATTCCAGCCGCCAGATGGGCTTCATCTTCGACCACCAGAATGTGCTTGCCTTTCATTGTTCTGCCTCACGACCCCTACGTGATGCCCCTGGAATGCTGCAATGAAACCGGATCAATTCGGCTCATACTGTTCAGGTCGCCGGGATTCGCCTTCGACCACCAACTTGCGTGGAAGTTCGACTTCGAGCACCGCACCGGTTCCCGATTCCCGGTCGCGGACGCGGACCTGCCCGCCGGAGTGGCCGAGGGAACTCCCTATGCAGGTGAAG
>CAYSCH010000184.1:11630-17961 GCA_964429355.1 uncultured Planctomycetaceae bacterium | reverse complement strand
GAATTTCCCCCGACTGTTGGTTCCATGAGAATGGACTAAACGGCGCTGATTATGGCGGAGTGCCGAGCCTGTGGCAATCATCGGGGACGGCGGAAGCTCCGGTGGGCGAGGTGAGGTTGCCGGCAGCCAGCCGAGACGGGACTTGTTCAGAAGGTCGGCTTTGTGGCGAGAAACGGCCTTTTGCCTTTCCGTAAGCAAGTGTGCTAGAATGCTGCGCGGCAGAGTTCAGGGCGAGGTTCTCCGCTCTGACCGGATCCTACGACATGGGGAGTTGGTGGAATGATGCCTTCTCGATGTATCGTGAGACGCAGGATTCTTGCGTGTATGTTGGGGATACTGCCTTGGCTGAGTCCCTCGGCGGCCGAAGCCGAAGGGGCACCGCCGGGAGGCGCGGCGGCACCGGTGGTGATCACGGCAGCCGAGTTGGAGGCCGATTGGGTTCTTCAGGACCGAGTCCGCAAGCTGCCGGCGATTCCGGAAGAGGTGCGGCGGGGTGCGTCGCAGTCGGTTGCGACGACAACCGATGCGTCGGGGGGCTGCGACGGAGTGAAAGACGGCACCTATGGTTTCCACACGGATCGCGACGAAAGCCCGTGGTGGCAGGTGGACCTGGGACAGGTGGAGGAGGTGACGAGGATTGCCGTGTACAATCGTTGCGATGGGAATGTGAGCAGCCGCGCAGCGAGGCTGAATGTGTTGTTTTCCGAGGACGGTTCGACGTGGACGGCTTTCTACGAGCACAACGGGGGCGACTTTCTGGGACAGGCGGACGGGAAGCCGCTGGTGATACCTGCCGCGGGGCAGAAAGCCCGGCTTGTCCGGATCCAGATTCCTGGTCCGGAATATCTTCACTTGGACGAGGTGGAGGTCTTTGGGGATCTGGAGGAGAAGAACCTGGCTCTGGGGCGCCCGGCCAACCAATCGAGCACGAGTGCCTGGTCGAGGGCTCGCGTCGCCGAAGGGGCGGTGACTGCGGAGGCGGCCCCTCCCGAGTATCCGACGCACGAGGTCGTGGAGCGGGGGCTGGAACTGGCCGAGAGTCTGCGGGCGATGGGAGTCGATACGACTTCTCATGCAGCGCGACTGAATGAGGCCGCCGAGGCCGCAGCCCGGCTCGGACCGGACGCAGCGGCAACGGAGCGGCGAGTTTCTTATCTCGCAGCCCGCCAGACCGTGCGTGAGTTGTCGTTGGCCAATCCCCTGCTGGACTTTGAGGACCTGTTGTTCGTCAAACGCGTGCCGGGAAGTTTCACCCACATGTCGGACCAGTACTACGGGTGGTGGTCGCGGCCGGGGGGAGGCGTGTACATTCTGGAAGATTTCAAGACCGAGGCACGTCGACTGCGGTGCCTGACAGCGGGGTTCGAGCCGGGAAGTTTTTTGCGGCCGGACCTGTCGAGCGACGGCCGTCGAGTGCTTTTTGCCTACTGCAAGCACTACGGGGATCTGCACGCAGAGCCGAACAAACTCGACAAGGGGAACGTGCCGGAAGACGCCTTCTATCATCTCTTCGAGATGAACTTGGACGGCACGGCCCTGCGAAAGCTGACGTTTGGGAAGTACGATGATTTTGACGGGCGTTATCTGCCCAACGGCCAGATTGTTTTCCTGTCGACGCGGCGGGGCCAGGAGATCCAGTGCGGCGCGGCGGATGTGGCGGCGGTTTCCGAAAAGGCCCTGCCCGACTGCTACGTTCGCTGCGGCGGCGGCCCGGAACGCCCGGTGGCCGTCTACACGCTGCACGTGATGAATGGAGAGGGGAAGGAGATTCGCCAGATCTCGCCGTTCGAGATGTTCGAATGGACGCCGAGCGTGGACCGAACCGGGCGGATACTTTATGCCCGCTGGGACTACGTGGACCGCCACAACATGCCGTACATGAGTCTCTGGTCGACCTTGCCGGATGGCACGAACCAGCAGGCCGTTTACGGCAACATGACGAAGAATCCCCACTGCGTGTTCGAGGCCCAGTGTATTCCCAACTCCGCAAAGATCGCGTTCACCGCATCGGGGCACCACGCTTTGACGGGCGGGAGCCTGGTGGTGCTGGATCCGCGGAAGGGCAATGACGACGAGAGTCCCCTGACGCGGCTGACGCCTGAGGTGGCTTTCCCGGAGAGCGAAGGCTGGCCGCAAACCTATTTCGCCAGTCCCTGCCCCTTGTCGGAGGAGCACTTTCTGGTGGCCTGGAGCGGGGCCCCATTGCCTCCGGGGACTCCGCCGCCGGTCTGGGGGGGACCAGGACCGGCGAACGATCTGGGACTGTATTTGTTTGACGCCTTCGGAAACCTGACGCTCATCTATCGGGACCCGGCGATTTCGAGCGAAACGCCAATTCCCGTGCGGCCGCGGCCACGGCCGCCGGAGATCAGCTCATCGGTCGATCGTTCGGGGCGCCAGGTGGGGACCGTGCTGGTGCAGGACGTGTATCGCGGCCTGGAGCCGCTTTCACGGGGAAGCATCCGGCAACTGCGGCTGGTGGGCCTGCCGGTCAAGACACATCCGACGATGAATTTTCCTGCGATGGGACTGACGGGGGACGACCCGGGCAAGTTCGTCATGGGAACGGTGCCGGTTGAGGCGGACGGGTCGGCCCATTTTGCGGTGCCGTCGGGCGTGCCGTTTTTTCTCCAGGCCCTGGATGCCCGCGGAGTCGCGGTGCAAACGATGCGGAGCGCCACGAGCGTTCAACCGGGTCAGACCTTTGCCTGCATTGGTTGCCACGAGCCGCGGAATTCGTCGCCGGGGAACGTGACACCGCTGGCTGCGCAGCGAGGCCCCTCGCCGATCACACCGGGACCGGAAGGTTCCTGGCCATTGGATTTTCTGACGCTGGTCGGTCCGGTTCTGGATAGGTCGTGCGTCGCGTGCCACAACCCAGACGGAGAGGGGAAGCAGTTCGACCTCAGGCCGGAGAAGTCGTATGAGAGCCTTGTCGGGTATGGCAAACCGAGCCTGCACGACCACGTGCTGGCGTGCTATGCCGAGGGGCGATCTCAGGCCGGTGCGGGGGCGGCTCAAACCAGCGCCCTGGTGCAGCTCCTGCGAAAGGGTCACTACGAGGTGGCACTGACACCGAACGACTGGGATCGCCTGTTCCTATGGATGGACACCTACGCGCAGCGGCGTGGTTCGTTTGACGCGGACCAGGAAGAGCGACTGCGGGAACTGAGGCAGCGGATGGGGACGATTCTGGACGGAGGATGATCACTGCCGGGGCGAGGTCGGCGCCATTTGCCGGACCATGGACTGGAGAAAGCGGGCGAGTTTGTCGGAGGCAACCAAGGCGTCTTCTTTGAGTTTGAACATATCTTTGACGCTCCCCGGCCGGTTCATGACGGCGCCCACCACGGCACCTGCCTTACGAACAATCGTCGCCTGACGCATCAGGCGGTCGAGATCGCTGGGGAGTTCGTCGTCGACGGTGTCGCTGATGATGCGGACGGCCAGGAGTGGGACCTTCTCGCGGCGGCAGATCTGGGCGATGGAGAAGGTCTCCATGTCGACGCCCATGGCATGGTATTTTTCACCCAGCTCGCGTTTCTCCTGAGAGTGCCGGACGATGTGGTCCGTTGTGAGCAGCGAACCGAGGTGGACGCCGGGAGCAGCCGCCAAGGCCGCCGAATCGACTTTGAGATCGAGCGAGAAACAGCGACCGTCGTGGTACGTAACCTGGTTGGCCATGAGGATATCGTGTTTACGGAGACTCGCATCGAGTCCGCCCGCAAAACCAGCCGAGAAGACCCAGGTGGGCTGGTGGGCCGACAGAAGTGCGGTGGTTGCGCGGGCGGCAGCCTCGCCGCCCGGCCCGGACCGGGCAATCGCCACCCGGTGCGTTCCAAGTCGGCCGACACGGACGGTTGTTTCCGGGCTGCGCATGGTGACCACGTCGTGGAGCAAGTCTTCCAGTCCGCCGGCCTCGATGCCCAGGGCAAAGACGACACCGATATCGCACCTGCGCAGTTCCGGGTCCTCGGCCTGGCGTTGGGCCGCTTCGGTCGTTTCGTGGAGCGACTGGCGAGCAGCACTGATGACCGTTTCGCGCACTTTGCGCTGCGCGAGGGAGCCGAGCCATTGCCGCAGGAAGTATCGAAAGACCATGGTAGTGTCGCGCCGCCGACGAGAGTGTGGTCCGGCCTGGAGGCCGGACGTCAAGAGCGGATATGCCGGCTCGAACGTCAGCCCGTTCCCCTGGCCACCCCCTCGCTGGGCTGCGAAGGGATCTCCTGGGATGGAGGAGGTACGAAGCTTACGTCATCTGCCAGACAGCCATTTTCAGCACGTCGCGGAAGGTTTTCTCCGAAGAGAGGACTGCCGCGGGCTCGAAGCCGCAATGGACGAGACAATGCTCGCAGCGCGGATCGCCGCCAGGACCGAGTTTATCCCATTCGGTCTCGGATAGCAAATCGGCAAACGTGGCGTAATGGCGGTCGGTGATCAGGTAACAGGGACCTTTCCAGCCGCGGACATTGTAGGTCGGGTTGGCCCAGGCGGCGCAGGCGAGATCACGTCCGCCGCAGAGAAAGTCGAGATACAAGGGGGAGGTGACGAGTTTGTAGGAGCTGAGGAGCCGGCGGGCTTCGCGGAACTTCGCATGGATTTCGTCGCGCTGCATGAAGATTCTGGCCGCCCTGTCGGGATCGTCGGCGGTAACGGCCTGGTAACCGTAGGCCGGCGAGATCATGAAACCATCGACCTTGAGTTCGGTGAGATACTGGAACAGGACCGCCAGTTCGTGGACGTCGGTTTCGCGGTAGACGGTCGTGTTGGTATACACCAGGAAACCGGAGCTCTTGGCGGCCTGGATGCCTTCGATCGCCTTGGTAAAAATGCCTTTGCGGCAGGTAATGGCATCGTGCGTTGCCTCCATGCCGTCGAGGTGCACATTGATGAAGATCCGGCTGCTGGGGCGCAACAGTTCGATCTTCTTGGCCAGCAGAGTCCCGTTGGTGCAGAGATAGACGTGTTTCTTCCGTTCGACGAGCTGCTCCACGAGTTCGTCGATTTCGGGATGAATCAGGGGCTCGCCGCCGCAGACGCTGACAATCGGCGCCCCGCATTCTTCGACGGCGGCCAGGCACTGCTCGACCGAGAGATGCTGCTGCATGGTTTCGGTGTATTCGCGGATCCGCCCGCAGCCGACGCACTTGAGGTTGCAGGCATGAAGCGGTTCGAGCATGAGCACCATCGGAAACCGCTTGCGGCCGGCCAACTTCTGCCGCATCAAGTAGGCGGTCATGGATCGTGTCAAGGAAAGCGGGAAACGCATGGAGCTGCTCCTGGAGGTCTCGGCGGGAGTGGGGATTGCATGGCAGAGCTTGCCTGTGCACAGTACTCGTGCGAGACGGTCATTTTCAAGGACTGCCAAAAGGCAGGCAGTGACACATGCCGGGCCAACTTCCGTTTACATCGCCTGGGCCGGATGAGCGACCTGCTCTGCGTCGTCCTCGTCCCAGACAACACGGAGGGGGGGAGCCGGAGCGACCGCGTCGGCCTGACTGGCCGCGGCCGACACGGCCCAGCGGGAAAGGACCATGAGTGGAAAATACATGGGGTAATAGTGATAGCGGAGGTAGAACACCTGGGGAAAACCTGTGCCGGTGACCTCAGGCTCGTTCCAGGTGCCGTCGTCTTGCTGGCGATCGACGAGGAACTGAACGCCGCGACGGACGGCCGGATGATCGTCCAACCCGGCTGCCATCAGGCCGAGAACGGCCCAGGCGGTCTGCGACGCGGTCACCGGGCCCTGGCCACGAAGGGTGGGATCGGCGTAGGTTGCCGGGGTCTCGCCCCATCCGCCGTCTGGCTGCTGGTGGGTGAGAAGCCAATTGACTCCCGCGCGAATCGCGGGATCGTCCTGGGAGACGCCGACGGCGACCAGCCCGGTGATTACCTGCCAGGTGCCATAGATATAATTGACTCCCCAGCGACCGAACCAGCTCCCGTCCGGTTCCTGGGTGCTGCGGATATAGCGGACGGCCTCGGCGACGGCGGGGTGTGATTCCCCATAGCCCAACTGGCCGAGGGCTTCCAGCACGCGCCCGCTCAAGTCGGGCGTGCTCGGGTCGATCATGGCGTTGTGGTCGGCGAAAGGCACATGGCAGAGAAACTCGCTGTCGTTGTTCCGGTCGAATGCGCCCCAGCCGCCGTCGCGGTTCTGCATGGCGAGCAACCAGCGGACGCCGAGGTCGATGGCCCGAGTCGTGCGTTCCATCCGTTTCTCATGGGCGCTGTTGTCGACGGGTGACTGGTCCGTTCCGCCGGCGAGCCGGAGATTCGGCGGCAGACGGTCGTCGGAGGTTTCCGCGAACTGGCTTCTGAGGACCATAAG
>CAYSCH010000184.1:0-11620 GCA_964429355.1 uncultured Planctomycetaceae bacterium | reverse complement strand
ACCATGGCCGTGTCGTCATTATCGGGATAGAAGGCATTGTTGTGCTCGAAGCACCATCCACCCGGTTCGGCCTTGACGGTCTCGGACCAGTCGCCGGGAACGAGAATCTGACGGTCCAGGAGCCAGTCGACTCCACGGGCGATGGCCGGTTCGTTTCCGGGCAGCCCGCCGGCCAGGAGGGCGCGGAGAGTGATGGCGGTATCCCAGACGGGTGATTTGCACGGCTGGATACGGCAGGTCTGGTCGGCTTCGTCGGTGAGAACAAGGGCGTGGAGCTGTTTCCAGCATTCCCGTATTTCCGGGCTGTCGTCGCGATGGCCGAGCACGTCGAGTGCAATCAGGCTCCAGACGATGGGGGGATAGATGGCGCCCAGGCCATCGCTGTTCTCAAACCGCTTCAATACCCAGCTTGTTGCCGCCCGGATGGCTCGCCTGCGCATGGGCAGCAGGTTCCAGCGCCGGAGGAACTTGAAGGTGCCGTCGACGGTGCGAAAGAACCGGTCCCAGCTCAAGAGCCGTTTGCCGGCTTGCTTGCCGGGGCACCGCAGTTCGGGCCAGTCCTCGGGAGCCTTGATGAACAGCTCGCGGATACCGCAGCGAGGATCGATTTCCCGCGTTGGACGCATGGCGGAAACGATCGACAAGGGGACGATGATCGTTCGGGACCAGGCACTCACCGCGGATAGATTTACGGGGAACCACTTGGGCAGGAACATGACTTCCGGCGGAACTTCGGGACACTGGTCATAGGGTATTTGTCCCAGAATCGCCAGGTAGAAACGGGTGAAGCTGTTGACCGCATCGGCCCCGCCGTGGGCAAGGATGGCCTTCCTTGCCCTTTGCATGTATTCGGAGCTCGGGTCATGGCCGGTGAGCTTGAGGGCGAAGTAGGCCTTCACGCTTCCGCTGATCTCCACGCCGCCGCCGGGATACATGGCCCAGCCGCCATCGGGCATCTGCGTCTGGACGAGTTGCCGGGCGGCAAGTTTGGCCAGATCGGACTGTTCGCGGCCGAAATAGGCCAGGAGCAGGATGGTTTCGCTCTGAAGAATGGAATCGCCTTCGAGTTCGGCGACCCAATGTCCTTCGCTCTTCTGTTGGCCGAGAAACCAGCTCCGCGTTCGAAAAACCGAACGGCGAACGGCCTTGACCAGACGATTGCCGGGGGGGACGGGATCAGAGGCAGGCGAAAAACGCCTTGCCCGTCCATCCGTAGACGGGCAAGGTAGAGTACGGTGGTACTTCATCGGAGTTCCGTTCCTTGAACTCATGGGCGGTCTTCCATGACACACTTGGCACGGGATGGGTTTTCCCGTGTCGAATAACGTAGTCGATCGTCTGCGGATCGGCAAGTCCACTGCCCGTAACTTTGAAGGAAAGCACCCACAGGAGTGCTAGCAGTGCTATCATGCCTGCAGCCTGACTGGCCAGCATGGCTGCGGTTGCGACGCCTTTGCGTGGGAAACGCGCTGCGTGCGAGTCAGGTTCTGCACGACGGATCCAGCCAAACGAGTGTACGTGATTTCAGGAGTAGAAAGGGGGCCGGTAGCTTTGGGCGTAACGGCCAGACCAACCTTCGGTCGGTGCCCGTGGCCTGGCACAAAAGTTGAATTTCACCTTTTTTCGGGAATCGCGCAAGGCTATTTGGCGTGAGAGGAGCCCTGAAACAGCCAGTATGCAACTATGGGTTTGTCGATCGCTGCCGGGGGGAGCCTGATTGCCCTTCTTCGTGCCTCATGGTAGAGTCGCGATAGTGGCGAGGGACCGGACTTCGTTTCTCGGGGGGGGGAGCGTTTGCGCCATGAATCAGCAGCGGCGACTGTGGGCCCAGGCGACTGGGCCATTGCTGGACGAACTGATCGGTGTCCATCAGCGAGCCCACGCGGCCTTTGGCCACCGACTCGGCCAAGCCCAGGGATTTCCGCTTTTTCAGGGCAAGCGGCGGAACCGGACGGTCATCTACAATGCCGAATACGACTCGTCGGGGAAGATCCGGCGCGGGGTGTTCTTCATTGCAACCGGCAGCGCTGGTCAGGCGGCGTACTCCGAGCAATGGTCCATCGGTTCAGGTTGGCGCCAGTGGTCGCCCACCCCGAGGTCGCTGGAGCGGCTGGCCGAACGGGTCTACGATGCCGTTGCGGATGAGCTGAATCTTGACCTGGCGCCGATGAAAATGCCGATCAAGCTGGCAAATTGGATCGACGATCTGGCGGCCGAGTTCGCCCAGCGGAGCGGATTGGCGCCGGACCATCCTCAGCTCATCAAGTGCCTGCGGCAGATCTTTGTCCATGGGGGCCACGAGACCCTTATGGGCCATCACTATGAATTGCCGCATGAGGGACTCGGCGGGTCCGTGGCCTCGTACGCGATCGCCGCTTGCCGCAAACGGGTCGACGAGCACTGGTCAGAGGTCGTGTCCATGCCGAACATTCCGATCCAACTATGGCCCAAGGCTCCCCAGCTCTGGATTCATCTGACGCCCGAGGCGAGAAGCGGAGTCGCCCTCGGGTTTCCCCGGCCCGCCGACGCGTCGTCCGACTCTCCGGGCGGAATCCAACTGGCGATCTACCCTCGCCCCGGGGGGGGCAATTCGGCGGAAGCGGCATTGAATGCCGTCACGAATATGCCGGTCGCCTCCATTTATGAGACAATCGCGTCGTTTTCCGTTCCCAGAAAGACGGGCACGCTGGCATCCTGGTCCGAAGTGCTTCACGACATCGGCCGAAGCAGCCAGGAAGGTGCCAAGATCTGGAATCTCGCCCAGCCGGAAGTTCTGGCGACTGCACGAGAGGCGATCAAAACCTGGGACAGGGCATTTTCGAAGTGGATCCATCCGACTGTGAATTCAGCCTGACGCCCTGCGATCACCTGGCGGACAATTTTGGGCGATTCAAAACCATCGCGCTGCGCCGTGATGATCTCCGACGACTCTTGGGCAATGCTACTGGAGTTGAATCTCCCTGACGATCAACCAAAACTTCTGCGGTTCTTTTGCCCGGAGCCGAATTGCCTTGATCTTGCCCGCAGGCAATTCGACCTCAACTCGGTCCGAATTCAACTCCGCCAGGTCGGTCCAGTTTCCGTCGGCCCCCTGCAGCTGCAACTGGCCCACGTGCACGTATTCCTGACGGTAGCGGTCGGTACCGAGCAGAATCGTTACCTTCTCCAGGTCTGAAGGCTCATCGAGCACCAAGGTGAAATCGTCGCCGGCCACCAGGCCGCGATCCGACCAGTAGAACGTTTCCGTATCGCCGTCGAAGGCAAACTCGGGATAGTAATCCTGATAGTTTCCCAATGACGACTCGATCCGGCCCGGCCGGACGAGCTTCTCGGGTCTCTTCCAGAGCCGCAGCCCGAAATCGGCGGCAGACGGCAGCGGCTTGCCTTCCTCCGCGGCCTTGCGGGCCTCCGCAAGCCGGGACAACATGTCGTCGCAGCGGGCGATGGCCTCACCGTACCTGGCCAAGGACAAATCGAGGGCGTGGGGCTTGTTCTCGCGATGCCACAACACCTCCCACTCCTGGCGGAGCTTGCGATAGCCCTCGGCGGTTTGGCTGACGGCCGCGATTGCCCGGTCCAGATGGTCGAGGGCCTTGCCGGCAGCGGCCCGGGTCGCCTGATCATACTCCAAGGCAGCCGTGGCCCGGTCCACCTGGCTCTGGAAGCAATGTTCCATCCGCCGTGCACCGAACAGAAGCGAATCGACCAGGTCCGCATCGACCGTTGCCGTCTTTCGGCAGGCTTCGAGCCGGAGAATCGCGTCTCGGGCGATCTTCAGGTTCTTCTCGGCCGAAGCCTGTGTCTCGGGCCGCACCAGGCCCGTCGTGACCTCCCAGAACTGACGGTTCATCATGCCGCCAAGCCCTGGCGCCGAGAGCAGGTTGATGGCCTGGCCAAATTCTTCGCCCGGTTCGCCCAGCAATACCGCCCCGATCCGCCGGTCGAAGTCTGCGCGAGACGTGATCGAAGCGTTCCAGGCGCACTCGGCGCCCCAGGCGAATCCGTGCCAGTTCGGGGCGTTCAAGTTCTCGCCGTCATCGTCCCAGGAAGTGTTGAGCACGCCGATGGTTCCGTGTTTTGCGCCGTCACGGACGAAGTTCTGGATATTGACGGCCGCACCCTGAAAATCAGGCAGGACGCGACTCCAGTTGTTCACACCCGGGCACACAAAGAACTCGTATCCCGATCTGGCGAAGGGGACAATTTGATCTTCAAAACTGTCTTTGGGATTGTAGCCCCAGGTGAGCATGACCACATCCTTGGGGATTGCCTCGAGCTTGTCGGGATGGTTGAGGATCACGTCGCCCCACATCATCATCCGCTTGCCGTACTTGCCATGGACGAGGTCGTAAACCCGCCGGATATGCCGAACGTAGACGCCGCCGGGGCCGATCTGGTCACCCAGCGCCTTCGTGGGCCCCTCCAGGCCAAGCCCCCACGTTTCGTCGCAGCAGACATTGAACATTTCGAAGGGGAGAATCGGCAGGACCTCACTGTAGAGGTCGTCGAGCAACTGGTAAGTTCCCTCATGAACGGGCGACAACGTGCGTTCGTCCTGCTTCAGATGGGCGTACTCGGGGTGCGCCAGCGTGTGCTGCATGTGGGCGAAGGACTGCTGGTTGCCGAGGATCTCCACACCGAGGGGCCGCCCATGGTTCACCAGACCGGCCAGTTCTGCCGGGGTGAGCGAGCCGTCCTTCGGTCCCAGGAGCGGGTGCTTTGTGAATGCAAACTGATGCTGCATGTAGTAAGTGAAGAGGTTCAGTTTCAGCATGGCGCCTCGGGTAACGTCCCGCTCGAGTTCCGAGAGGTTGGTACTGGGACCGCGGGTGATGTCGTCCTGAAACGCCCGCCAGCGCACGCTCGGCCAGTCTTGAATCGACACGCAAGGGATCGCGCCGTTGCGTCGATTGGCTCGAACCAGTTGCCCCAAGGTCGCGAGCCCGTGAATCAATCCGGGCACCGCACGGGCAACGATCGCGGCCCCGCCGGACGTGACCTCCAGGGCGTAGTCCTCATCGCCCGCCTCCGCACGCAGGCTCGGTAAAGCCACCTCAGGAAGGCCTTTTGAGGAGAGACGGACGACGGGGTTGGGGCTATCGCTCACCTGGATTTCGACCGGCGGCAGACCGCCCCGCGTGACCTCGTCCACGAGGAACGCTTGTGCTGCCAGTCTGGCCGCTTCGGGCACAACCGCCACGAGCGGCTGCTCCAGCCCAAGGGAGCGAGCTCCCAATTTCACCTGTTTCGGAAAGGGAACCAGCCGCAGCGACGCGGCGTCGTCGGCACGGGCGAAGTAGACGAACGCAGCCGCAAAGACCAGGGCGAAACACGGGGAAGAAAACCAACGTTTCATGGAAGAGTCTCCCGTATCGACAAATTCAGTCTTGCCTACCGGACGGGTACGGCACAAAAGACCAGACCGCGAACCCGAGCCCAGCCAAATACTATCAAACTCGGTTCCCGCATTCTATACTGGTGCCCACGAAACTGGATCCTTGCCATGCAGGAGACCCGGCAATGAGAATCGCCGCACGATTCCGGACATCCACGGCCCTGCTCGTTGTGCTGCTTGCCGGGTTACCGGCTGTTCTGATGATTTCGCCCGCCTGGCCCGCCGAAATCCAGCTCGCCGGCGACGCTCCAAAACCTCTCCCGCCGGAGAAGAGCCGCGAACTCTTCCGACTTCCAGCCGGGCTGGGCATCGAACTGGTCGCCAGCGAACCTCATGTGGCCGACCCGGTGGCAATCGCCTTCGATGCCAAGGGACGAATACTCGTCTGCGAAATTCACGGTTACAACCTCGAAGGTTACTACGACATCCTGGAGTTGAACAAGACGGGCCAGCTGGACACCGAGGTCCGCCGCGTCGCGGCCTCTCCCGAAGCGATCCGGCGCGCCGAGCAGGAGCAGTACGGCACGGTGAAACGACTCGAAGACACAGATGGGGACGGCCTCGTCGACCGATCGACCGTGTTGGCCGATCATCTACCGCCGTGCTACGGCCTGGTACCGGCGAGCGGCGGGGTGATCGTGTTTTGCGCGCCGGACATCGTGTACCTGGCCGATCGCGATGAGGATGGAAAAGCCGAGGTTCGGGAGACTTTGTTCACCGGATTTGGGGCCGGGGAACTCTGGACGCGCATCAACAATCCCCGTTGGGGAGTGGACAACTGGATTTACGGAGTCAGCGGAGCCGGAAGTGCCGGCACGATCACCGGGCCGGATCTCGATGAAGCGGTCGCGATCGGTTCGGTCTGTTTCCGCTTCCGAGCGGACGGTACGGCGATCGAGCCGGCCAGCGGGCGGACGAGCGGGTTCGGCCAAGCCGTCGATGACTGGGGCGATCGTTTTCTCTGCACGAACCAGCAGCACGCCCTGCACGTGATTCCGATTCCGCACCGTTACCTTGCACGAAATCCCCACTACGGGCACCCGGCACGAGTCTATCCGATCAGTCTTCCGGATCCATGGCGGCGAGCCCGTGCGGCCGATCCGGCCTGGGTGCGGTTCTATGGAGAAGCGGAGGCCACGGCGAACGGCTATTTCACGGCTGCCAGCGGCCAGACGATCTACCAAGGCGACTTGCTGCCGGAGGAATATCGAGAGAACCATTTCAGTGTCGACAACGCCCAGAATCTGGTCCACCGTTGCCTGCTGGTGGCCGACGGCGCGAGTTACCGAGTCCGGCGTCCGCAGGAAGACGAACAGACGGAGTTCCTCGTGTCCAGCGAACAGTGGTTTCGGCCTGTGAACCTCGCGACCGGCCCCGATGGCGCGCTGTACGTTGTGGACATGTACCGCGACATCATCGAGGACTACTCGGCGATCCCCCGGCATCTGCAGCAAGTCTACGTGGAATCGCTGATTGCCGGCGCCAATCTCGGACGTATCTGGCGGATCGTACCCCAAGGCAAGACAAGCATTCCTCGCTTCGACCTGGACCAGGCCACGGGCGACGAACTCGTAGGGCATCTCGCCCACGCCAACGCCTGGTGGCGATCGACAGCCCAACGATTGCTCGTCGAGCGGGGCGATCCGGCGGTAAGCCCAGCTCTGGAACGGATGGCGGCGGATGGCCCGACAGGCCAGACGCGTCTCCACGCTCTCTACACCCTCGCGGGGCTCGGCTCGCTTCAACCGTCCAGTGTCGAACAGGCGTTGCACGATCCTCACTTCGCCATTCGCATGCACGGACTGAGGCTGGCCGAAGGCTATTTACGGCAGAATGCGGAAGTCGTGGACGAGGTGCTGAAGCTCGTAGACGACGGCCACCCGCGAGTCCGCCTGCAAGTTGCCCTGACCCTGGGCGAAACCGACGATTGCCGCGCGGCCAGTGCGCTGGCCGTTGCGGCTGCCGCGTGCAAGGACGATCCCTGGCTGGCGGCGGCGATCCTCAGTTCGTCGACCAACTCGGCGGCCACTCTGTTTGCGGCAATTTTCGAGAGGGGTATGGGAGCCCTGGAGGACGAGGAGCTCATCCACGGTCTCGCTTCGATTGCCGGGGCGGGGGGAAACGAGGCTCAGATTCTGCTGCTCCTGCAAACGCTGTCCGATCTGCCGACGGAAGCCCCCTGGGAAGCAACTCGTGCGGGCCTGGCGGGTTTGAGCGAAGGACTCGACCGTGCCGGACGCAAGATTGCCGGTGACACATCCATGGTTCCTCCTGTCGGCCGTCTTCTGCTTCATCCGGACGAGGAGACCCGGCGGTTGGCATTCCATGTGGCCGGCCTTCTGAGTCTCCGGGATTCGCCGGAAATGAACGCTGTCTTCGCCAAGGCGAAAGACGATGTCAGGGATGAACGGCGATCGCTCGAAGATCGTGTGGCGGCACTCTCGCTCCTGGCTTCCTCGCCACTGGACGGCTGGGTAGCGGTTGCCGAAACGCTTCTCGAACCGCAACAACCTCTCGACCTGCAGTTGGCTGCCGTCGAAGCCCTTGCACCGCGAGAAGAAAAAGAGGTTGCCGCCATACTCCTGGCCGGGTATCGGTCCCACACTCCTGCAGTCCGGTCGGCCGTGATTGCGGCAATCTTCCAGCGAAGCGACCGCCTTGGCACTCTGCTGGAGGCTGCCGAGCAGGGGGCCGTCCCGATTTCAAGCATCGATGCCGTCCGCCGGGAGCAGCTACTCCGGCATTCCTCGCTCTCCGAAGGGGTCCGGAAGCTCTTGGCCGGCCTGAGCGGCGAGAACCGACGGCAGAATGTGCTTGCCCGATATCAGGAGGCAGTCAAATTACCTCGCGCCCCGGAGCAAGGCAAGAGACTTTTCCAGGAGCATTGCCAGAAGTGCCACAAGCTCGGCGCGGAAGGTTTCGAAGTGGGTCCAGACCTATTGACGGTCCGGACTCGCGCCGACGAAACGCTCGTTGCGGACGTGATCGATCCGAGCAACCAGATCACGATCGGGTACGACAATTACACGGTGATCACCGTCGACGGCCGGATCTTCACGGGCGTTCTCTGCGACGAAACGGCGACCAGCATCACACTCCGCCGGGAACAAGCGGCCGCCGACGTGATCCTTCGCAAGAATATCGACGAGATGGAAGCTTCCCAGTTGTCGATGATGCCGGAGAACATGGAAGAACTGATCACCCCTCAGGACCTGGCGCACCTGCTGGGTTTTCTGCGAGGCGCGATCGGTTCCGCGCCGTCGGACGTGGTTGTTCTCTTCGAAGACGAGCCGGCTTTCCCGGCCCTCCTGGCCGAAGGAGATGGCCGGGCGCGGGCGGAGTCGGCCGACGTGTTCTCCGGCAAGGTCGCCCTGGCCGTCAGCCCTCCCCAACGTTTCTCTCCCCGACTGCCCGGATGGCAGTTTCCGATTCGCGAGAATCCGGGTCCGGGAGAGTTCCGGTATCTCCGCTATGCCTGGAAGCAACGCGCCGGAGAGGGCGTCATGCTCGAACTGGCGGCCGACGGTGGCTGGCCGCCGGCCGACGTGGCCCGGCAGCGCTACTTCGCCGGCAAGAACACGACGGGCTGGTTGGCCCTTTGCATCGACGAGGAACCGCCAGCCGAGTGGACAGTCGTGGAGCGTGACTTGTGGGCGGACTTCGGGGATTTTACCCTCACCGGCCTCGCCCCGACTGCCATGGGAGGCGAAGCACTCTTCGATCGCATCGAAATCCAGCAAGCCCCATTTGGAGTGCGATAAACGGCCTGGCCTGGATCAGTCCGATCTACAGGGCTTACTTGATCTCTTGGAGCCGAATATCCTTGTACTCCGCCCACATGGGGTTGCCTGCGTGAATCTGCAGGGCGAGAACACCTTCGCGAAGGGAGCCCTGCGGATGGTTGTCGGTGCAGTCGAGGATCAGCCGGCCGTTCAGGTAGTGCTGGAGGTGCGGGCCCTTGGCGACGATCACCACATCGTTCCAGTCGTCGAGTTTGAACAGCCTGGCAAACTCCTCGGCGTCGATGAGAGTACCGGTCACCTCTTTCTCACCGTCTTCTCCCCAGACAGCCTTTTCGCCCACGAGGCACATTCGGCCTCGCTTGCCGCCTTCGTCATAGATGAAACCGGACACACTGGGCAGCTTGACCTCGTTGCGGATCTCGTGCTGATAGCCGCGGACGACCCAGGGGTTCTTGGGGTTGTCGGTGATGTGCTTCGAGCGGTACTGGATGCCGGAGTTGTTACTGGCCGCGCAGCGGAAGGAGAGCCGCAGTTCGAAATCCTTGAGCACGCCGTCTTTCCAGACCAGGAACGTATTGCCGTTGGCCTTGTTTTCCTCGGTCGTCTCTCCGCGAATCGCGCCGTCCTTGACCGACCACAGTCGCGGATCGCCGTCCCACCCGGAGAGGTCCTTTCCGTTGAACAGAGCCTTCATTCCCTCCGGTTCGGCGGGAGCCGTCTGGGGGTCGGCAGCCAACGTGCTCGAGGCAAACAGAAGCAGAACCGGCAGTGTCAAGCAGCGAAGCATATTGTTCTCCATGTTGAAAAGGACGAGAGGAAATCACTGGGCCGACAGGGGCCCGGCGGACTGAGCCTCATTCCCGGTGAGCATCGGTTTGGCAGTGGCCGACTCGAGGGCAGCCCGCAGGATCCGGGTGATCGCCGTGTTGTCGATATACGGTCCGAGCACGGGGTCGATGCCGACTGTGAGTGCCTCCAATTGCTCGGCTCCAACGCCGCGGGCAAACACGGGCACGAGGCTGTTGCTGTGTTTTTTGGAGTGGTATGCCAGTCCAGGGATCATGCCGGGGCCGTTGTCAACCAGAGGCCGGAACGGGTCCTCGTCGGAATCTGGGCCGCGAAGCAGGCCGGTCTCATGGTCTGACGTAATTACCAGCAGGGTTTCGTCCCAGTTGCTGTGGGTTTCAACCCAGGCGACGACCGACTCGATCGCCAAGTGGAAGTCCATCTGTTCCTGGATCATGCGACCGGGGAGGTTGTTGTGATTGGCCCAGTCCACGGCGCCCCCCTCGATCATCAGGAAGAAGCCGTTGGGCTTGCGGCCGAGCACGTTGAGCGCTCCGCGGGTCATGGTGTCGAGGGTGGGAACATTCGGGTTCAGCGGAGTGTCTTCGTCTGGATGCTTGTCGCCCGCCTTGGTGCGGGCCTGCTGGAGCGTGGTTGCCACCTGCGCGGTCCCGAGGACCTTGGCGGGGGCCTCGCCCTGGCAGAGGGCTTCGAACTCGGCCTTGGTCGACACGGGCCGGTAGCCGAGGTAAAGTCCGCCGGGAGAGTTGCGGGCGGCTTCGATTGCTTCCCAGGCTTCTTTGCCCCCGACGTATTTGTATTCCCGGTCTGCGGCAATCTCGCCGGTGATTCCCTTGGCCGTTTCAGCGGCCTTTTCAGCCTCGGTCTTCTTGACTTTTGTCGGCTTCCAGGGCTGGCCATTGTTGTCGAAGTCCGGGTTGCCCGCTCCCATGATCACATCGAGCACGCCCCCCTGGAGCATTTGCTGAGCAATCTCCTGGTACTGATCCCGCTCGGCTGAATGGGCATTGCTGAAAGCGGCCGGAGTGGCGTGCGACCATTCCACCGAAGTGACCGCGCCGGTGGCCAGGCCCAACGAGCAGGCCAGTTCGGGCATGGTCGGCTTGATCGGTTGATTCAGGTCGCTCCAGTTGATGGCATTGTTGAAGGTCTTCTTGCCGGTCGACAGGGCGGTACCCGCCGCAGCCGAGTCGGTGTAGCCGGCCGTGAGCCATTCATACCCGGTTTTGCGATCCCAGGCCTTGACCGGATCGTAAACCAGGGCCGGATCCTGCTGGTCTGTGCCCAGAGGTTTTGCCGAGAGATTCAATGGAAAGGTCTGGGCGGCCACGCACGTCCAGTCAGGCCCGTTATAGACCTGCATACCACACCCCTTGGCCGAATCCCACTTGCCCTGGTACATGCTCGTGGCGTGAAACGTGTTGAACCCTGCCCCGTCGGCGATCATCATGATCACATGTCGCTTGGGAGCTCTGCCTTCGGCCGCGGCAGCCGAAGATATCGAGAGGAGCAGGCCGACCCCCAACAGCACCAAGGCTTTACGCAGCATAGAAAGGTCCCTGTTTTGAAGAGTCTTGGAATCTATTCAGCCATCTGAAGTTGCAGGCGGGCAATGTGGGTTGGACCGGGATAGCGATTTCAGTCCCAAGCAGTCCAAACCTGGGGGGAGGTCCAT